>DASVSV010000177.1:0-4814 GCA_036387915.1 Thermoanaerobaculia bacterium
AGGCGTCGCGACGAGGCGATGCGGGACATCGGTGAGAAGCGACGCCGAAGCAGGCGGCGCTGCGCCGCCACGCGATCTGTGCTCGAACTTAGCGAATCGACTACTAAGTAGCCCGCCAGACGAGGTCGAGAAAGGCCTTGAGCATGCGGCCGGTCAGTCCCCAGATCTCGTAGCGCCCGTGGTGGTAAAAGTACGCCGGGAACTCTTTCTTGCGGAAGGGCACATAGCGCACCTCGGGATTGCGCACGTCGAGCAGCGCCGCGAGCGGCACTTCGAACACTTCCACGACCTCGGACTCCTGGATCACGTACTCGACCGGCTCGTGAATGACGCCGACGAACGGCGCGACGAGGAAGCCGCTGTGGGTGATGACGTCGTCGAGCCGCCCGATGAGCTCCACGTGTTGCGCCGGAATGCCCACCTCTTCCTCGGCCTCGCGAATTGCGGCCTGCTCGAGCGATTCGTCTCCCTCGACAGATCCGCCGGGGAACGAGATCTGTCCGCTGTGCGCGGCCAGGTTCTCCGAACGCTGCGTGAAGAGGATCGACCAGCTCTGCCCGTTGCGGATCAGCGGGATGAGCACGCACGCACGGCGATGCTGCGGCGCGTCGATCTCGATCGCCGGACGCTCGGCGAGGATCTCGCGCAGACGCGCCAGTGCCGCGTCATCGAACACGCGCGGTCTCCCACGGCTCAGCGTCGAGCATCGGGATGTCCTGCAGGGCGTGGTAGAGGCGGAGCTCTGTCGCGTGCGCGCGTTGCTCGAACGGGATCTCCGCGGTGTCGCCGGGATGGAGGTCTTTCGACAGCGCGAGCCACTGGTCCTGCACCAGCTTCTCGCCGTCGAAGAGCTTGGCGATCAGGCGGTACTCGGGCTCGGCGTACGTACGCGTGCGAATCGTCGTCGTGCCCGCGTTGCGCACGACGAGCGGCTTCACCGAAACCAGCTCGAGCCGCGGGAAGAGGGAAAGCGCACGCAGCGCCGGCCGCTGGCCGGCTGGCAGCCGGCGCTCCATCGCCGCCAGATAACCGTCGACCGTCTTGTCGAGCGATGCGTTTTGTTCGAGCCACGCACGTTGGCGTGTAGCGGGACTGGGTAGGTCGGCGGTGAAGAACTCGACGAGCCGCTCCACCTCCCCCGCCCCGAGCGGCACCTTGAACACGACATCGTCCGGCAGCTCCGCGAACTGCGCGTAGTCGCTCACGGCCACCGGCTTCCCCGCGTCGAGTGCGCGGATCAGTGTTCCCGAGGTTTCGCCGGCCGAGGGATACCGCAGATTCACGAAGCGATCGGCGATGGCGTAGTAGCGTGGGAACTCGTCGTCCGCGACGTAGCCGGTCATGACGATGCCGTCGCCGCGCAGCGCCTCGACGTCGACGTTCGGCGCGGGCTCGCCGACGATCAGCAGCGCGAGCCGCGGATCCTGCGCACGCGCGATGCGAAACGCCTCCAGCACGACCTCGGCGCGCTTGGCCGAGGTCAGGAAGCCGAAGAAGCCGATCACGCGCTGCTCCGGCGCGAACATCGTCCGCTCGAAGGTGCGCGTCTCCGGGACGTATGGATGCGGCACGACGTGAATGGGCGTCGTCACGCCGAACGACCGCAGCCGGTCCGCGGCGTAGCGGTTGTGCACGATCACGCTCTGCGCGCGCTGCGCGACTTCGACCGAGGCGGGCAAGAGGAAGTTTCCCATCTCGCTGTGCAGTCCCGCGGCCCGTCCGCGCGCCCAGGCCGCGCCGGCGGGGCCGTGATTCGCCTCCAGCGCCGCGACGTACCCGTCCGCGTCGCCGCGGGCCAGCGTCATCTCCACGATCAGGTGATGCAGCACGAGGTCGTGCAGCACCACCACGCCCGGCCGCTGCATCGCCGCGGCGTAGATGAACTCGTGATGCGGGTTGTTGCCGAGCTGATAGACGACGTGCTCGTAGTCGTCGAGGACCGTCGGCAGGTCGAACGCGTGCACGTCGGCGCGTTGTGCGAGCGCCGGCAGGAGCATCGACGCGTAGTGCGCGACACCCGTTTTCGTCGGCGGCAGCGGCGTCAGCACGGCGACGCGCATCGGGTCAGTGTCATGTCCAGCATGAAACCGTGGGTGATTTGCGAGCGCCGGCGGGCTGGCTGCAAGTCGCCGCGACGAAGGCGATGCGGGGACATCGTTGAGGAGCGGCGGCGCAGCAGACGGTCCGCCGCCGCCGCAAAGCACCCACGGTTTCGTGCTGGAACATGACACTAGTCCGAGGCTTTCCGCACCTGCGCGGCGAGCCAGGCCTCGATGAAACCGTCGAGGTCTCCGTCGAGGATGCGGCTCGGGTCGCCGACCTCGTACTGCGTGCGCAGGTCCTTGACGAGCTGGTACGGCTGCAGGACGTACGAGCGGATCTGCGAGCCCCAGCCGATGTCCTTCTTCTCTCCGGCCAGCTTGTTCTGCTCTTCCTTCTGCTTCTCCAGCTCCATGGCGTAAATGCGCGAGCGGAGCAGGCGCATGGCCGTGTCGCGGTTCTTGTGCTGGCTGCGCTCGTTCTGGCAGGTCACGACGATGCCGGTCGGCAGGTGCGTGATGCGGATCGCGGAGTCGGTGACGTTGACGTGCTGGCCGCCCGCGCCGGAGGAGCGGTACGTATCGACGCGGAGGTCCTTGTCGGTGATCTCGACCTCGATCGTGTCGTCGATGTCGGGCATGACCATCACCGACGCGAACGAGGTGTGGCGGCGCTTCGCGGCGTCGTACGGCGAGATGCGCACGAGGCGATGCACGCCCGTCTCGGCCTTGAGGTAGCCGTACGCGTAATCGCCGCGCACCATCACCGTGGCGCTCTTGAGGCCCGCTTCCTCGCCGGCCTGATAGTCGAGCATCTCCGTCGACCAGCCCTTGCGCTCGCAGTAGCGGAGGTACATGCGCAGCAGCATCTCGGCCCAGTCCTGCGACTCGGTGCCGCCGGCGCCGGGATGGATGTTCACGATGGCGTCGCGGAGATCGTGCTCGCCGGAGAGCTTCATGGTCAGCTCGACGGCGTTGATCTCCGACTCGAGCTGCGTCAGCAGCGCCTCGATCTCGTCCGAGACGTTCTCCCCTTCCTTCTGAAAATCGAGAAGGACGCCGAGGTCGCCGGACTTCGATTCGAGGGACTTGGACGCGGCGATGCGCTTCTCCACGCGTGCGCGTTTGCGTCCGACCTCCTGCGCCGTCTCCTGATTGTCCCAGAAGCCGGGCGCGGACATCTCCCGCTCGATTTCGTCTAGTGCTCTTTGCGCGCCGGCCGGGTCAAAGATAACTCCGTACGGAGTCGAGTCGGGTGCGCAGGTCTTCAATCTTCTCGGGGATGTCGTCTCGCATATTCACCTAAGTCTATCCCGCGCGGAGACGCGGGATCTATGGTGCACACGCGTGACGTGACGCTCAGGCGCTGCCGGTGGAGCCGGAGATCCCGCGTCTTCGCGCGGGATAAACTGAAAAACCGAACACCACAGCGCACGCCATCCACGCAAACCAGTCGCCGAAACGGACGTAGCCGGTGATCTCGGTGCGCGGCTCGAACTTCGCGTAGATGATGCCGTCGCGCCCCATCGGGATCCACGACTGCATCTGCCCGGTCGGGTCGATGAACGCGGAGATGCCGGTGGTGCCGGCGCGCAGCATGTAGCGGTCGTCCTCGACGGCGCGCATGCGGGCCTGCCAGAGATGCTGCGCGGGAGCGGAGGTGCCGTCGTACCAGGCGTCGTTGGTGATCGTCACCAGCACGTCCGCGCCGTTGAGCACCTGCGTGCGCGTGATCTGCGGAAAGACCACCTCGTAGCAGATGGCCAGGCCGTATTTCTGTTTGCCGGCCAGCGGCTGCTCGTTCGTGCCGAACTCGAACTCGCCCACGGCGCGGACGAGCTTCTCGGCGAAGAAGAGCACGCGCCGCAGCGGCACGTACTCGCCGAAGGGCACCAGGCGGATCTTGTCGTAGTGGCCGATGGTCTGGCCGCCGCTGACGAGGAAGGCCGAGTTCCAGAGGCTGGCCGGCCGCTTCGGATCGGTGGCCACCGAGCCGAGGATGATGTCGACGCCGTACTGGCGCGAGAGCTGTTCGATGGTGTCTTTGTAGAACGGCGTCTCCGTGTACGAGAGCGGCACGGTGGACTCGGGCCAGACGATGATCTTCGCGCCCTTCTTCGCCGCCTCGACGGTCATCCCGGTCATCTTCTGGAAGATGGTCAACACGTTGTCTTCATCCCAGCGCATCTCCTGGGAGATGTTGGGCTGCAGCAGCGCGGCGGTCGTGGTCGGGTTGCCGCGCGGGCGCACGATCAGCTTCGACGCGACCAGCCCCGTCCCCCACCAGACCAGGATCAGGATGCCCAGCGCGCCGGCGACGACCACGCGCGCGATCGGCTGCACGCGCTGCGTGACGAACCACGCGATCACCACCGAAGGCAGCACGAGCAGCGCGCCGAGAAAGTAGGGACCGGCGAAGCGGTCGAGCTGCACGAAGGACGGATAGTCGATCAGGGCCGTGGCGATGAGGTTCCACGGAAAGCCGGTCAGAAAATACGTCCGCACGAATTCGATGGCAGCCCATACGAGTGGCACGAGCAGCCACGGCGCGAAGCGCGTCCCCAGGCGCAGGCGCTTCACGATCCACGCGAAGAGCGCGCCGTAGAGTCCGAGGTAGGCGGACATGGCGATGAAGATCGCCACGCCGGTCGCCTGCGGCAGTCCGCCGTAGTGCGACATCACGCGCACCACCCACGGCACCATGATCAGCCACGCCACCGTCTGCGCGATCCAGCCGTACAGAAATGCCTGCCGCCGCGACCCCGCCTTCACCAC
>DASVSV010000178.1:0-7478 GCA_036387915.1 Thermoanaerobaculia bacterium
AAGTGGGGCCGCATCGTCCACCTGACGTCGTTCGTCGCCAAGCAGCCGAGCGAGCTGCTCACGGTCAGCTCGACGCTGCGCGCCGGCATCTCCGGTCTGACGAAGACGCTGGCCGATCAGGTGGCGAAGGACAACATCCTCGTCAACGCCGTGCTGCCCGGTCACTTCCTGACCGACCGCCAGAAGCAGCTCAGCGAGGTCCGCGCGCAGGAGCAGGGCATCACCCCCGAGGAGTACCTGCAGAAGGCCGTCACCGCGATCCCGCTGGGCCGCTTCGGCCGCCCGCACGAGCTCGCGGACGTGGTCGCGTTTCTCTGCAGTGAGCGTGCGTCGTTCGTCACCGGCGTCTCACTGCAGATCGACGGCGGACAGACGCGCTCGACGTTTTGAGTTGATCCCGAGCGCACGCCATTACGCGGCGTCACCAAAGATCCCTCACTTTGCTCGGGATGAACTAGACCGCGTCTTTCCGCAAGCCACGCGAGCGCCACGTGTACGGGATCTGGTCGGTGTCGTAGGGGAGGCGCCAGTGATCGGGGTCCTCGTAGTCGTACGCGTGCGTCGGATAGTTCAGCACCAGCGCGTCGTTGGTGCCGAGGTTCTGCAGGCCGTGCCAGATGCCGATCGGAAGGACGATGAAGGTCGGACGCGGATCGCCGACGTAGAGCTCCGACACCTGTCCGAAGGTGGGGCTCTCCTCGCGTCCGTCGAACAGCACCACCTTGAGATGTCCCTGGTTGCAGAAGAGGCGATCGATCGACTTCATGTGGCAGCTCCACGCGCCGATCGCGCCGGGGAAGAGGCGTGACTGGTAGATGTGGGTGACGGGGATGCCGGTCGGGTCCCATTCGGAACGGTACAACTCCGTGACCACACCGTGCTCGCGCGGCACGTGCAGCACCTCGCGGGTGAGCAACCCGTCGATGCCGCCGGCGACTGACTGCCACTCGCTCGTGACCAACTGCCCATCCTTCTGCGCACCTGGAAGCATCAGGAGACCCCCTTGAATCGTTGTCGGGCGCGAATGCGGTTCCCACCGCGGCGCCAGATGAATGCCCACCATTGTGACGGTTCGCGCAGAAAACGCCACATCCGATGTGGTGCGGGGTGCAGCAGCATCCGCGCGAGGAGCGTCGCCTCGAGGTCGGGCTCCTCCCGCACGCGCGCGAGCCACGCCGACTGCTCGTGTGCGGGACGTTCGCGATAGACGTTGCGACGCACCGACGCGGCGAATTTCAGCACCGTCAGCCGTGGAATCACCGCGGCGCGCGCGCCCGACTGCAGGATGCGCCGCACCAGATCGCGCTCGGGCGGGTCGCTCAGCTCGCGATAGTCGCGCCATTCGATCCCCAGCGAGCGGCGATGGGCGAACGAGGACGGCGGCACCCATCGCGAGAACGCCGCGTTGGGATGCGTCGGCTCGATCGTGCTCCCCTCGGGACCGATGAGCGCGGCCAGCGAGCAGGTGAAATCGTGGTCGCGTTCGAGGTGCACGGCGAGGTGGTGCGGCAGCCATAGATCGTCGTGGCCGAGGTAGGCAATGACCTCGCCGCGCGCGCGGCGGAGGCCTTCGTTGTTCGGACCGGACTGGTGTCCGGTGCGCTCGATGTTGATCCACTGCACGCGCGGATCGGCGATCGACCTCACGACCGCCTCGGAGTCGTCGGTGCAGCCGTCGCCGATCACGAGCACCTCGAAGTCGGTGAACGTCTGCGCGAGCACGCTGCCGATCGAGTACGGAAGGACCGTGCTCCAGTTGTACGTCGGGATGATGACCGTCACGCGCGGCATGTCAGTCCCAGCTCGTGCCGTTCATGCGGGCGACGATCCTGGCCACCTCGATGTAATCCGCGCCGTCGCCGAGTTGGTGCAACGCGCCGCTGAAGAGTTGCTGCGTGAGCGCGAGCATCGGCGTCGAGGCGTGCTGCTGATGGGCGAGCGAGGCGGCGATGCGGATGTCCTTGTCGTGATGGACCAACTTGAAGACCAGCGGCCAGTTGCCGTCGCGCAGGCGCATCGGCAGGAGGTTCTCGCTCGCGTTCGAGCGTCCGCTGCCGGCGTTCGTCACCTCGAGCGCGGTCTTCATGTCGATGCCGTACTGCTTGGCGATCAGCATGCACTCGGAGGTGATCCAGACCGTCGCGCCCATGATCGTGTTCGTCAGCACTTTGATCGCGTGGCCGGCACCCACGGGACCGACGTGGATCAGCGTCTTGCCGTTGAGGCGCAGCACTTCGCGGGCGCGCTCGAAGTTCTCCGGCGTGCCGCCGATCATGATCGTCAGGGTCGCGTTCTCCGCGCCGACGATCGCGCCGGTGACCGGCGCGTCGACGAACTCGACGCCTTTCGCCGCCAGCCGCACCGCGGTCTCGCGCGAGACGTTGGGGTCGCCGCTGGTGGCGTCGATCCAGAGCGTGCCGGGCCGCAGATGCGCGTCGAGACGCTCCACGATCTCGTCGACTTCGCGCGAGGTCGGGAGCATCGTGATGAGGATTTCCGCGTCCGCGCAGGCGGCGAGATCGCCGGCCGGCGTAGTGCCGTGCTCGCGCGCGTGGCGCTCCGCTTTTTCACGAGTCCGGTTCCAGACGACGAGCTCGTGTTCCTTCGCGAGATGACGGGCCATGGGGTAGCCCATGGCGCCCAATCCGATGAATCCGATCTTCATTTGTATCTCCACAAAAATTCTGAGCGCAGCGAAGAATCAACGGAGCCCTCACGGTCAGCGTCTCGAAGCGCGCTCATCGTGAGGGCTCCACTGATCCTTCGCTGCGCTCAGGATATTCTGTTTGCCATGACCTTCGACGAGACCTACCGCGCCGCCTACGCGTTCAACGAGCCCTGCATCGACGTCGGTCACGTCTTGCGCGACGGAACGGCGGCGGGCGACCTGCCGATCCGGATTCCGCTGCGGATGATGAACCGTCACGGCATGATCGCCGGCTCGACCGGCACCGGGAAAACGCGCACGCTGCAACTGCTGGCCGAGGGACTGTCGCGCGCCGGCGTGCCGGTGCTGCTCGCGGACGTGAAAGGCGACCTCGCCGGGATGTGCATCGCCGGCGAAGCCAACGAGCGGCTGGCGACGCGCGCGGCCGGCGTCGGACGCGCGCACACGCCGGAAGCGTTTCCGGTGGAGTTCTTCAGCCTGACCGGCAATCGCGGCGTGCAGCTTCGCGCCACGGTCTCGTCGTTCGGGCCGATCCTGCTCGGCAAAGTCCTCGACTTGACGGAAGTACAGCAGAGCGTCCTCTCGGTGGTCTTCAAATACTGCGACGACCGGCGCATGCCGCTGCTCGACTTCGACGACCTGCGCGGCGTCCTCACCTACCTCACCACGGACGGCAAGGAAGACCTGAAAACGTACGGCGGCATGTCGTCGGCGACCGTCGGAGTGCTGGTGCGCAAGATGGTGGAGCTCGAGCAGCAGGGCGCGGCGAAGTTCTTCGGCGAGCCGGAGCTGGACATCCAGGACCTGCTGCGCACCGTGGACGGCAGGGGCGTGGTGAACATCGTCTCGCTGGCCGACGTGCAGGACAAACCCCGCCTCTACTCGACCTTCATGATGTGGCTCCTGGGCCAGTTCTACTACCGCCTCCCGGAAGTGGGCGACGCGGAGAAACCGAAGCTGGTCTTCTTCTTCGACGAGGCGCATCAGCTCTTCTCCGACGCCTCCTCCGCGCTGGTCGAGCACATCGAACAGGTGGCGCGCCTCATCCGCTCGAAAGGCATCGGCGTCTTCTTCATCACCCAGACGCCGAAGGACGTCGACGAGGACGTGCTGGCGCAGCTCGGCAACCGCGTGCAGCACGCCATCCGCGCCTTCACGCCGAAGGACGCCAAGAACGTCAAGGCCACGGCGTCGACCTTCCCGGTCAGCGACCATGTCGACGTAGTCAAGTCGTTGACGACCCTGGGCATCGGCGAAGCGCTGGTGACGGTGCTCGATCCGAAAGGCATCCCCACCATCGTGGCCACGGCGCAGATCCTCGCGCCGTCGTCGTCGATGACGGCCATCGACGACGCGCAGTACGCGCGTACGATCGGCGCGTCCGCCATCGCCGCGAAGTACGCGACGCCGATCAACCGCGAGAGCGCGCACGAGATCCTGCAGAAGAAGCTCGAGGAGAGCATGCAGGAGCAGCAGGAGAAGGAGAAGGACGAATTCGGGTGGAAGAAGGACGCGGACGACTTCGAGTGGAAGTCCGGCGGCCGCGCCCGCAGTACGCCGGCCCGCAAGGCCGCCGCGCCGCGACGCAGCCAGCGTCAGTCTGTCGGAGAGGCAATCGTGAAGACGGCCGCGAGGACGGCGACGCGGGAGATCACGCGTGGGGTGATGGGGATGTTGAAGCGGCTGTGGTGAGCAGCCCTGAGACGTTCATCGAGACCCTCCGGCTCGCGTTGCAGAGAGAGAGAGGTAGCTTCAGCAATTCCACGGGAGGCACGCCCATTCGCCCGCTCTTCCCGTGGTTGGGTCCGAGGTGGGCGCAAACTGAAGGGTCTCGATCAACGTCTCAAAGAGCTGCTGCTGCCAAAAAGAAAGGGGCTCTACGCCCCTCTGTTGCCGTTTCCGGCGCAATCTCGAACCGAGGTGCAATCTATACCACGACGCAGCCCCGATTCGTGAGCTGCATCACAAAACGGAGAATCACGTTTTCGCTTTGTACCAGTCGGCGTTGATCTCGGTGTAGTGCTTCCACTTCTCGGGCACCAGGTCGGCCGGAAAGATGGCCTGGACGGGGCAGGCCGGCTCGCAGGCGCCGCAGTCGATGCAGACCTCGGGGTCGATGTAGAGCATGTCGTACTGCTCGAAATCCCCCTCATCCTTGCGTGGATGAATGCAGTCGACCGGGCAGACGTCGACGCACGCGGTGTCTTTCGTGTTCACGCAGGGTTCTGCAATCACATAGGTCATTTCGGACGGCTCCTCCGGACGCGATGCATTCTATCAATCCGACCAGCGCCGGATCGCTTCAATCTGGTAGTCGTTGCCCATGAACGTGACGATGTCGCCCGCGGCGTGCCCCATCAGCTTGCCCGCGACCTCGGACTGATTCGAGTAGACGCCGCGCTCCGGGTCGGACTCCCACGGCCCGAGGATGACCACCTCGCGGCGTGTGTCGCCGTTCGAGAGCTCGACCTTGGTACCGACGCGGACGACGCTCGTGTCGATCTGCCCCGGGTCGAGCACGCGCACGCGGGCCAGCTCCGCGGCCAGCTCGCCGACCCGCGCGGAGAGATACTCGGCCCGCGACCGCGCGGCCTTGTACTCGAAGTTCTCGCGCAGGTCGCCCATCTCGCGCGCGGCCTGCAACGCCCTGGAGTTCGCGGGGATCTCGACGTTCTTGAGGTTGTGCAGCTCGGCGCGCTTCTTCTCCAGCGAGTCGGCCGTGGCGTAGACCGGCTCCTCCTGCGCCTCGCGCAGGCCGGGGAACTTCATCAGCGCCGCGGCCTTGACGATGTCGCGGCGATACTCCTCGAGCGCGCCGTAGCGGTCGAGCGTGTCGACCACTCTCCGGGCCTGCTCCTCGTTGTCCTCGCGCATGACGATGCGCACGGCCAGCGCGCCCTTGTCGAAGAACTCGCGGAGGCGCGCGCGCACGCCGGAGAACTCGTCGTGAGTGAGCGCGTCGAGCATCTGGAAGAGCAGCGCGTAGTTGGCGCGGTCGGCCAGCTTCTCGTCCTCGTTGAGGCGCTTCACGTACCAGTAGAAGGCGTGGGGATGGCGGCGCGGGTAGCGCAGCGTCTCGTCGATCAGGCGGTCCCGGATCTCCGTCTGTCCCGATTCCTCGAGGGCCTGCATGATCGCGGTGAGGATGCGCGGCTCCTGGTCGAGGAAGAACGTTTCGCCGTACACCTTCGGCCAGTCGGGATGATTCTCGCGGACATACGTCAGCGCGCGCTCGCGCAGGGTCTTGTCGCTGATGCCTGCGATGGTGCGGGAGGCCATCGGTCCGCCGAGGAGCGCGTTCTGGTCGATGGGGGCCGTGTATTTCCCGGGGAGCGCTTCGAGTGTGGTCAGGATCTGCCAGGCCATCGCCGGGTCGGTGCGGGCGACGCGGCCCGCTTCCGCGGCCAGCGCGGAGGAGAACGCGTCGGCGAGCTCCTGGCTGCGGCCGGCGTGCTTGCGCGCGAGGTCGAGCTTCGTCTTGACGTCGGCGCGCTCGAAGTCGCGGCGGATGACCACTTCGGCGTCGGACGACGAGCCGGCGAACGAGTACGTCGCCTTCGCGCCGCTGCCGCTGGTGACGATCTGCTGATTCTTCCGTGCGGCCGTCCACCACGAGCCCCACTTCTCTTCCGGCACGATGCCGATCACGGCGTCGCGCACTTCGGCCATGACCATCGGGCGGCCGAAGCTCTGGAGGATGCGCGCGAAGAATTCGGACGGCGACTTCTTGGCCTCTTCCTTCACCTTCTCCGGCTGCGAGAACTTCTCGCGCAGCACGTGCCCCTGAGGCAGCGGCAGGAGGAACTTCGCCGCGGCGCCGAGGGGGACGGAGACGCGCTTGTCGCGTTCGAAGTCGAGACGGGTGACGCCGAGGTCGGGATTGAGCTCGGTGACGACGCCCGCACCGCGCCCGGCCATGAAGAAGCATTCCCCTTCGTCGTAGTTCAGCCACGCCTCGATCTTCTCGGCGCGCTCGACGGGGTTGCTCTGCGGGTCGTTGAAGTTCGCGAACTGGAAGGCGCGCGCGAACGACTTGTGCTCGCCGAGGCTCTTGCGCAGCGCTTCCTCGATCTGCGGCCGCAGCGTAACCGCGTGCTTGGAGAGACGTCCGATCTCTTTCAGCACGACCAGCCGCTGAGGCCAGAGCTTGCGCTCTTTCAGCGAGTCGGCCAGCAGGCCGAGGAGCGTGTCGGATTGCGTCCGCTGCTCCGCTTTGCGGAGCGCTTTCGCTACGGTGACGAAAGAGTCGACGTCGCCGGGGTCACGGTCGAGCTGCTCCATCCAGAGCGCCTCGAGGTCGTCGAACTTCTTTGCTTGGATGAGCGCGAGCGCGGATTCGCGAAACGGCATGGGCGGGAGATTCTATACAAAACGAAAACGCCGGGCATGGCCCGGCGTAAAAGTCGTTGTCCCCGCTGTGGACGGAAGGATCAGCGGCGCAGCTTGACGAGCGCCTTGAAGACGTCGAACGGAAGCTGCTCGGAGTGAACGATGTGGCGAAGGTGGTGCAGCGACGCGCGGCGCTCCTTGACGTCGTCCACCGTCAGATTGTGCTTCCGGAGAAGATCGTGTGCTTTGTTCTCGGGCATGGCTTTCCCCTGTGTTAGTGATGCGTTGGAAGTCTGGCCAACAGGACGGGGGTGGCGGCTATTTCCGCGCCGCGCGTTGAAACGCTCTCACTGCGCCCACGCAGAGAAGAACCACCGAGAGGCCTCCGGCGGGCCGGTGCGACCGGCGGCGCTTGTTGGCCTAGCCTGAACGCACACCTGTCGACGAAACGCGTGTTTGCGCGACGGCTTGGGCACAACAA
>DASVSV010000179.1:0-6593 GCA_036387915.1 Thermoanaerobaculia bacterium
CCCTCGACTCACGCTCGGGATGACAGTCAGGCGTGCATCGACGGTCCCCCTCTGAGACGATGAGCCTCTGAGACAATGAGCCTCTGAGGCTATGAGCCTCTGAGACTTTCCCCCCAGCGACTTTCCGTTTATTGTTCTCCCCGGTCCGATGCCCGAAAAGTCGATCCTCTCCGGCGATCTCTCGCGAGTTCAGCTCCCCGACGTGCTGAGCTTTGTCTCCATGATTCGCGAGACCGGCAAACTCGTGCTGCGGCGCGCGCAGCTTGAGCGGACCATTCACTGGAAAGAAGGGGAGATCATCTTCGCCAGCTCCTCCTCCGCCGAGCACTCCCTCGGACAGTTCCTGCTGCGCAACGGCAAGATCACCAACGAGCAGTACGAAGAGTCCAAGCGCCGCGTCACGCCGCAGCTCCGCCACGGCAAGCTGCTCGTGCAGATGGGCGCCATCTCGCCGAAGGATCTCTGGTGGGGCGTCAAGAACCAGGTCCTGGAGATCATCTACTCGCTGCTCGCGTGGAAGGACGGCGAGTTCGCGTTCTACGAGTCGTCCGAGGAGCTCGCGCAGGAGCGCATCGTCCTGCAGATCAACACCTCCAGCGTGATCATGGAAGGCATCCGCCGCCTCGACGAGTCGGCGCGCATCCGCGAGAAGATCCCCAACCTCGCCATCGTCTTCACCAAGCTCCCCGGCGCCACGCCCGACTTCCGCGAGCTGGAGATGAGCGACGGCGAGATCGCCATATACAACAACATCGACGGACGCCTGAACGTCCGCGAGCTGACCGGCCGCTCCGACCTCACCGAGTTCGAGGTCACGCGTATCCTCTTCCAGCTGCTCTCCGCGCGCCTCATCGAGCCGGTGACGGAGGAGAAGTCGTTCCGTCCCATCTTCCTCGACGTCGAAGACTCGCCCGAGCTGCTGAAGGTCATCTCCACCTACAACGACATGTTCGGCCGGCTCTACGAGGCGCTGGAGAAAACCGTCGGCGAAGACCAGGCCCGCGACATCTTCATGACCACGCTCCAGAACGCCGAGACCGACGAGCTCTGGTCCGGCGTCTTCTTCGACCAGTACGGCCGCTTCGACGAGAACATGCTCATCGCCAACATCTCCGAGCTGCCGTTCGAGAAACGCAAAGCCGTCCTCGACGAAGGGCTCAACACGCTGCTCTCGGTCCAGCTCTTCGAGGTCTCCCAACACCTCGACGCCGCGGGGAAAGTCGACGTCTTCCGCTTCATCTCCGACCAGAAGGCCAACCTCGAAAAAGCGACGGCCTGACGCGTGGCGTGCGAACCGGCGCAGCCACTTTCACCTTTTACCTTTTTCCTTTGGCCTGATCCCGGCTGATATCCTGCGCGACGAATGTTCCCCACGCTCGTCAAGATCGGCAATTT
Source organism: Thermoanaerobaculia bacterium (assembly GCA_036387915.1). GTDB lineage: Bacteria > Acidobacteriota > Thermoanaerobaculia > Gp7-AA8 > Gp7-AA8 > QHVT01. The sequence continues at coordinate 1,396 of DASVSV010000179.1, forward strand.
CGAGATCACGACCTTCGGTCTGATGATGTTCCTCGCGTTCATCGTCGGCGGATGGGCGCTCGCGAAGCAGTTCCGCAAATACAACATCGACGAGGAGCTCGCTTCCTCGATCACCGTCGCCGCCGCCCTCGGCGGGATCCTCGGCGCGAAGATCTACTACGCCATCCTCTTCAAGGACTGGCACCTCCTCTTCGAGCGCGCCGGCCTGGTCTGGTACGGCGGCATGATCGGCGGCTTCCTGGCCTGCTCCTGGGTCGTCTGGCGCTCGCGCGCCGACTACCTCACCGTCGCCGACGCCGCCGCCCCCGCCCTCTCCATCGGCTACGCCCTCGGACGCATCGGCTGCTTCCTCGTCGGCGACGACTACGGCGCCCCGACCAACGCCTGGTACGGCGTCGCCTTCCCCAAAGGCGCCCCCCCCACCACCGCCCAATCCCTCCGCGACTTCGGCGTCAACGTCGACCCCTCCATCGCCCCGGACGTCGTCCTGCGCGTGCACCCCACGCAGCTTTACGAGACGGGGGCGGCGCTTCTGATGTTCGGCATCCTTCTCTGGCTCAACCGCCGTCCGCACGCGCGTGGTCTTGCGTGGGGGCTGTTCCTGATCATGCTCGGGGTGGAGCGCTTCCTCGTCGAGATCGTGCGGGCCAAGGATGACCGGTTCTTCGGGTCATTCACGGTGGCGCAGATCATCTCGATTCTGCTCGTTGTTGCGGGGCTGTTTCTAATTTTATCCCGCGCGAAGACGCGGGATCTCCGGCTACACCGCGCTTGACCAAACCGACGTGCGCTACGCGTTCGTTTACCTGATCAGCAACAAGAGCCATACGCTCTACTGCGGCATCACGACGGATCTCCGCGTGCGTTTCGAACAGCACAAGACCGGTACGTATGAGAACGGGTTCACCGCGAGGTATCACTTCGATCGTCTGGTCTGGTTCGAGTGTGTTCCTGATCTCGCGGCGGCTGCCAAGCGCGAGAAGCAGATCAAGAGATGGCCGCGAGCGAAGCGGGTCGCTTTGATTCAGGAAAAAAATCCGAACTGGCTGGATCTCTCTCCGCGGTTGGATCCGCTGTACACATTCGCATGAGTCGCGCGGTATTGCCGGAGATCCCGCGTCTACGCGCGGGATAAACTGCAAAACAGAACCGGACATGCACTTCACCACCGCAGGCGAATCGCACGGCCCCCAGCTCACGATCATCGTGACCGGCATCCCCGCGGGACTGCGCCTCAACCGGGACAACATCAATCGCGATCTGAAGAGAAGACAGCACGGCTACGGCCGCGGCGGGCGCATGAAGATCGAGTCTGATGAAGCCGAGGTCACGGCCGGCGTGAGGGGAGGGGAGACGCTCGGTTCCCCGATCGCCATCACCATCCGCAACAAAGACTTCGAGAACTGGCGCGGGGCCATGGACCCGTGGGAGGTCGACGAGGCGGAGGCGCACAAGCGGCGGGTGCATGCCCCCCGGCCGGGACACGTCGACCTCGCGGGCGGGATGAAGTACGGACGCACCGACCTGCGCGACATTCTCGAGCGCGCGTCGGCGCGCGAGACCGCGTCGCGCGTCGCGGCGGGTGCGATCGCGAAAGAGCTGCTGCGCGCGTTCGGCGTCGAGCTGCGCTCCGGCGTTGCGTCCGTCGGTCCGGCCGGCGATCCCGATTACGCGCCGACGTGGGACGAGCTGGGCGCCGTCGACGACGACTCGCCGCTGCGCGCGCTGAACCGCGAGCACGAGCAGGCCATGATCGCCGCCGTCGACAAAGCGCGCGAAGCCGGCGAGACCCTCGGCGGCACGATCGTCGTCGCCGCGCGTGGTCTGCCGGTGGGCCTGGGCAGTTACGTGCAGTGGAACGAGAAACTGGACGGCCGCATCGGCCAGGCCATCCTCTCCATTCATGCCGTGAAAGCGGTCGCGATCGGCGACGGTGTCGGCGCCGCCCGGCGCATCGGCTCCGAGGTCCACGATGCGCTCTACTTCGACGCAGAGCGCCGCTATCACCGCAACAGCAATCGCGCCGGCGGACTGGAAGGCGGCGTCACGAACGGCGAGGACGTCATCGTCCGCGCGTTCATGAAACCGATCTCCACGCTGCGTCGCGGACTTCCCTCGGTCGACACCGAAACGCACGAAGCCCATCGCTCGCAATGGGAGCGCAGCGACGTCACCGCGGTCCCGGCGTGCGGCGTCGTCTGCGAAGCCATGCTGGCCATCATCCTCGCCACGGCCATGCGCGAGAAGTTCGGCGGCGACTCGCTGGCGGACATGCGGGCCGCGTACGACTCGTATGTGGCGCGTCTTGCGCAGTACTGACCGAGCGATGAGTGGTTCAACGAGAGTGATGAACGATGAGCGATGAGCAGAGTCCGGGTGCCGGTTCATCGTTCAAGTCCCTCTTCCCCGTCACGAAAAACGTCACCTACCTCAACCACGCCGCGGTCGGGCCGTTGTCCGCGCGCGCGGCCGAGGCCATGGAGCGGCACGCGCGCGACCAGCGTGACTACGGCGCGCTGCACTGGCGCGACTGGTATGCCGAGCATGACGCCGCGCGGGCGTCGGCGGCGCGGCTGATCGGCGCGGCGAAGGAAGAAGTCGCGTTCATCAAGAACACGTCCGAGGGATTGTCGTTCGTGGCGGGAGGGCTGGCGTGGCACGAGCGGGACAACGTCGTCACGACGGCGCTCGAGTTTCCGTCGAACTGGACGCCGTGGAAGCGGCTGGAGCGGCGCGGCGTCGAGTGCCGGGTCGCGGCGCTCCCGACCGTCGAGCACATCGAGCCGCTGATCGACAAACGGACCCGGCTCGTCACCGTCTCCTCGGTCGCCTTCCACAACGGCTACGTCGCCGACCTGCAGGCCATCGGTGAATTGTGTGCGTCGCTGGACGTGCGCTTCTGCGTCGACGCCATCCAGAGCATCGGCGTCCTGCCCATCGACGTGCACGCGGCGAAGATCGACTTCCTCGCCGCGGACGGGCACAAGTGGATGTGCGGCCCCGAGGGGACGGGGATTTTTTACGTGGCGGCGGCGCGGCTCGAGGAACTGGAAGTGCTCGAGAACGGCTGGACGAACATCGACCGGCAGGGGAAGTTCCTCGACTGCGCGATGGAGCATCTGCCGGACGCGCGGCGCTTCGAGGCCGGCTCGTTGAACACGAACGGCATCTACGGCTTCCGCGCCGCCATCGACCTGCTGCTGGAGCTCGGCATCGACGAGGTGCGCGAGCGCGCCATGACCGTCGCGGCGCAGCTCGCGGAAGGTCTGCAGTCGATCGGCTGGACCGCGCCGCTGTTCGCGTCGCCGATCATCGGCGCAACTCCACCAGATGTAGAGAAATCGATCCGCTGGGTCCACCGGAAGCTCGAAGAGCAGGGCATCGTCACCGCGCCGCGCGAGGGGCTGCTGCGCTTTTCACCGCACTTTTACAACGATGCGGACGATGTCGCGCGTGTGATCGAGGCCGCCAGGACGCTCACGTGACCGCGTTTCGCCGCGCATAAATGTGCGACCATTAATGCATGACGATTTCCGCACTGTTTTTCTGCGCGATCGCGCTTGCCGTGGGCGCGGTGGTGGGGTGGGTGGTCGGGAGCGCGAGAAAGAGCGCCGAGGCGCAGCAGGCGCACTCGGAGCGCGATCGGATCAGGGCCGAGCGCGATCGGGCCACCATCGAGCGCGACCTGGCGCGTGACGAGCGCGCGAAGACCGACGCCGCCCGCGCCGAGATGCAGCGCCGGCTCGAAGAAGCGCAGCAGGCCCGTGCCGCCGCCGAAGCGCGCGCGCTCCAGACCGAGCAGCAGATGGCGAATCACAAGCAGGTCGAGGAGACCTTCGCCGCGCTCGCGCACCGCGCCTTCAAATCCGTCAGCGAATCGCTGGTGCAGACCAGCAAGACCCAGATCGACGGCTCCCTGAACACCAAGACCGCCGAGATCGACGCGCTGCTCAAGCCGGTGCGGGACATGCTCGACACCTATCGCGGCGAGCTGCTCAAGAGCGAAGCGACGCGCAACGAAGTCTACGGCGGGCTGCAGGAGCAGATCCGCTCGCTGCTCATCGCGCAGGAGTCCTCGCAGCGCGAGGCCTCCCGTCTGGCCACGGCGCTGCAGTCGCCGACCGTGCAGGGCTCGTGGGGAGAGATGTCGCTCAAGCGCTGCATCGAGCTGGCGGGGATGAGCGAGCATTGCCGCGACTTCGAGACCCAGACCACCTTCACCACCGAGGACGGCAAACGCCTGCGTCCCGACGTCATCATCAACCTCCCGAACGAGCGCGTCATCGCCATCGACGTCAAGGCGCCGCTCTCCGACTACATCGCCGCGTGCAACGAGAGCGACGAGACCCGCCGCAAGCTCCTCCTCGAGCAGCACGCCAAGAACCTGCGCCGCCACATCGACGCGCTGGTCAAGCGCGAGTACCAGGCCAGCATCGGCGAGACGCTCGACTTCACGGTCATGTTCATCCCGGGCGAGCACTTCCTCTCCGCCGCGCTGGCCACCGACCTCACGCTCCTCGACTACGCCGCGGAGAAGAAAATCTTCCTGGCCACGCCGACCGTCCTCCTCCCGCTCCTGCGCGCCGTGGCCGCGAGCTGGAAGGCGGAGAAGACGGAAGAGAGCGCGAAGAAGATGCACGACGCCGCGGCCGAGCTCTTCACGCGCTTCGTCACGGTGATGGAGTTCATCACCGGCGTCGGCGACCAGCTCCGCAAGACCGTCGACAGCTACAACAAAGTGATCCGCTCCATCGACACCCGCCTCTGGCCGAAAGGCGAAGAGCTGCAGAGGATGGCCGGCAGCGGCAAGAAGCTGGGCGAGCTCGAACAGCTCGAGGCCGTGCCTCTGGAGTCGTCGAAGCTCCGCCTGACGATGCAAGGCGAAGAGCCCGGCGTCGTCGTCGCCATACGCGAATCGGACTCGCGGTAAGTACGGCTTCGTCGCGCCTACACAAAGGAGACGACGATAGGCCTCCGCGGGCCGGTGCGACCGGCGGCGCTGATTGAGCCCATGATGTCGCGCAAACACGTGTTTCGTAGACAGGCGTGCGTTCAGGCTAGTGCACCATCAGCTTTGTAGCTTTGGGTAGACCTTGTGGAGTTTGGTGCGTGCCTGATCGAGGGTCATGCTCCACTGCACATGAACTTGTTCTTCGTTGCGTGGAGCTTCCCAAGCTGCGACTTCGCTCGTTAGCTCC
>DASVSV010000180.1:0-11463 GCA_036387915.1 Thermoanaerobaculia bacterium
TCCTCTTCTCTTAGGTGGAGTGGTTCGTTGATCGGCCGCCGCGATCCGTCGTGCTACCGACGTTCGCGGGGGAGGAGCCCCTTATTGAGCTCACTCACCTAAGAGTACGGTGCCGGTCGTACCGGCCCGCCGGAGGCCTCCCGTCGTCTCCCTTTCGGTCGACGCAGAGTGCAGCGCTACTCGCGAGCGGGTTCCAGGAGCGCCGTCCAGTTGATCAGCAGTTGAATCTCCGGCTGTCCGGTCTGCTCCTGCATCTGCACGAGGAACCTTGTCCCGTCGGGCGAAGGCTCGAAGCTCACCGCTTTCGGCGCATGGAACAGCACGCGCGGCGCGCCGAGTTTTTCGCCCGCGCTCACCGACAACAGACGTCCGCCCGGCTGAAAAAAGAAGAGCTCTGTGCCGTCTCGACTCCAGCGTGGCATCGCACCGCCGTGCTGCGACACCCTCACCGCGGCGCCGCTGTCCTCGACGGGGGAGACATAGACTTCAGATTGGCCTGAGACGTTCGACGCGTACGCGACGCGACGGCCGTCGGGCGAAAAGCGCGGCGAACGTTCGTTGAGCGGCGTCGCGGCAAACGCGCGCGGTCGTCCTGTGCTCGTCAGCGGCAGCAGTTGAATGTCCGACGAACCGGCCACGTAAGTGGTGAAGAGCAGCCAGTGGCCGTCCCGCGAAACATCTTCCGGATGTTCCACGCTCGGCCCGGCGTGGAGCGGCCTGGCCTCCGCTGCCCCCTTCAGGGCGAAGATGTCCGGCGGACCGTCGTTGCCATCGGTGCGGTAATAGAGCGTTCGTCCGTCTGCTGCCCACACCGGCGCCTTCTGGTCGAGCAGATCGAAGGTCGCGCGCTGCGAGTTTCCCCGCTCCAGGTTGTAGATCCAGATGTCGCCGACGCCCTGTTTTGGATCCGTCACGCCGACTGCATACCGGGAACCGTCGGCGGAGAGCCGCCCGTCCACGTCGAAATTCGCGGTGGCGATGCTCGCGACTTCCGCCCCGTTGCGGTCCAGCCATGCCAGACGGGTGGGCCTGCGGGCGGACCTCCACACCAGCCGCCCCTCTTCCGACACCGCGAACGCTGCCATGCCGGTCGACCGGAAGTAGTGCAGATCGTCCACCAGAGGCTTCGCTTCTCCGGTCAGTTGCGCCTCGTCCGGATCGAAAGGCTGCGCCAGTAACGTGCCGTCGCGGACGAACAGCAGATGCCCCGCCGCGTAGACGGCGCGAGAGTCGAGGGCGGCAATGCGCTTCGGAGGCGATCCGTCGAGCGAACCGAGCATGACCTCGTGCGCGATGCGACGGTCGCCCCCGACGAGAGTCATGTAGAGGAAGCGCTTGCCGTCGGGCAGAAACTGGGGCCACCAAGCCAGCGTGGAGCGCTTGGAGTCCCGCGTAGCAGGCACCAGCAACTTCGGTGTACCGCCCGTGACGTCGACGCGGTAAAGACCCGGCACTGCAGCTCCTGCTGAATATCGGGCGAAGAGAATCGTGTCGCCGTGGTACGCCGGAGTTCCTTCGGGGGCCGCGTCACAGACTACGCGCGCGGGCCCTCCTTCTGCTGCCATCGTCTTGAGCTTGCCGTCCGCGAAGAAGGCGATGAACCGCCCGTCGTGAGACCAGGCGGGGCCGAAGCCGTCCTCCGCGATCGACCGCATCGCACCGGTTCGAAGGTCCGTCATCCAGAGCTCACTCGCACCTCGCGCTCCCGATCCCTGGGTGATCAGAAACCGGCCGTTCGGCGAGAGCGCGACCGGCACCGCGACCTCAGCGTAGTGAGGCTGCAGCTCGCCCATGGCGAGGTGGACGTGCACCGGCTCCCGCGATGGACCCCCACGACCGAAACCATGACGCTGGAGAAGGAAACCGGAGGCGGCCACACCCGCGAGCGCGGCCACCGCGAGAATGACGAGGAGAAGAGACAACCGTGGCGGCTTCGCCGCCGCGGGAGACGACTTTCTCGTCGACAGTCGCCCCCGGACCGCTGCCAGATCACGAGCCAGGTCGTCCGTGGACCCGTACCGCTTCGACGGCTCCTTTTCGAGGCAGCGCTCGATGATCCACCCCAGCGGCTCGGGCACGCCCTCGTCGAGTGGCGGCGGCTCGTCGCGAATGATCGCCGAGACGGTCTCGTAGAGATTCTGCCGCCGGAACGGGTGCTTCCCCGCGGCCATCTCGTACAGCACCAGTCCGAATGAAAACTGGTCGCTGGCGGTCGTCAGGGTCTCGCCGCGAGCCTGCTCCGGCGACATGTACGGCAGCGTGCCGAGCACCACCCCGGTGCCGGTCATCCGAGCCTCGGTCGGTGCGTCACCGGAGAGTGCGGGCGATGCTTTGGCCAGCCCGAAGTCGAGGATCTTGGCCGTCGTTTCGGCCGTCACCATGACGTTCTCCGGCTTCAGGTCGCGGTGAATCAAACCCGCGGCGTGCGCCGCCGCCAATCCATCCGCGATTCCGCCGGCGATAGTGAGCAGGCGGTTCAGAGGGAGGGGTCCTCGCGTCAGCAGCTGGCGGAGCGATTCGCCGCGTACGAGCTCCATGACCAGGTAGCAGTCGCTGTCCGCGACGGCGAAATCATGGATCGTGACGATGTTCGGATGGTTGAGCGCCGATGAGCTGCGCGCTTCGCGCTCGAAGCGAGCCAGATGGTCGGGGTCCGCCGCAAACTCCCGCGGCAGCACCTTCACCGCAACCTCGCGGCCCAGACGGGTATCGCGGGCGCGATAGACCTCGCCCATGCCACCCGCGCCGATCGCGCCGGAGATCTCGTATGGACCGACGCTGGAGCCGGGAACCAGTCTCATGTTTTCGTCAGCATACTGCGTCCTGATCGGTGAAACAGGAACGACGAGGGGCCTCCGGCGGGCCGGTACGACCGGCAGCGCCTAGTAGAGCCACTCTTCGCGGCAAAACGTGTTTCGTAGACAGGGCGTGCAATCAGGCTAGGCCAAGCAGCGCTGCCGGTCGCACCGGCCCGCCGGAGGCCTCCCGTCGTCTCCCCTTCGTGGATGCAGAGACCGCAGGCTCAGAGCGTGTAGTTCTTCTCGAGCAGCACGCGCGCGCGGCGGTCGCGCAGGTTCCGGATCTGCGACTCGATGTCGCGCTCGAAGGGAATCTTGCGGTGGCTGGCGTAGACCGGCGCGTCGACCGTGATCTTCTTCAGCTCCTCGCCGAACGTATTCGGTGAGAGGTGCGCGGTCTCGTCGGCGAGCTGTTGCTGGTCATTCGGGAACGAAGCCTCGGTCACGACGGCCACCACGTTCTGGCACTTGTTCGTCCGCTTCCAGATCTCGTGCGTGGGACCGGTGTCGCCGGTGAAGACGATCGACTGGCCGCCGATCTCGAGGATCGCGCCCGAGGCGGGGATCTGATGGTCGACGGGGACGGCGGTGATGCCGATGTCGTTGAACATGATCCGCTTGCCGGGCGTCAGTGCGCGATATTGCACCGCCGGCTTGTTGTTCAGCGGCGAGACGATCTCCGAGAAATCGGGCCAGACGATGCCGTTGAAGACGTCGCGCACGAGCAGCTCCAGCACGTCCTTCATGGCGAAGATCGTCAGCGGCTGGGTGGGTTGGGAGAAACGGTTGTGGATCAGGTGCGGCAGGTCGCGGATGTGATCGGCGTGCGGATGGGTGATGAAAACGCCCTGGACACGGGCCTGCTGAGCGAACGACAGCTTCGAGGTGAGAGTGCCGGCATCCACCGCGAACCAGTCGTCGATCAGGTACCCGGTCAGATTATGTTCTGCATCCGACGCGCCGTACGCGCCGAGCACCTTGAGCCGCATCTCCCATCCTTCACTCTCTTGCGCTTGGGGACTGGCTACTATTCTTGCAGTCGCCACGCCGGAATGTAAAGCGACGTGACGCCGCTCACAATGAAGCGCAAACTAAATTCGACGACCGGACTCGAACCGTTCCATCCCGCCGTGCGTGAATGGTTTACGGCGTCCTTCCCCGCGCCGACGCGCGCGCAGCAACTCGGCTGGCCTGCCATTGCCAACGGCGACTGGACGCTGATCTTCGCCCCCACCGGGAGTGGGAAAACACTCACGGCCTTCCTCTGGGCGCTCGATCGTCTCATGTTCACGCCGCGTCCGCCGAAAGAACGGCGCTGCCGTGTGATCTATGTTTCACCGCTCAAAGCGCTGGCCGTCGACGTCGAGCGCAACCTCCGCGCGCCGCTGATCGGCATCTCCAACATGGCCGCGACGCGCGGCGACACGTTCCTCATCCCGGAGATCGCCACGCGCACCGGCGACACGCCGCAGTCCGAGCGCGCGCGTTTCCTGCGCGAGCCGGCCGACATCCTCATCACCACGCCCGAGTCGCTCTATCTGATGATGACCTCCAACGCCCGCGACGTGCTGCAGGGCGTCGAGACCATCATCATCGACGAGATCCACGCCCTCGTCCCCAACAAGCGCGGCGCGCACATGGCCCTCTCGCTCGAGCGCCTGGCCACGCGCTGCGAAAAGCCGCCGCAAAGAATCGGACTGTCGGCGACGCAACGTCCGCTGGAGGAAGTCGCGCGGTTCATGGGCGGGACGAGCTCTCGCGACGCGTTACTCGTCCAACGAGCCTCAACGCCCCCCGAACGAGCAACGAGTAACGACCCACCACAGTTTCGCCCAGTGACCATCATCGACACGAAGGAGAAGAAGAAACTCACCCTTAAAGTCGAGGTGCCGGTCGAAGACATGGCCCGCCTCGGCGAGCCGATCGAGCTGTCGAGCGGGCCCGCGTCCGCCGGAACGCGATCGGCGTCGATCTGGCCCGCCATCCACCCGCGCCTCCTCGAGCTGATCAAGTCGCACACCTCGACGCTGATCTTCGTCAACTCGCGCCGCCTCGCCGAGCGGCTGGCCGGCGCGCTGAACGAGCTCGCCGGAGAGATGCTCGTGCAGGCGCATCACGGCTCCATCGCCCGCGCGCAGCGCGTGGAGATCGAGGACGCGCTGAAGTCGGGACGCCTCCCCGCGCTCGTGGCCACGTCATCGCTCGAGCTGGGCATCGACATGGGCGCGATCGACCTCGTCGTGCAGATCGAGGCGCCGCCGTCGATCGCCTCCGGCATGCAGCGCATCGGACGGGCCAGCCATCAGGTCGGCGCGGAGTCGAGCGGGATCATCTTCCCCAAGTTCCGCGGCGATCTGATCGCCTGCGCGGCCGTCGCCGAGTCGATGCACGAGGGGCGCATCGAGCCGACGCGCTATCCGCGCAATCCCCTCGACGTCCTCTCGCAGCACATCGTGGCCATGGTGGCCATGGACTCGTACAACGTCGACGATCTGTACGCCGCGGTGCGCTCCGCCGCGCCGTTCTCCGAGCTCAGTCGCACGTCGTTCGACGGCGTGCTGGACATGCTCTCCGGCCTCTATCCCTCCGACGAGTTCGCGGAGCTGCGGCCACGCGTGACGTGGGACCGCGTCGCCAACACCGTCACCGCGCGCCAGGGCTCGAAGCGCATCGCCATCACCAGCGGCGGCACCATCCCCGACCGCGGTCTCTACGGCGTCTTCCTGGCGGGGACGGAGAAGAACACCTCCGCGCGCGTCGGCGAGCTCGATGAAGAGATGGTCTTCGAGTGCGCGCCCGGCGAGACCTTCATGCTCGGCGCGTCGACGTGGCGCATCGAAGAGATCACGCACGACAAGGTGATCGTCACGCCCGCGCCGGGACAGCCGGGGAAGATGCCGTTCTGGAAGGCCGACTCCGCGCAGCGCACCGTTCCCTTCGGCGAGGCCATCGGAAAACTCGTGCGCGAGATCCGCGACACGCCGCGCGCCGCGGCCATCCAGCGTCTCGTGACGAAGCACGATCTCGACGAGCGCGCCGCCGAGAACTTTCTGCAGTACCTCGCCGATCAGGAGGAAGCGACCGGCGCCGTGCCGGACGACCGCAACATCGTCGTCGAGCGCGTCGTGGACGAGCTGGGCGACTGGCGCGTCTGCGTCCTGACGCCGTTCGGCGGCAAGATCCACGCGCCGTGGGCGATGGCCGTCACCGCAAAAGTTCGCAACGAACTGGCCATCGACGTGGAGACGATGTGGAGCGACGACGGCTTCATCGTCCGCTTCCCCGAGACCGACAGTCCGCCGTCCGTCGACCTGGTGCTGCCCGATCCCGAAGAGGTCGAGCAGCTCCTCCTCCGCCAGCTCGGCGCGAGCTCGATGTTCGCGGCGAAGTTCCGCGAGGCCGCGGCGCGCGCGCTGCTCCTGCCGCGCAGACGCATGCAGGGACGCACACCGCTCTGGCAGCAGCGCAAGCGCGCGTACGACCTGCTGCAGGTCGCGTCGCGCTTCGGCTCGTTCCCGATCATCCTCGAGGCCTATCGCGAGACGCTGCGCGACGTCTTCGACGTGCCGGCGCTGGTCGAGCTGACGAAGAAGATCCGCCAGCGCACCGTCCGCGTGCACACCGCCGACACCCTCAAGCCCTCTCCCTTCGCGGCCTCGGTGCTCTTCCGCTACGTCGCAAACTTTCTCTACGACGGCGACGCGCCGCTGGCCGAGCGCCGCGCGCAAGCCCTCGCCATCGACCAGTCCCAGCTCCGCGAGCTCCTCGGTGAGCCGGAGTTGCGCGAGCTGCTCGACCCCGAGGCGCTGGCGCAGACGGAGCTGGAGCTGCAGCATCTCGACGAGCGGCACAAAGCGAAGAACGCCGACGCCATTCACGACCTGCTGTTGCGCCTCGGCGATCTGACGCCCGAAGACATCGCCGCGCGCTCGCTGATCGAAGTCGAGCCGGTGCTGCGCGAGCTGACGAAAACGCGCCGCATTCTCGAAGTGACGGTCGCGCGCGAGAAACGCTACATCGCCGTCGAGGACGCCTCCCGCTACCGCGACGCCCTCGGCACCCCGATCCCGCACGGCGTCGCGGAACGCTATCTGCAGCCGGTCGCCGACGCGGTCGGCGACCTCGTGCTCCGCTTCGCCCGCACGCACGGCCCCTTCACCCCGCCCGAAGTGGCCCGCCGCTACGGCCTCGGCGTCGCCGTCGTGACGCTCACGCTGGAACGTTTCGTCGAGCGCGGGCGGCTGATCGAAGGAGAGTTCCGCCCCGAGGGGACACAGCGCGAGTGGTGCGAACAGGATGTGCTGCGGACGATCCGCCGGCGCTCGCTCGCCAAACTGCGCAAGGAAGCGGAGCCCGTCGACCAGCCCGTGCTGGCGCGGCTCTTCACCAACTGGCAGAGCGTCACGCGCAAACGCCGCGGCCTCGACGCGCTGCTCGAGGTGATCGAGACCCTGCAGGGATTTCCGATGGCGGCGTCGATCTTCGAGAGCGACATCCTCTCCGCGCGCATCACCGACTACAAATCGTCCGACCTCGACACGCTCAGCGCCGCCGGCGAGATCGTCTGGGTGGGTGTGGAGCCGCTCGGCGAGCGCGATGGCCGCATCGCGTTGTACCTCACCGATCACCTGCCGCTGTTGCATCAGCCGCAAACGGCGGAGTCGCCGATCGTCGACTACCTTCGCAATCACGGCGCGTCGTTCTTCAACGTGATGCAGGGCGCGGTGGGCGGCTTCCCCGCGGAATTGGTGGACGGGCTGTGGGACCTGGTCTGGAAGGGCGTGGTCACGAACGACACGTTCCAGCCGCTGCGCGCGTATACGCGTCCCAAACAGCCGCGCGCGACGGGCTTCCGCTCGCGGCGCGTGGCGCCCGCGTCGACGCAGGGACGCTGGTCGCTGATCCCTGCCAGCAACGTCAACGAGACGCAGCGCGCCACGGCACTCGCGCAGCAACTCCTTTCGCGCTACGGCGTCGTCACGCGCGAGGCGCCGGCGCTGGAGAACGTGTTCGGCGGCTTCAGCGCCGTTTATCCGGTGCTCAAAGCGATGGAGGACGCGGGACGCATCCGCCGCGGCTACTTCGTCGCCGGACTGGGTGCGACGCAGTTCGCGAGCGGTGGCGCGATCGACCTCCTGCGCGGCCTGCGCGACGAGCCGGAGACGCCGGAGACGGTGATGCTGGCCGCGACCGATCCCGCCAATCCGTACGGCGCGATCGTGAAGTGGCCGGAGTCCGACGTTGGTTCCACGCGGACCTTGTCGCGCAGCGTCGGCGCGGAAGTGATCCTCGTGAACGGCCTGATGGCCTGCTACGTCTCGCGCGGCGAAAAGTCGTTCTACGTCTTTCTGCCCGAGGATGAGCCGGTGCGGTCGATGGTCGGGCGGGAGATTGCGAAGGCGCTGGCGTCGCTGGTCGAGAGCGGCTCGCGGCGTGCGCTGCTGATCAGCGAGGTGAACGAAGAACAGGCCACGAAGTCTCCGCTGGCGCCGTTCCTCGCGGAGAAGGGCTTCGTCGCCACGGCCATGGGCATGCAACTGCGGGCGCCGAAACATGCCTGAGGGCGACACCATCTACCGCGCCGCGCGCACGCTGCACGCGGCGCTGGCGGGGCGCACCATCACCCGCTTCGAGACCGTCTTCCCGCAGCTCGCGCGCGTCGACCACGACGCGCCGCTCGCGGGCCGTGTCGTCGAGCGTGTGTCCGCGGCGGGAAAAAATCTGCTGATGGATTTCTCCGGCGACCTCCATCTGCGCACGCACATGCGCATGAACGGCTCGTGGCACATCTACAAGCCGGGCGAGCGGTGGCGGAAGCGCTTCAGCGACATGCGCATCGTGCTCGAGACCGACACCTGGATCGCGGTCGCATTCAACGTGCCGGTGGCGGAGTTCCACGACGCGCGCTCGCTCGAGCGGCAGGACGACCTGCTGCACATCGGCCCCGACTTTCTCGCCGAGACGTTCGACTTCGACGAGGCCAAGCGCCGCATCCGCGAACGCGCCGACAGCGAGATCGCGGACGTGCTGCTCAACCAGCGCGTCATGGCCGGCATCGGCAACGAGTACAAGAGCGAGCTCCTGTTCATGTCGCGCGTCAGCCCCTTCGCGAAAGTGAGCGACCTCACCGACGAACAGCTCGACACCATTCTCGAGACGTCGCGCAAAGTCATGCTCGCCAACGTCAACAAACGCTCCGCCGCCCGCATCACCAACTTCAGCCTTGACCCCACCCAGAAGCAATACGTCTACAGCCGCGGCGGCAAAGCCTGCCGAAAGTGCGGCACCGCGATCCAGTACGCGAAGCAGGGTAAGGATGCGCGCGGCACGTATTGGTGTCCTGTGTGTCAGGCGAAAGGTGAAGGGTAAAAGGTAAAAGTGCGCGTCGCGCGGCGGAGCGAAGTTAGTTGGAAAAGATCGGTGGCCGTGTGCTTCGCGCCGCAGGCGCTGTCATCCCGAGCGTAAGTCGAGGGACCTGGGCGGGTGGGGGCGCGCTGTGTGTCCAGTCGCACGCGTAGCGCGCCACCGCCCACCCAGGTCCCTCGACTCGACGCTCGGGATGACAGCTGCTTCGCAGCGGCAGGCGCGTGCAACCGGTAACCGTGCAACCGCCGCGCGAAGCGCACTTTTACCTTTTCCCTTTTCCCTTTACCCTGTGCGAATGCCAATCATCCTGCCGCATGGCCTGACTTCCGAGGAGATCCGCGTGCTCCAGGAGTTCCGGCGCATGACCACTGACACGCTCACTCTGGAAACCATCAAGGCCATCAAGCACCCGGCCGCGGCCGCGGGGGGCGAGAAGCCGGCGCTCACGCTGGTCAGCAAGGGCTACCTGACGGCCGAGGGGGACAGCTTCACCGTGACCCCGAAGGCGCGCGAGTTCCTGGCCATCGAGGCCGCGCCCGCGATCGTGGGCACCAGCGACGCGGCGGCCTCGGCCGTCGAAAACCCCGCTGCCGACGGCGTTTGATGCACAAAAATCGTTGCAGATTGTAAGTGCGGTTAAGGTGCCCCTTTTCAGTCACTTACGGCTGGAGCGCACGCTCCGTTTCTGGTGGGTCAAAGGATGACGAAGGCGTAAGCTCCATTGACTCAACGACTTAAGGAGTCTACACTGCCCGCCTGAGGACTCAGATGACGCATGGCGACAAAGCAAAAGCCAAAACCGGCAAAAGCAGCCAAGCCTCAGGGAATCAAAAAAGCAGCGAAGCCGCCGGCAAAAGCGCCCAAGGCGCTGAAGGCAGCGGTCAAGGCGGTCGTCAAAGCGGTCGCCAGGTCGGTGAAGCCGGCAAAATCGCCGTCAAAAAGCAAAACGGTGGTGAAAAAGGCGGCCTCCCCGCCCCCGCCGCCAAAAAAGGCGGCGCCGCCTCCGCCTCCGCCAAAGAAGCCGGCAGCGGCGACAAGTCGAAAGGGCGCAGCGCCGCCGAAGACGCCGTCGCCTTCTCCAACCCCGCCATCGCCGCCGCCTTCCAGCGCGCCGTCCAAAAGTACCCCAACGCTTTCCGCAAGCTCACCGACTAACGGCGGCATCCGCTACCTCACGGTGCAGGACGTCATCGAGCTGCACAAGGCGGTCAGCATGGAGTTCGGCGGCAACCAGGCGCATCCCGGCGTCGTGGAGTCGCAGTTCGGCCTCCTCAACGCGGTGCAGCGTCCGCAGCTCATGATGCTCGGCCGCGAGGCTTACCCGACGTTCTCCGAGAAAGCAGCGGCGTTCGTCTTCGCGCTGTTGCAGGCCCGCCCGTTCCGCGGCGGCAATCGCCGCGTGGCGCTGGCGTCACTGCTCGCGTTCTGCGAGTTGAACGCAAAGACGTTCGACAGCCGCGTGCTCGACGAGCGGACGGTGGAGCAGCTCTTCAAGCGCGCGGGCGGTTTCCGCGAGCTCGGCATCCCGCCGGAGAACGTGTTCCGCGAGCTGAAGGAAACGCTCGGGCGCTCGATCGTCGCGGCATAGCCCTCGTCGCAGCATAGCCATCGTCGCGGCGTAGCTCCGCGGCACGCTTCGTGATCCTCCGGCGCGCGGAGGATCATGAATGGCTGCAGCGAAAAAGAAATCCACTCCCCAGCAGGATGCAATCGCGCTCCTCAAAGCCGACCACAAGACGGTGATGACGCTCCTCGAGTCACTCGAGAAAGCCACCGGCGCCCGCCGCGTGAAGCTCCTCGGCCAGATCGAAAAAGAGCTGAAGGTGCACACGACCATCGAGGAGGAGATCTTCTATCCCGCGTACCGCGAGGCCGCGAAGAAGAAGGACGACCAGACGATGTACTACGAGGCCGTGGCCGAGCACCGCGTCGTGGACATGGTCCTCCCCCAAGCCGCCGAGGGAGAGAACAACGAGGAGTTGAAGGCGAAGGCGAAGGTGCTCAAGGAGCTCGTCGAGCATCACGCCGACGAAGAAGAGAAGGAGATGTTCCCCCGCGCGCGTCAGGTGATGGAGCGCGCCGAGCTCCGCGACCTCGGCGCCCGCATGGAAGCGCGCAAGAAGGAGCTGACGGGACGGCGCTGATTCGCTGATCCGCACTGTCATCCCAATGGCCTTAACTTAGCGCGAGCGAAAACCCCTCATCCGCCTTCGGCACCTTCTCCCCTCACGAGGGGAGAAGGGCAACAAATGGAGCGTCTGGCGAGAGCCATGTTTGTTGCCCCTCTCCCCGCGGTGAG
>DASVSV010000181.1:0-11546 GCA_036387915.1 Thermoanaerobaculia bacterium
CCTCTACCCGCGGTACGAGCACTCCGCCATCGAAGAACGTTACGCGTCGTGGCAGACGCAGATGCTACTCCGGCGCGAAGGGGCCCGAGTCATTTTCTACGAGCTGGACGAGCCCGCCGCGGACGTGGCGGGGGACGTCGAGGCGCAGCACACGCTCGTCATCACCGACCCGCTGCTGGTCCCCTCTTCTACTCTCGCCACGCGGCTGCGCGATGCGCTCGAGGCGAGTGGTGCCGCGGCGATCGTCCCGGTGACGAACGCGACGCAGCATCCCAAACAGCTGCGCAATCCGCCCACTCCCTATCTCACGTTGCGCGAGTTGCAGGAGGCCATGGAGACACTGTCCCGCGAGGCTCCGTCGATCGAGCGCGTGACCTGGGATCGCAACGACCCGGGCGTCTTCCTCTGCCGCACGGAGTTGCTCGATACGATCGAGGGCCCGCTGCGCGATGTGTTGAATGGACGCGACGTAGCCATCTCCGCGACCGATTACGTGCACCGCTGGAGCTCGTTGCGCGGGCAGACGCGGCACGACCTCCTGACGCGCATCAGCCCGGAGGCGAAAACGATCCTGGAGTTTGGTTGCGGCGAGGCGCCGCTGGGCGAGGCGCTCAAGCGGCGGCAGAAGTGCCGCGTGGTCGGCATCGAGCTCGACCCCGAGGCGGCGGCGGTGGCGGAGAAGCGGATCGACGCGGTGTATCGCGGCGACGTGCGCGAGATCGTCTCCATCATGGACGAGCGGTTCGAGTGGATCATCGGCGGCGACATCGTCGAGCATCTCGACGAGCCGTGGTCGTTCCTGGCCGACCTGCGCAACGTCGCCACTCCGGGCGGACATCTGCTGCTCAGCATCCCCAACCTCGCCAACACCTCGGTGGTGAACGACCTGCTGCACGGGCGGTTCGACTACGTCTACATGGGACTGACCTGCGTCGGTCATCTGCGCTTCTTCACACGGCAGTCGATCGAGGACATGCTGACCATCGCCGGCTGGACGATCGTCGAGGTTGCGCCGCAGGAGCTGGTGGCCACGCCGGCGCGCGAGGAGCTGCTTCGCTCGCTCGAGGCAGCGGGGATCGCGCACTCGCGCGACGACCTCACGCCGACCGGCTACTACGTGATCGCGCGCAATCCGGAATGAACATCACTTACCTCGTCGAGGACACCGACCAGTCGGGCGGAGTGCGCGTGATGCTCGTCCATGCCGACGCGCTGATCGGGCGCGGCCATCGCGTGCGGATCGTCACGAAGGGTCTGCCGGTGACGTGGCGCAGCTCGCGCGCGGAGTGGGTGTACGTCAACGACTTCCGCGAGTACGACGCCAGCGCCGAGGATTTCGTGGTCGGCACGTTCTGGGTCACGGTGCCGTTCGCGCACGCGCTGGCCGGCGAACGGGCGGTGCATCTCTGCCAGGGATACGAAGGCGCGTTCTCGGTCTACGAGCCGGTTCGCGATCAGATCGAAGCGGTCTACTCGCTGCCGATCCCGAAGCTCGTCGTGACCAGGTCACTCGTACCGGTCTGCCGCCACTTCACCGAGGACGTGACGTACATCGGCCAGGTGGTCGAGGACGAGTTCTATCGCCCCGTCACGCCGCGCGAGCACGAGCCGCCGCGCGTGTTGATGTGCGGCCAGTCGCAGGCCGACCTGCGCGGCATCCCCGAGGGGTACGGCGCGGTGGCGCACGCGCGGTGGTTCCATCAGAAGCTGGATCTCATCCGCGTCTCGCCCTGGGCGCCGTCGCGCGAGGAGCCGCTGGAGAACGTGCAGGAGTTCCACGTCGCGCTGACCACCGCGGAGATGACCCGCCTCGTGCACTCATGCGACGTGCTGCTCGCGCCCAATCACAAGGAGGAAGGCTTCGGCCTCCCCGCCGCCGAGGCCATGGCCTCCGGCATCCCCTGCGTCCTCACGTCGATCCCCTCCTTCCTCTCGTTCGACGAAACCCGCGACTACGCCCTCTTCGCCCCCGAGGACAACGCCATCGAGCTCGGCGAGCGCCTGATCGAGCTGCTCTCCGACGCCGCCCTCCGCGACCGCCTCCGCACGCGCGGGCGGGAGGTGGCGGAGCAGTGGCGGGTCGAGCACGCCACCAATCGGCTGGAGGAGTTCTTCCGCTCGCGCGGGCGTTAAACTGCACGTACGCGAGCATCGACTACATGGTCATCGGCGGTGTTGCAAATGCGGTTTGGGGTAACCCGCGCGCGACGACGCCTGTCCCGTCGAGAGCCACGTGCCCGCGGCCGTGGCCGCCAGCCAGACCAGGCCGGAGACGAGCTGTCCGGGAAAGCCGCCGAGGTAGACAGCACGGACTTCTAACTGCGCTTCGTGTGTTTGCATGGGGTGCAACATAGGGCGTCTGGCGAGGCGGCGCCCATGACAGGTGTCAGCACTTGTGCATGACACTCGCATCGCAGCCGTCTCGCGGATTTCCCTCGCTTGTGAAAAGTTTCTCTAATCCATAGAATCCCGCCCGTCGTACGAGCTAACTTATGCCTGTTCAAAAGATTGAGAGATCGGATTCCATCATCCCGCGCAAGGCCGGCGTGGCGCCGGGAGAGGGTCCGGAAAAGGGACTGATCACGCTCCCCGGCGAGGCCGACCGCGAGGTCGAAGACCTCGGCAGCGGAACGTACCTCACCACGAAATTCGACGCCGCCGTCGACTGGGCGCGCGGCAACTCGCTCTGGCCGCTCCCCTTCGGCACGGCCTGCTGCGCCATCGAGTTCATGTCGATGGTGTCGTCGCACTACGACATCTCCCGCTTCGGCGCGGAGACGGTGCGCTTCTCGCCGCGCCAGGCCGACCTGCTGATCGTGGCCGGCACCATCGTCGACAAGATCGCGCCGGTGCTGAAGAAGATCTACGACCAGATGCCGGAACCGAAGTACGTCATCGCCATGGGCGCCTGCGCCACCTCGGGCGGCTTCTATCGCGCGTACCACGTCGTGCAGGGGATCGACGAGATCATCCCGGTCGACATCTGGGTGCCGGGCTGCCCGCCGACGCCGGACGGTCTGATGTACGCCATCCTCAAGCTCCGCGAGAAGATCCAGCGCGGAGAGATCAAGCGCGGTTGAACCGGCGAGGTTCACACAATCTATGAGTACCCTCACGAAATTCAGCGCCATTCCCTACACCGGCCCCGCGCCGACGAACCGCACCCCGTACGTTCCGGCCGAGGCCGCGATCATGGATGCGCGCGGCGCGGAGATCGCGACGAAAGTGCCCGGCCTGACGCAGGAGACCGGGCAGGACCTGCCGACGTTCCTCGTCCAGACTGCGGAGATCGCGACGGTGCTGCAGGCGCTGCACGATCATCCCGACCTGCGCTTCACCATGCCGCTCGACCTCTTCGGCGCGGACTATCCGAATCGCGAGAAACGCTTCGACGTGCTCTACCAGTTGTACTCGCTGGCGAACAACGAGCGGGTGCGCCTCAAGGTGCGCGTGGCCGAGGACGAGAGCGTCCCCACTTCCGTGCACGTGTTCCAGGGCTATGACTGGTACGAGCGCGAAGTGTTCGACATGTTCGGCATCAAGTTCGACGGACATCCGAACCTGCGCCGCATCCTCACCCACGAGAACTTCCAGGGCCACGCCCTGCGCAAGGACTACGACCCGGCCCAGCGCTGGCTCCTCACCGACGGCGGCATCACGCGCATCCAGCCGAAGGTCGCGCCGCAGTACGAGCGGGACGAGGAAGACTCCGACTACGAGCGCGTGACGCTCAACCTCGGACCGTCCCATCCGGCCATGCACGGCACGCTGCGCGTGGTGGTCGTCCTCGACGGCGAGACCATCGTCGGCAGCGAGCAGGAGATCGGCTACCTGCACCGCTGCTTCGAGAAGATGTCGGAGACGCACACGTATCAGCAGGTCATCCCGTACACCGACCGGCTCAACTACTGCTCGGCGGTCATCAACAACGTCGGCTACTGCATGACGGTCGAGAAGATGCTCGGTCTGACCGCGCCGGAGCGAGCGCAGCACGTGCGCCTGATGCTCTCCGAGTTCTACCGCATCGCGGACCACATCGTCTGCATCGGCACGAACCTGGTCGACCTCGGCGCGCTGACGAATTTCTGGTACCTCTTCCAGCCGCGCGAGGAGATCATCGCCCTGGCCGAGTCGTGCAGCGGCGCGCGTCTGCTCCCCAGCTACCTCCGCATCGGCGGGCTGGCGGTCGACGTGCCGACGGACTTTCTCGCGAACGCGCAGAAGATCGTCAACATGTTGCCTAAGTTCGTCGACGAGGTCGAAGCGCTGGTGATGAAGAACCGCATCTTCCGCGACCGCGTGGAAGGCGTGGGCGTGCTGTCGCAGAAAGACGCGATCAACTTCGGTTTCACCGGCCCCTGCCTCCGCGCGACCGGCGTGCCGTTCGACGTGCGCAAGGCGAACCCGTACCTCGGCTACGAGACGTACGACTGGGACGTGGCCATCGCCGAAGGCGGCGACACCTACGCGCGCTTCCTGGTGCGCTTCGAGGAGATGCGCCAGTCGCTGCGCATCCTGCAGCAGGCCATCGACCGCGGTCTGCCTCCCGGCCCGGTCATGGTCGACAATCCGTACGTGGCCCTGCCGCCGAAGGCGAAGGTCTACAACGAGATGGAATCGCTGATCTACCACTTCAAGCTGATCATGCACGGCATCCAGCCGCCGGTCGGCGAGGCGTACTTCCAGGTCGAGGGCGGCAACGGCGAGGTCGGGTTCTACGTCGTCTCGGACGGCACGAAGAACCCGTATCGCGTGCGCGCGCGGCCGCCCTGCTTCCCGATCTTCGAGGCGTACGGGAAGATGATCACCGGCCAGACCATCCCCGACGCCATCGCCACTCTCGGCTCGCTGAACATCATCGCCGGAGAACTGGACCACTAATGCCGACCACCACACGAATCGCCCCCGGCGTCGTCAGAGTCGAGCGCGAGCCGATGACGCTCCTCGAGCGCACGTATCTGCCGCAGGTGTTCGGCGGCCTGAGGCGCACGCTCAAGCACCTCGTCAAGAACCTGTTCAACATGAAGGGGCTTCCGACGATCTCGTATCCCGAGGTCAAGCGCGTCTACTCGGAGCGCTTCCGCGGCCGCCACATCCTCACCACGCGCGAGGACGGCACGACGCGCTGCGTGGCCTGCTTCATGTGCTCGACGGCCTGCCCCGCCGAATGCATCATCATCGAGGCCGGCGAGGACCAGCGCACGCGCGAGAAGTTCCCGGTGCGCTATGACATCGACATGCTGCGCTGCATCTTCTGCGGCTACTGCGTCGATGCCTGTCCCGAGGACGCGATCTACATGACCCGCGACTACGAGATGGCCATCGACTCGCGCGCGAAAGCGGTGGTCGGACTGCGCGATCTCGTCGTCCCGCCGAATTTCCCGGTCGGACCGATGGGCTGGCGCCCGTACTACGAGGGCGTGGAGAAGCGCGGCACCGCCGGCGGCACCGGCATCGGCCAGCCGATGCGCGAAGCGCCGTACGAGGACCAGGACCCGCCCAACCCCGACGTCTACCGCGGCGCGTAATCACGTATTCAGCCCCGCCCATCCACGGGAGGGGCGGGCTGAAGCCACGCCCTACGTTCGCGCGCTCGTCGCCTGAAGCAGACACCGCGCGAGTGCAGGCGTGCATGCTAGTTCGCGCGCGGACTTTCCACCTACCGGCGACCGTGAAAACGTAGGGCGTGGCTTCAGCCCGCCCCTCCCGTGGGCGGGCGCCTACGCTCCCCCACCCATCCAAAGCCGCGGCTCCTTCGCCGCCGCACTCCTATAAGATGCCCTCGGGTCATGAAGCCACTCGAAACCACGATTGAGGAAGTGCTGCGCGAGGCCATCCAGTCGGAGGTCGCGACGCGGGTTTACTACCAGAAAATGGCCGAGCGGGCGGGGACGGAGCAAGCGCGCAAGCGCCTGCTCGAGCTCTCCGACATGGAGCTCGTGCATCGCGCGAAACTCGAGCGCCGCTATCGCGAGGTCGTCGGACAGAACGCGCCCGATCCGGAGCCGGTCACGATCGACCTTCCCTCCGAGATCGCCAATCTCGACCTCAGCCGCGCGCTGAAGTACGCGCTGGAGCGGGAGCGCGACTCCGAGAGCCACTATCGCTTTCTCGCCGAGCGCGTGCCGGCCACGACCGACTTGGGACGCCTCTTCGTCGAGCTGGCCGAGATCGAGTGGAAGCACAAGACCGACCTGCAGGCCGAGTACGACGCCAGCTCCGATCCTGATGGCTTCCTGATGGATATGTAGGGAGTGTGGCCCCGGCCGGCTGGGAGCCGGCGGGACGGCCGGCAAGGGTGCCGGCACCACAAAAGTCGCCTGAAAGCATCCGGCCCGATGACTTTCGCCACCGGGCCGTCTGCTCTCTCTCATACAACACGCTGCCGGTTCTCGAAAACGGTGCGCTGTATGAGTGTCAGTGTAGGCACACGCAGTCACCTGCACGTTCCGGCGACCGTAAAAATTCGTCAGCTTCTTCAGCCTCGGCCGCGCCATCGTGACGCTCGCGTGGGGGACGCGTCAGAGAAGTGCAAAATCGATAAAATGCGTTCGCTTTGATCTATTTGGATAACAACGCCACCACCCGCGTCGCCGACGAAGTGCTTTCGGCGATGACGCCTTTCTATCGCGAGCAGTACGGCAACGCCCACGCGATCCACTCCCTCGGCCGCCAGTCGCACGACGCCATCGAAGCATCGCGCGCCGACGTGGCCCTGCTCCTCGGCTGCGATGCGTCCGAGGTGATCTTCACGAGCTGCGGCACCGAGGGGAACGCCATGGTGCTGCGCGGCCTCATCGAGCGGCGGCCCGAGCGGCGGCGCGTGGTGACGACGTCCGTCGAACACCCTTCCGTGCTCACGCTGCTGCGCGCGCTCGAGACCGCGGGACTGCTCGAGCTGGCGATCGTGCCGGTCGACACGAATGGCGCGATCGATCTCGACCGCCTGCGCGACGCCATCGACGAGCGCACGCTCCTCGTGACGGTCATGCTCGCGCAGAACGAGACCGGGGTGATCCATCCCGTCGCACAGATCGCGGAGCTGGCCCACGCGCGCGGCGCGCTCGTGCACGTCGACGCCGTACAGGCCGCGGGGAAGATCCCGCTCGACCAGCGCGAGCTCGGCGCGGACTTCATCACCATCTCCGGACACAAGTTCCACGCGCCGAAAGGCATCGGCGCGCTGACCATCCGCCGCGGCCTGGCGCTGCAGCCGCTCTGGTACGGCGGCGGCCAGGAGCTCGGGCAGCGCTCCGGCACCGAGCCCGTGCCGTCGATCGTCGGCCTCGCCGCCGCCTCGCGGCTCGCGGGCGAAGCGCTGGCGAGCTTCGCACGCGTCACCGAGCTGCGCGACCGGCTCGAATCCTCGATCCTCACCCGCGTCGCCGACACCTCGGTGAACGGCGCGACGCAGGCTCGCCTCGGCAATACCGCCAACATCTCGTTCCACGACACTGCGGCGGACGAGATCGTCCGCGCGCTCGACGCGGCCGGCATTTGCGTCTCCGCGGGCGCCGCGTGTCACTCCGGCCGCGTCGAGCCGAGCGGCACGATGAAAGCCATGGGCGCGCCGCTGCGTGTGGCCATGGGCGCGGTGCGCTTCTCGCTCTCGCGCTACACGACCGCCGAGGAGATCGAGCGGACGGTGGAAACGGTCGCCGGCGTGAGAGCAACAGTCGCCAGAGACTAGACGCCACTTCGCGAGGCATCATGGCGTAGAGGCGGCGTCGTACGCGGAGTGGCGGCTCGCGCGTCGTTCCGGTCAGGCTGGACAAGTGGAAACGTAGGGCGTGGCTTCAGCCCGCCCCCCTCGTGCGCCTTCCCACTCCGCGCAGCTGGCGCGCTCTGGACGGGCTGAAGCCACACATCCTACGTTCGGCACACGCGACGTTTACTGACGGTCCTCGTCACGCGCCTCACTGTAGGCCGTGCACCAGGAAAACCGCTACCGGCGCGCCCAGCACCACTCCTGCGCCTTCTCGTTGCCACCCTCCACGCGTGCGCAGAGTCGTCCCTCGACGAGCGTATAGATGATGCGTTGCGGAAAGTCGTTTTGCGGATTGCCGAACACGGCTCGTGTGGGCGTTGCCTCGATGAGCGCGAATGCCGTCGCCGGACGACCGCCCGGCTGCGCCAGATACGCGATGCCTTCGGTCGTTGAAGCGATGCGTATGAACTCGAACGACGACTTTGCCTCCTTTACGTCGCGGTGCATGCCGAGCATCATCCCGCCCGCGGGCGCGAGCCAGATTTCCTCCATCGCCCAACCGTTGATGGTTGCGCTCCAGTGGCCGGTCATCCAGGAGAGGTCTTCGAGCTTCGGCGCGGCGGCGACAGGAAGGGCGAGTGCGGCGAGCAACAGCAGCGTTTTCACAGCACGATCGTATACCCGAGGGTCTTCAGGTCCGGCATGCGGTCGAGGTAGACGTGGCCGTCGGTGTGGTCGATCTCGTGCTGGAAGATGCGCGCGGTGAAGTCTTCGACCTCGAGCTCGAGCGGGTCGCCGTCGTGGTCGTAGCCTTTGAGGCGGATGCGCTTGTAGCGCGGGGTCTCGCCGCCGAGGAAGGGGACGCTGAGGCAGCCTTCCCAGTCGGTGATGCGGTCCGTGCCGATCGGCTCGTACGTGGCGTTGAAGATCGCGCCGACGCCGAGCTGCTTCACGCCGCGCCGTTTGGCCACGCGCTCCTGCACCTCGAACACGAACACGCGCAGCGGCAGGTGCACTTGCGGACCGGCCAGGCCGACGCCCTCGTAGGCGTGCATCGTCTCGACCATGTCTTCGATGAGAGTCCTGAACTTGCCGGCCTTGATGTCCTTCAGTTCGACGTCGGAGGCCTTCTCGCGCAGCACCGGATGCCCGAGGCGCGACACTTTGAGAATTGACATGCGTGAAAGTCTACTGACTCCGCATTCGAATCGCGATCAGGAGCGCGGCGATCATGAATACCGCGCCGCCGTAAAACGCGCCCGCCGATTTCGCGAAGTCGTAGAGCGCGCCGGAGACGAGCGGGCCGAGGAAGCGCGCCAGTGAGCCGGCGGAGGTGGCCAGGCCGAGGAGACTCCCGCGCTCGTTCTCCGGCGAGACCTTCGAGACGAGCGCGGTCAGCGCGGGATAACAGAGTCCCTGACCGATGGCGATGAAGAACGCGACGGCGTAGAGCAGCGGCACGCGGAAGACCGACGGCACGAGCACGAAGCCGATCACGAACGACGCCGCGCCGATGACGATCACCCGCTTCTCGCCGAGGCGCTTCACCAGCTTGCCGATCAAGCCGCCCTGAATGCCGGCCACGATCACGCCCATGAAGAGGAAGAGATACGCCATGTCGAGCTGCTCGAAGTTGAACCGTTCGCGCCCGTGCAGCGTCACCGTGACTTCCATTCCGGAGACGGCCAGCAGCGTCAGGAAGAGGCCGGCCATCAGCGACGCGAGCACGCCGTTGCTGAAGATCTCGCGCCAGATGCGCTTGTCGAACTGCGGCGGGATCCCGGAACGCGGGACGAGGTTCGGCGGCTTCGACTCGGCGAGCACGGAGAGCGCGATCAGAAACGCGGTGAACGAGAGTCCGCCGGCGACGAGTCCCGGCAGGAGGTTGCCCGGCAGCCCCTGGCCGGTGCCGATCTTCGCCAGGATGCCGGACATCGGCGGCCCGAGGATGAAGCCGAGACCGAACGCGGCGCCAATGAGGCCCATCCCTTTGGCGCGATTCTCCGGCGACGTGGAGTCGGCGATGTACGCCTGCGCGGTGCCGATGTTCGCGCCGCCGATCCCCGCGATGACGCGCGACAGAAAGAGGAGGCCGAGGGAGTGCGTGAAGGCGAAGAGGAGATAGCCGGTCGTGCTGGCGGTGAGGCTGATCAGCAGCACCGGGCGCCGTCCGATGCGGTCCGACAGCCGCCCCCACACCGGCGCGAAGAAGAACTGCATGATGGAGTAGATCCCGACCACTCCGCCGACCATCACACCACTCGCACCATACTCGCGCGCGTAGTAGGAGAGGAATGGGATGACCATCCCGAACCCGATCAGATCGATGAAGACGGTCAGGAAGAGGACTAGGAGAGAGGCGCGGCGCAAGCGAGGAGTCTAGCGGATTGAGAATTGAGAATTGAGGATTGAGGATTCACACCGCGTCAGAGAAATCCTCAATCCTCAATCCTCCATCCTCAATCCCGCGCCGCAGGCGCGAAGAGGAAGGAGGAAAGAGAAAAGAGAAGGCGGGACCGGGCGCCGCGGAGCGGCGAACCTTTCCTCTTTTCTCCTTCCCCTTTCCTCGGCGTCATCATTTCGCTGGTTCCTTTTTCCAGAGCGCGAGCACTTCCGCTTCGCGCTCGGGCTTGAGGCCCGCGCGCATTTTGCTGTTGCGCTCCGCGTCGCGCGACTCGTGATAGGCGATGGTCGCCCTGGCCGTGTCGGCGAGCGGCCGGAACGTCAGGCCCGCGGCGACGGCTTTGGAGATGTTGCGCGAGCCGAACCCGGCGTATTCGCCCTGCGGCGGAATCCAGACCGGCATGTCGGACCACGGCGCGACTTTCTGCGCTTCGAGGAACGAGGCCGGGACCCAGGTGAACTGCGCGCCGGCGGTGGTCACGGCTTTGATGCCGTAGAGCATCTCGGCCATGGTCATCGGATGCGCGGGGCCGGTGGCGTTGAACACTCCGTAGGTCTTCTGCTCGACGAGGCGGATGGTCCACTCGGCGAGGTCGCGCGCGTCGATGATCTGCACGCGATCGTTCGGATTGCCCGGCGCGAGCACTTCGCCACCCTTGTTGATGCGCACCGGCCAGTACGTGAAGCGGTCCGTGTTGTCGCCGGGGCCGACGATGAGACCCGGGCGCACGATCGTGGCGCGGCCGGGGAATGCTTTCTCCGCTTCTCGCTCGGAGAGCGCCTTCAGCGGTCCGTACGAGTTCCCCTTCACCTCGTCCATGCTCGCCCCCTCGGGGAGCACGCCGGTCGGATCGGTCTCGTCCATGTTCGGCTTGGAGTTGTCGGCGTAGACCGAGATCGTGGAGATGAACAGGTACTGGTCGACGTTCCCCTTCAGCACCTCGGCCGCGCTGGTGACCCACTTCGGCAGCGAGGTCGGGTTGTCGATGACGGCGTCCCACTTCTTCCCCTTCAGCGACTCGAGGTTGCCGTTGCGGTCGCCCTCGAGGCGCTCGACGCCGGCGGGAACGCTGCCGGGATTCGTCTTGCCGCGATTGAACACGGTCACCTTGTGCCCGCGCTCGACCGCGTAGCGGACCTGGTGCGGCCCGATGAAGCCGGTGCCGCCGAGGATGAGGATGCGCAGCGGCTTGGAGGGCTTGGGGACCTGGGCGAGAACCGCGGCGCCGGTGACGGCGGCGGTGGCGGCGACGAACGTTCGGCGTGTCATGTCGGACATGGCGCGGGATGATAGCTGCTGAGGCGTTCCGTTGGTGCGCTACGAAACTGGAACAGTCGAAACTGGTACAGTCGCCGCACTTTGAGACGACTGGTCCTGTTCGACATCGACGGCACGATTCTCACCGACCGCGGCGCCTCGCGCTCTGCTTTCGCC
>DASVSV010000182.1:0-6028 GCA_036387915.1 Thermoanaerobaculia bacterium
TGATGCCGAGCTCGAAGAAGTTCTGGATGAGGTCCTTCGACATCGCGGCGTCGTGGTCCATCTGGTGGACGAGGGGGCGGATCTTCTCGACGGCGAAGTCGCGGACGCTCTGCTGAAACATCTGCTCTTCTTCCGAGAGAAGCGTCAGCGGCGCCCCGGGAGTGGTCTCGATTGTGGTGGTCATTCTGCTGCCTCCGGAGGGGGTTCTGGTGCGGCGCGAATGATACTCGATGTGAGAAGGTTATGATGGCCCGCTCACCCGCGCCCGGATGGCGGAATTGGTAGACGCATGGGACTTAAAATCCCCCGCTTCGTAAGGAGCGTGCCGGTTCGACTCCGGCTCCGGGCACCAGACGAACGTCAACTAGTTGACCTGGTGCACAACGTTCGTTACAGTGCCGGTTAACGGAAACATCGCGGATCGGCGAAAAGCGCGTGAGGGACACGGCGATTTTCGCTTCGCGGCGATGCAGCGTTGATTAACGCTTTTCCGGGACGGGAGGGGTTGCGATGGGACTCTGCCAGCATTGCGGCGCGTCGTTTCCGAAGACGCGCAAGACGCGCAAGTACTGCACGAACCGCTGTAAGACGAACGCCTGCCTGGACAAGAAACCGCGGCTGCGCGCCGCCGACGTGGAAGCACTCCAGCACGTCCTCAGCGCCGAGTTCGCCTCGGTCGAAGCGATGAGGGAGAGGCTGCGGGTGATCCTCGCGCCGGAGATGGCGCCGATTCACACGGTGGTCGTTCCGCGGATGGACTAGGTTCCTACTTTATCCCGCGCGCAGACGCGGGATCTCCGGTGCACTCTGGACGCTCGCGTTCGTTGCATGCTGGTGCAGGGGGCACCAGAGATCCCGCGTCTCCGCGCGGGATAAACTGCTGAAAAACGAAAAGGGCGCCGTTTGACGGGCGCCCTCGGGGTGTTGGGTGTCACCTGTAGCGTTTCCGCTACGAAGCAACCCCCTTAGGTTTATTAGAACAATCCATGCTGAATTCGTTACCTCCTCCCCATGAATTTCCGGCGGCCCCGCTACAAGCGTCACGTCACGTGCCGTAACCCACCTCGCCTCTGTTGCGGACCGGATCGACCGTTCCTACTCCCCTGTGGTGGAAGGGAGGAACGGGATCTTTGAGATCTGAGTTGTAAAGATCGTGCGGCCGATGGCCGCGTTACTTCGTACGGATACAGAACATCCAGAGCCTGCGTTTATTGCAGCCCCCGCGCGCCCTTTCCGTTTGATGCATGGTTAATATGATACGTTTTTTGTTTCTAATCGCAATCGAAAATTCGCACGCGATTTCTACTTCAATCGGCGTGCCGGACGCACAAATCCGTGTGCTACACTTTCCGCCCCCCGGAGCCAATCCATGAAACGTATCCTCCTCATCGCGGGCACTTTCGCGCTCGCCGCCGAGCTCAGCGCGGCCACCGTCAACGGCAAGGTGATGTTCATGACCAAGCGCGGCCAGAACCCGGTCGTGAACGAGACTCTGGTGTGGCTCGACCCGGCGGGAAAAACCTACAAAAAGCCGGCCGCCGCCTTCACCATGACCACCCGCAGCAAGACCTTTCTCCCGCACGTGGTGGCCGTTCCGGCCGGCTCGACGATCAGCTTCCCCAACGAAGACCCGATCGCGCACAACCTCTTCTCTCTCACGCCCGGCAATACCTTCGACTTCGGGCTCTACCGTAAGGGCGCAGGCAAGACGCACAAGTTCGAGACTCCCGGCACGGTCAACGTCTACTGTAACGTGCACCCCGCCATGTCCGCCGTCGTCCACGTGATGAGCACGCCCTACTACGGCTTCGCCGATCCGAACGGCAACTATTCGTTCGAGGTCCCGGCCGGCAGGTACCGCGTCACCGCCTGGAACGAGCAGGGCGGCACCGCCACCTCGGACCTCGAAGTCAAAGCCGACGGAACCGTGGCCGGCGCGACGCTGCTCACCATCGACGGCCGCAACTTCCGCCTCACTCAGCACAAGAACAAGCACGGACAGACCTACCGCCCGCCGAAGGACTACTGACGCATGACGACCCAGGCCCTCGACGACAGCAAAGCCACGGTCTCCGCCGAGCTTCCCGCCCGGAAGGCCTACGTCGTCGAGAAGCCCCGGGTCCCCCTCGTCCTCAAGCTGTTCGGCCTGACCGCGCTCCTGATCGCGATCGTCGTCGCGGTCGCGGTCGGCATCACCATCACCCGCGCCAACGCCATCGCCAACGAGACCGTCACGAAGTCGATCAACGGCGCTGCCAAACTGTTCGACGAGTTCCAGAAGCAGCGGCTCGACGCGCTGGCCGGCGCGACGCAAGTCCTCGCCAGCGACATCAACTTCTACGCGTACATCCAGAACGCCCTCAAGCCCGAGGCCGCTCCCGATCCGGCTGCGCCGGTCGATCCGACCGTCCCACCGGTCGCGCCGGCCGTCGATTACGCGAGCATCAACGACTCGCTCTCGGAGCAGCGAGCCCGTCTGCAGACCGACGTCATGCTGCTCCTCGACGACCAGGGGAACCTCGTGGCCCGGACCGATCAGCCGATGGTTGCCGCCGCCGCGGACGAAGACTTTTACGAGAGGTCGTCGCTCGTCCGGAAGATCGTCGACGACGGCAGTCTCCCGGTAACCGCGGGGATTCTGCCGCTCGAGGGGAAGCTCTTCCACGTCGGGATCGCACCCGTCGCGGCTGGTGCACGCGGCGTCCGCATCGGCTACCTCATCAACGGTTACGCGATGGACGACAAGTTCGCGAACCGTATCGACGGCTCGACGAACGCGGGCGTGATCTTCGCCACCAAAGACAACAGCGTCCGCTCGACGAACGCGCCGAGCGTCATGCCGAAGGACGTCAAGCCGGGCACGACCTCCGAGGCCATGGTCGACCAGAGCCGCTACATCCTCACGTCACGCCCGCTGCTCTCCGGACGCGACGTCGTCGGCAACGCCATCTTCCTCCGCTCCCTCGACCGCGAGCTGGCGCCCTTCCGCGAGATCGAGCAGGCCATGCTCATCGGCGGCGGCGCCGCGCTCCTGCTCGCGCTGCTCTTCTCCTGGCTCATCGCCAAACGCGTCACGCGCCCCATCGAGCAACTGGCCGGCATCGCCCAGGCCGTCACCGCCGGCGACTACGACCAGCACCCGAACGTCGATCGCAACGACGAGGTCGGCATCCTCGGCCGCTCGTTCGGCAAGATGATCAACTCCCTGCGCGACAAGGCCGAGCTCGAGGAGCTCTACGCGCAGATGGCTGACAAATCGGACGAAGCGCCGGCCGCGGCAGTCCGCACCACCGAGGCGGCGAAGCTCGACGAGGGGACGGTGCTCGTCACCGATCTCCGCGGCCTCCCCGCCACGGTAGGCGAGGGCGACGCGGCCTCGGTGATCGGCATCGTCGAGCGGGCCATGCGCCTTCAGGCCAACGAAGTCGAGCGGCAGGACGGCGAGGTGCGCGAAGTGGCCGGCCATCGCCTGGTCTCCATCTTCCGCGGCGACCGCGGCATCATCCACGCCATCCGCGCCTCGCGCGCGATCAACGAGGAGCTCGCGCTGCACATGGGCTCCGGCACGGCCATGTCGATCGGCGTCGGGATCGCCACCGGCGAGTTCGTCACCGGCTCTGTGACCCTCGAATCCGAGGATGGTCTGGCCATCGTCGGCAACGCCCCGCTGCTCGCGCTGCTCTTCGCGTGGCACGCGCCGAACGGTTTTGCCTACGTCTCCTACGAGTCCGCGCAGGCCGCGGGGAACGAAGTCCTCAGCGCCGCGACGCGCGAGGAAGTCCGCCTCAAATGGCTGCCGCAGCCGCTGCCCGTGGCGTCGCTCCCGCTGGTCAGCGTCACCACCGGCATGATGCCCTCCCTCGGCAGCGCGTCGATGGCCACGATGCGCATGGACGCTACCGCCGCCGGGATCACCGCGCCGCCGACCGCGCAGGCCGATCTCTCCCTCGGCCATCTCTTCGCCGGCCGCTACAAAATCGAGAGCATCCTCGGACGCGGCGGCATGGGCGTGGTCTACAAGGCCACGGACGCGCAGCTCGACGAAACGGTGGCCATCAAGACGCTGCCCGGCGACGTGATGACGCGCTCGCCGGAAGACCTGGAGCGCTTCAAGCGCGAGATCCGCCTGGCGCGCAAGATCACGCATCGGAACGTGTTGCGCACGTACGACTACGGCGAGGCCGAGGGCGTGTACTTCATCAGCATGGAGTTCGTGCGCGGGTACACGCTGAACGAGCTGATGGACGAGGCGCCGTCGCGGCAGATGCCGTCCCGCGCCACGATCGGCATCGCCAGACAGATCTGCCGCGGGCTGCACGCCGCGCACGAGCAGGGGATCATCCACCGCGACATCAAGCCGCAGAACGTCCTCATCGACGCCAAGGGCGAGGTCAAGCTGATGGACTTCGGCGTCGCGCGGATGGCCGAGGCGCCGGAGGCGATGACGCAGGCCGGGCTCATCATCGGCACGCCGCACTACATGAGCCCGGAGCAGGTGCAGGGCAAGCAGCTCGACGCGCGCACGGACGTCTACGCGATGGGCGTGCTGCTGTACGAGCTGCTGATCGGCAGGCGCCCGTTCGAGTCGTCGTCGCTGGTCGGCATCCTCACCGCGCACGTGGTGGAGAAGGCGCAGCCGCCGGTCGAGATCCGCGAAGAGATCGGCCGCGACCTGAACGCGATCGTGATGCGCTGCCTGGAGAAGGATCCGGCCGCGCGCTACGGCGACGCCGGCGCGCTGCTCACGGCGTTGGATGGGTTGAAGTTGCGGGCCGCGGCCTGACGCGCGGGCCGTTCCTCCCGTGCGCGGATTCCGCCCACCCCGTCCGAGGGGCGGGCTGAAGCCGCGCCCTACGTTTCCACGATTCTCGAGGAATGGGAGGGTTGCGCGCGATACCGCGCTGAACGAACCCGCACTTCGCGAGGGATGCCCAACGTAGGGCGCGGCTTCAGCCCGCCCCTCCCGTGGGTGGGCGGGCGCAGCAAACCCGCGAAAAAGTCTCAAGGCGCCTTCGGTGGCCCCGCCGGGATGTACGGCTTGTACGTCACTCCCGCCGTGCTCTTCGCGAACTCGTCCCGGATGGCCTTGACCGACGACGGGTCGCGGAACAGATCGACCATCGTCGCGGCGAGCGCCTTCGACGCGTAGAACATCCCCTTGTGGCCGATCGACATCCCGCCGCACGCGACCACCGGCCATCCGTGCCACGGCGCGCCAACGGGCGCGGTGGTGACGGACATGTGGATCGTCGGCACGTTCCAGCTCACGTCAGCGACGTCGGTCGAGCCGCCTTCGGGCTTGCCGGGATTCGGGTCGAAGGGCTTCAGCGTGTCGACGAGGCCCTTCTGCTCGACGCCGCTCTCCTTCTGGATGGCGCGCGCGAACTGCTGTTCCTGCGTCGTGAAGTCGAGCGGCCCGAGCCAGTCCATGTTCTGCCAGGCGAGGCGCTGGCCGGTCATGTTGACGAGCATGTTCCAGTCGCCGCCCTGCACGTTGACCTGCGACTCGACGTTGGCCGCGAGCGCCGCGCCCTGCGCGATCTGGCGGATGCGCTCCAGCAGGCGATCGACCTCGGCGCGCTCTTCGTCGCGCAGCCAGATCCAGATCTTCGCGTAGTCGGGGACGACGTTCGGGACGTTGCCCGCCTGCTGCACGACGTAATGCATCCGCGACGACGGGCGGATGTGCTCGCGCATCATGTTCACGGCGTAGGTGAAGATCTCCACGCCGTCCGCCGCGCTGCGGCCGTTCCACGGGTCGAACGCCGCGTGCGCCGAGCGCCCCCGAAACTCGACGGTGAGGTCGACCAGCGCTTGCGTGCTTTTCGTGTCGGACTGCGTCTCGTCACTCGGGTGCCAGGCCAGCATCACGTCGACGCCGTTGAACACGCCCTCGCGCAGCATGTACAGCTTCCCCCCCACGGCCTCCTCGGCCGGCGTGCCGAAGAATTTGATCGTCCCCTGCAACTTCCCCGCGGCGATCAGCTCCTTGATTGCCAGCGCGGCGCCGAGGGAGCCGACGCCGAAG
>DASVSV010000183.1:0-15132 GCA_036387915.1 Thermoanaerobaculia bacterium
GGTCAGGCTAGGCCATGAAGCGCTGCCGGTCGTACCGGCCCGCCGGAGGCCCTTCGTCGTTCCCTTGTGCCTAGTTCGGCGTGATCGTGGTGATGTGCTGCGTGTCGTTGTTGGTCACGGAGATGAACGCCCAGAACGGCATGCTTTGAACCGGCAGGCCGTCGTTGCCGCGGGTGACGCCGATCGTCACGGTGATCGACTTCTGGCCGAGCGGCAATTCCTCCGGGAGCGGGAAGTCGGTGAAGGTCGCGAAGGCCGGCTGGAAGATATCGGCGCCGGGGGTGAGTATGACCTCGTACGACCGGCCGAGGAACGACACGAAGGTGAAGTAGTGGCCGCGATTGAGGCCGTAGATGCGCAGGGTGTTGCGGTAGCGGCGGTCGATGGGCACGTTCAGCAGGGCGATGTTCTCGGTCCGGAAATCGGCGCGGCGGACCACCGGGATCTCCACGCCGTGGCTCTCCGCCTGGCGCGTGACGTCCGAGACGCGGAGGCTGGCCACGACCTTGTTCGCGTCAAAGGGCGGGACGTAGAAGATGCGGCCGACGCTCTGCGAGCAGGTCGTGGGAAGCACCCTCTCCTCCGTGCCGATGGCGAACGGGTTCGTCGGAATGATCGGCGGATCGATCAGCGAGCATCCCATGTCCAGGCCGAAGAGATTCACGCCGGGGGTCCTCGCGATCACGCGAGTTTCGGTGTGGAACTCGGAACCGAATGCGCCGCGAATGGGCGGCATGAAGATCGGGAAGAGGATCGGCTCGTACGCGGCTATCGGATCGTCGACGAGCGTGAAGCCGTCTTCGAGCGTGAAGTGATTCGGGTCAGAGCCGTCGCGTTGCTCCACGGTCACGTCGACCGTGCCCGCGGCATGCGCGGGAGTGGTCACTTCGAGCAGCGTCGGCTCGATCATGCGCACCTCGGCCTCGACCCCGCCGAAAGTCACCGTCGGATCCGCGAACGGCGGCGAACAGATGATGCAATTGTTGCTGAAGCCCGTTCCTCGGATGAGCAGTTTCGTCCCGCCGGTCACCGGCCCCTCGCTGGGCGTGATGGAAGTGATGACCGGACTGGCCAACGCCGGCAACACAAACGCGGACGCGGCGAGCAGCAGAACCGCTAAATAAATTTTGCGCATGCCGGAGATCCTGCCGTAAAACGGCTTCCTATGCTGTTACAGCATAGGAAACTATGGTTTCGCCGGCAGCTCGGCCATCCAGATGTCGGCCTCGGTCTGGCGGTCGGAGTAGACCAGCGTGCGGCCGTCCGCGGAGAGGCTCTGGTTGGTGATCGTGAGCGGCGTGGCCACGTCGCGGATGGCGCGGGTCTCCACGTGCACGATGCGCAGTTTGCCGGCGTCGCTGTAGAGGATCTCCTGGCCGCCGGGGAGCCAGATGGGGCGGGCGCCGCTGGGGGTGATGGGGCCGTGATACGTCCGGCCGCGCGTGTCGTAGAGCATGATGCCGGGACGGCCGCGCAGTTCGCCGGCCAGCATGGTGCCGTCGGGCGACCAGGCATTGAGCGCGGGGCGGCTGCCCTGCATCGCGGCGGGCAGCGTCTCGATCTCCGCACCGGCACGTTTCAAATCGAGCAGGTACGTGTGCTCGTAGTTGTAGAACGAGAGCTTCGAGCCGTCCGGAGAGATGGCCGGGTACCAGGCGCTCCCCTCTTTCGACGTCGTGATGCGCGTCAGTCCGCTGCCGTCGGCGTTGATGCGCCAGATCTCGTATTGATCGCCGGAGCGCTGCGAGTAGAAGTAGATCTGCTTGCCGTCGGGCGACCAGATCGCGCCGCGGTCGCGCGCGGAGTCGCTGGTGAGCTGGCGGATCTCCCCCGTCGCGATCTCGACGATGAAGAGGTCCTCCTGCACGCCGCGATTCGTCACCGCGACGAAGCGCGCATCGGGTGAGACCTGCGCGCTGAAGACGATGAACGAGCCGGCCAGCACCGACCGCGGCTCGCCGCCGAGCGTGCCGGCGACGGGATCGATGGGCACGACGCGCAGCGACTCTTCCTGGTCGATCGACGCATAGAGCATGCGCCCGCCGTTCTTCGCCGGTGAGTAGTGCGCGCTGGCGCGGGCCGGCGTCGTGACGGACTCCGGCTCGCCCTTCGGCTTGCCGCTCTTCTCGTCGATGCGGATGCGCCAGAGGTTCATGGCCCCGTTGCGGTCGGAGCCGAAGTAAAGATGTTGACCGTCGGGCGACCAGACCGGATTCCAGTCCACGGCCGCGTCTTCCGTCACGCGGACGATGCTCTTCACCGGATCTTCCGCGGATGGGTCGATGGTCCAGATGTCGCGCTGCGCGGCCTGGCCGGAGATGCCCCAGTAGGCGATGCGATGCCCGTTCGGCGACCAGGCCGGCTGCACGCCGTCGGCGCTGAGGAGCAGCTTCCGCTCGCCGTTGGACGCGTCGACGATCCAGAGCTCGCTCATCTGCCCGCGCGCGGTCGGCGTGTAGTTGGTGGTCTCGGTCGCGCAGACGATGCGCTTGCCGTCCGGCGACCAGGAAGGATTGAAACAGGAGCCGGTGATGCGCCGCGAGGACTCGCCCGTCGCGCCCATGACGAAGATGCCGCCCCCCTCGCAGTCGGAGCGATACGCGATCTGCGAGCCGTCCGGCGAGAAGGCCGGCTGGATGTCGGCCTGCGCGCAGCGCCCGGTCAACTTGATGGCGTTGCGGCCGTTGACGCGCTGGAGAAAGATGTCGGCCTGCGGGCCGTTGCCGCGGGCGAAGACGAACGTCTCGCCGTCGGGCGCGAGCGAGGGCTGGATCTCGATCCCCTGCTCGAACGTGAGCTGCGCGAAGTGCAACTGCGGCGCTGCCTTCGTCCCCACGCCCGAGCGCACCAGCCAGCCGAGGGCCAGTCCGGCCGCGAGCAGCGCCAGGACGCCGAGGATGCCGACCAGGGGACGGTTCCAGGTGTCGGAGATCGACGACTCGAGAGTCGGCGCACTGCCGGAGGCGCTGGAGAGCATGTCCAGGTGGAACGCCAGATCGCGCGCCGACTGGAAGCGCTGCTCGGGGCTCTTCTCCATGCAGTGGCGGATGACGCGCTCGAGTCCAGGCGTGACGTTGGGATTGATCGGCGTAAGGTCGCGCGGATCTTCGCGGAGGATGGCCGACATCGTGTCGGCCGGCGAGTTGCCGCGGAACGGATGCTCGCCCGCGACCATCTCGAAGAGCAGCGTACCGAGGGAGAAGATGTCGCTGCGGCCGTCGACGGCCTGGCCGCGGACCTGTTCGGGCGACATGTAGCCGACCGTGCCGATCACGGTGCCGGGCGAAGTGTCCTGCTCCATGGTGTCTTCGTCGGAGAGCTCTTCGTCTTCCGCGGTGCGCAGCTTGGCCACGCCGAAGTCGAGGATCTTCACGCGGCCGTCGCGCGTGACGAAGAGGTTCTCCGGCTTCAGATCGCGATGGACGATGCCGCGTTCGTGCGCCGCGGCGAGTCCGTTCGCGATCTGGATGCCGTAGTCGACGGCCTTGCGCACCGGCAAGCGCACGGCGGTGCCGTTGTCGCGCAGCAGGCTGCGCAGGGTGTGCCCCTCCAGCAGTTCCGTGACGATGTACGGCCGCCCCTCGGATTTGCCGGTGTCGAAGATGGTGAGGAGGTTCGGATGGTTGAGCGCACCGACCGCGCGCGCTTCCTGTTCGAAGCGGTGCAGACGGTCGGCGAATTTGGCGAGCTGCGGCGGCAGGACTTTCACGGCCACGTCGCGGCGGATGCGCGGATCGAAGGCGCGATAGACCTCGCTCATGCCTCCCGCGCCGATGCGAGCGACGATCTCGTAGGGACCGATCCGCGTTCCTGCTGTGAGTACCGACATCCGGACGGCGCATTGTCGCATGCGAGCTGCGTCAACAATCAGTTACGGCGTGACGCATCTCACGCAACCTTCGCCGCGGCGAACCGAATATGCACGCTGTCATGAGCTACACAGACTGGCTGCGCCGACAGGTTTCGCGACTCGAACAGGAGATCCGGGCCTGCTCGGTCTTCGACACCGATTCGCCCGCCACTGCCGCGGAGCTGAAGGCGCTCCGCGCGAAGGTCGTGATCCACACGTACCTCAAACAGCAGCTCCTCCGCCGCGAGACGGTGGCCGTGCACGCAGAGGAGTACGACACGCAGGAGTTCGTGCTGGTGCGCAAGGCCTGAGGGGCCGCTGACCAGCGTTTCATCGCTTTGACTTAGCGCGAGCGACAACCCCTCAACCGCCTTCGGCACCTTCTCCCCTCACGAGGGGAGAAGGGCAACAAACGGAGAGTCTCGCGAGAGCTCTGTTTGTTGCCCCTCGCCCCGCGATGAGCGGGGAGAGGGTGCCCGAAAGGCGGGTGAGGGGTCGTGCACATTGCGCAAAGTCAGGCCATCGACTTAGTCCCGCCTATCCGGCAGCGGGCTGAAGCCGCGCCCTCCATTTTGAGCTCCAGGCGTTTCGCGCGCACCGCGCCGCGTCCGTTATTGAACAGACGCCTTCTCTTTTCCGGCGTAAGTAGGGCTTGCCGGACGGACATCAAGGAGGATGAATGCGCTACACCACGCTCCTATTGGGAACACTGTTGCTTCTCGCTCTCGCCGGAACCGCCAGCGCGCAATGCTACGGCTGCAATGTTCCGTGTGAGGGTCCCGAAGGTCCGAACTACGAGTGCAACTACTCGCATTCGACGGGCTACTACGGCGACTGCTGGAACTTCGAGCCGTGCGGCGGCTGCAGCGGCTGGTTCGACCGGTCGTGTATCGAGTTCGCCGAGTTGCAGCCGAAAGAGCCTGCCCCGCTTCTGGGCGTGCAGCGCGTGACCGCCGTGGTCGTGCGCCACGACCCGACACCGGTCAGGCGGCCGGAGCCGATCCAGGTCGCCCTCGCCCGCTGACGCACACCGGCTCGGAAGGATGACGATGATGATCCCGCTGCTCGTTCTCTGGCTCTCTTCGATCGCCGGAAGCTCCGAGCCGGCCGACGCTGTATCCGTCCGTCCGGCAACTCAGATCACAGGCCGCGTCGTCACGGTCGATCGCAAACCGATCGCGAACGCGCGCATCGTCACCGCATCCACGTTCCTCGCGCGCACGGATCGCGCGGGACGCTTCGCCTTTCCCCTCCCCGACCCCGCTCCCGCGGGGCTCTCGGTGGAGTCGAAGTCCTACGCCACGCGCTCGATCGCCTTTCCGCACGGCGCCGCCGTCTCCAGCCTCGGCGACATCGTGCTGATGCGCGCCGTGAGCGTGACGGTGGACGTCTCGAACGTACGCGGAGTGCGCGAGCTCTCGCTCGTTCCCGTCGACGAGCGCCGCAGCTCCGCGCGCGCCATGACGAAAAAGGTCGCCGGGCGGAAGACGAAATTCGAAGGCCTCCAGCAGGGGCAGTACGTCCTCACCGCCCGCGGCGACGGGCCGCTGCAGCAGAAGTCGCAGATCGTAAACGCCGGCGAGCCCGCGTCCGAACGCGTGGTCCTGCAGGTCGACCGGATGCCGCTTCGCGGATACGTGTTCCTCGGCCGCGAGCCGCTGGCCGGAGCAGACCTGACGATCTCCGGCCCCACCTCGTCCTGGACCGGCAAGCTCCGCACGGATGCTGATGGTTTTTTCGAGGCGGAGCTGTGGCAGGTCGGCGCGATGAAGGCCGCGGTCCGCTCTCCGCGCCTGGCGTTGCACTTTACAACCGGCACGCGCGCGGACGACGCGCTGGAGCGTGGCGCGGTGGAGTGGAACATCGCCATCCCCGACCGCGGGGTCACCGGCCGGATCGTCGACGACACCGGCGCGCCGGTCGCAAAGGCGGCCGTGACCGTCGACACGGAAGACGGCGAGCTGCGCTCGAACTTCAGGGTCGTCACTGACGCCGCTGGCGACTTTCGCTTCGACGCCGCGCCCAGTGGACGTTATGCACTGCAGGTCCGTTCGCCGCATCACCTCACGCCGGAGACGACGCGTTTCGAGCTTCAGGACGACGATCCGCACAAACGCGTCGAGATCGTCGTGGAGCGTGGCGTGGAGGTGGCGATCCGCGTACAGCGCGAAGACGGAACCCCCGTCGCCGGTGCGACCGTCGCCTCCGATCTCGACGACGACGGAGCGAAAGCCATGCTCCGCCTTCGCACCTCGGAAAGCGGCGCCGCGACGCTGCGTGGACGCGCCGGCGAGCAGAAGACGCTCTACGTCATCCCGCCGGACGGCTCGTTCGCGGTCGTCCGGATGACGCTCGACGCCGAGGCGCTGGAGCACGGCATCGACATCACCACGCCCGAGGCCAGATCGGCGCTGATCATTCGCACGCGCGATGAGAAGGGCATTGCCCTCGACGGGATCGGCTTCGTCGTCCGCTACAACGGCGAGCTGCTGCCCGCCGCCATCATGCAACTGATCCGGTTCGTGCAGCACGTCGACTACCGCACCAATCCCGCCGGCGAGGCGCGCATCCACGGACTGCCGAGCGGCGAGTACGAGCTCTGGGCGTATCGCACGGCGTCCGAGGCGGAGCGGCTGGTGGCCAATCCATCCGGGTATCCGCCGTCGCTGCAGCTCGCGGTGGCGAGCGGGACGTACGAAGCCGATCTCACGTTCGGCCAGTGAACGAAGCGAAAGAGACGACGGGAGGCCTCCGGTCGTTCCCTTCCCCGTGCGTTATGCTCGCGCGCCGATGCGCGCCCTCGTCTTCCTCGGGATTGCCCTGCTGATTTTTCTCCCCTTCAACTGGATCACCGTGCGTCAGCTCCTGCGCATTCATCCGCGCCGCAAGCGCTGGATCCTCGGCGCGGTCATCGCCGGAAATCTGATGTGGCCGTTCCTGCCGCTGCTGCGGTCCTTCACCGACTTCAGCCGCGCCACGCGCGCGGTGCTCGGGCCGGTCTGGTTCGGGTGGACGTCGTTCGCGCTTCTCTATTCGATGTTCCTCTTTCTCGTGCTGATCGCGTGGGCGCTGTTCGCGCGCCGGAGAGTGTTCGCGGAGCTCGCGCGCTGGCCGTCGCGGGTGTTCCTGGTGACGATCATTGCCGGCTTCCTCGTCGGCTGCTATCACGCCCTCGTGCCGCTGCGCGTGGAACGCGTGACGATCCGCGTGCCGGAGCTGCGCACGCCGGTGCGGCTCGCGCTGATGGGTGACCTGCACGTCGGACTCTTCACACGCCCCTCGCGGCTGACGAAGATCTTCGCCACCGCGAGCGCGGAGCGTCCCGACGCGCTGCTGATCGCGGGCGATCTCCTCGACGACGATCCGCACTTTGTGCCGAAGCTCCTCGCCGGCACGCGCGCACTCGCGCCGGAGATTCCGCTTTACGCGGTGTTCGGCAATCACGAGATGTATGGGAACCCCTTCGCCGCGTACGACGCATTGCGCGGCAGCCGCATCCGCGTGCTGGTCAACGAGGGCGTATCGCTGCGCGACGTCTGGATCGCCGGCGTCTCCGATCCCGGGGCGAAGCAATCACCGGAGTTGAAACGCTTCCTCCCCGATCTCAACAAGGCGCTGGCCGGCAAGCCGCCGACCAGCATCACGGTCGTGCTCGCCCATCAGCCGCAGATCATCGAGGAAGCACGCAAGCGCGGCGCGCACGTGACGCTCAGCGCCCACACGCACGGCGGCCAGCTCGGCTTCCGCCCCCTGCGCCTCAGCCTCGCCGGCGTCTTCCTCCCCTACCACATGGGCCTCTACGACCTGCCGCCGACGCAGCTCTACATCAACACCGGCACCGGCTACTGGCTCTTCCCCTTCCGCCTGGGCATGACGCCCGAGATCACGATCATCGAGCTGGTGCGGTAGCGCGGTGGGCGAAAGGGATGACGACCGGAGGCCTCCGGCGGGCCGGTGCGACCGGCAGCGCTTGTCGGCCTAGCCTGACCGCACGTGAGTCTACGAAACACGTGTTGCCGCGAAGACTGGGCCTACTAAGCGCTGCCGGTCGTACCGGCCCGCCGGAGGCCTATCGTCGCACCCCTTCGACCACCGACGCCAATACCGCACCGGCGCGCTCAGCGATCTTGAGCGTTGCCAGGTCGTCGGCGCGGGTGGGGCCGATGTTCAGGATGGCGATCGGGAGGCCGCGTTCGTGCGCGCGTTTGGCGAAGCGGAAGCCGGACCAGACCGTGAGCGAGGAGCCGACGACCAGCATCGCATCCGCTTCGTCGACGCGCGACATCGCGTAATCGACTTTGTCCCTGGGCACCGACTCGCCGAAGAAGACCACCGCCGGCTTGAGCACGCCGCCGCAGCGGTGGCACTCCGGCACCTCGAAGCCGCCGATGACGTGCTGCGCGACGTCGGCGTCGCCGTCCGGCGCAAAGTCCGCCTCGTCGGCGTGGAGGCGTTCCCATCGCGCGGCCTCGAGCCACGCCGCGTTGCGGTCGCGCAGGCGCTCCTGCATCTCCTCGCGGGGGATCGTGCCGCCGCAGTCGAGGCAGACCACGAGGCGGTTGCGGCCATGCAGTTGCACGATGGCGCGGCTGCCCGCTTCCTGATGCAGGTCGTCGACGTTCTGCGTGATCAGTTGATGCACGCGGCCATTCGATTCGAGCTCGGCCAGCGCGCGATGGGCGTCGTTCGGCCGTGCCTGGTCG
Source organism: Thermoanaerobaculia bacterium (assembly GCA_036387915.1). Classification (GTDB taxonomy): domain Bacteria; phylum Acidobacteriota; class Thermoanaerobaculia; order Gp7-AA8; family Gp7-AA8; genus QHVT01. The sequence goes on from DASVSV010000183.1 coordinate 8,554, forward strand.
AAGCGCGGCCAGCCGCGGTAGCTGCGCGCCCAGTAGAAGCGCCGCACTTCCGCGCTGCGCACGAACGCGCTGTAGTAGATCGGCTTGTGTCGCGTCCACGCACCGCCGGGACTGCGGTAATCCGGGATGCCGGACTCGGTCGAGCAGCCGGCGCCGGTGAGGACGACCAGCCGTTTCGATTTCTGGATGAACTCCGCGAGCACGACGAGTCGCAACATTACGGCGCAAACGGCGCTTCCAGCATCGGTCCGTTACTCGTTACTCGTTGCTCGTTCGGGGTGGTGCAGCGTATCCGTGCAGCACCCCGGCCGAGCAACGAGCAACGTCGAACGCGTCAAAACAACCTTCTCCCTTCGAGAGCGAGCAGCCACTGCTTCCGCTCGATGCCGCCGCCGTAGCCGGTCAGCGAGCCGTTGGCGCCGATGACGCGGTGGCAGGGGATGATCACCGGGATCGGGTTCGCACCGTTCGCCGCGCCGACGGCGCGCATCGCGCTCGGCTTGCCGATGCGGTTGGCCAGCTCGGAGTACGAGATGGTGTCGCCGTACGGGATCTCCAGCAGCGCGTTCCAGACGGCGACCTGGAACTCGGTGCCTCTCGGCGCGAGCGGCAGGTCGAAGGCTTTGCGCTTCCCTGCGAAGTAGTCGCGGAGTTGCGCGGTCAGGTCTTCCAGCCGGCGAGCCGTCGCCGACGGCGGAACCGCTCGTGGAGTGGACGGCTCGCGGAACCCGAGCTCGGCCAGCCTCCCCTCGTCGTCCCACTCCGCGTACAACGGACCGATCGGCGTGTCGATGATCATGTTCGTCCTAACACGCGAAGCGTCGCCCGCGTTCGCGTAGAATAGCCGCATCCCATCGAGAGAGGTTCCTGTGAAAACCTTCTTCAAGGTCGCCGGAGTTGTGTTGCTCGTCATCGTCGCGCTGGCCGCCGTCGGCGTGTCGTATCTCATGCTGCGCAAGCCCGCGCAGCAGCCCGCGGTCGCGGAGAAATTCGCGCCGTCGCCGGAGCGGGTCGCGCACGGCAAGTACCTCGTCAACCACGTCTCGATCTGCTTCGACTGCCACTCCGAGCGCACCACCGCGTACGGCCTGCCGTTCAAGCCGGGACGCGAGGGCGTGGGCGGCATGGTCTGGAACGAGCAGCTCCACTTCCCCGGCGTGCTGGCCGCGTCCAACATCACCCCCGACAATGAGACCGGCCTCGGCGAGTGGACCGACGGCGAGATCCTGCGCGCCATCCGCGAAGGCGTCGACCGCGAGGGCAACGCGCTCTTCCCGATCATGCCCTACGGCCACTTCCGCCACATGAGCGACGACGACGCGAAGGCGGTCGTGGCCTACCTGCGCACGCTGAAGCCGCAGCGCTACGTCAAGCCGGCCAAGGCGCTGAACATGCCGCTGCCGATCATCGAGAAGTTCATCCCCCAGCCGGTCGGTGCACCCGTCGCACCGCCCGCGCCCGCCGACCGCGGCAAGTACCTGACCACCATCGCCGCGTGCAGCGAGTGCCACACGCCGAAGGACGACCGCGGCAACGCCATCCCCGGACAGGAGTTCGCCGGCGGCTTCGAGATGCACACGCCGCAGTTCCGCGTCGTGACGGCGAACATCACCCCGCACCCGTCCACCTTCGTCGGCCGGGCCACCAGGGAAGAGTTCATCGGCCGCTTCCGCGCCTTCTCCCGCTACAACTCCACCACCGCCCCCGCCGCACCGAAGGGCCGGAACACGCTCATGCCCTGGATCGCCTACTCCGGCATGACCGACGAAGACCTCGGCGCGATCTACGACTACCTCAAGACGCTGCCGCCGGTCGACAAGCAGGTGAACGCGTTCCCGGACGCGCGGTGAAGCAGTCTCACAGGCGCATAGGCTCACAGTCTCATAGAGCGTGTTCGCACGTCTGTGAGACTGTGAGACTCTGAGCCTGTGAGACTCGCGCCCGATGAGGCAGTCTCACGAGCTCATAGGCTCACAGTTTCACAGAGCGTGTTCGCACGCCTGTGAGCCTATGAGACTGTGAACCTGTGAGACTCCCCCCACCCGCCCCCTCCCGCTGAAAAACCTGCACCCCCACCGTCCGTATACGACCGCATGTCACTCGAACTGCGCATCCAGGGTTTGTCCAAAACCTATCCCAACAACGTCCAGGCGCTCCAGAACGTCACGCTCACCATCCCCACCGGCATGTTCGGCCTGCTCGGTCCGAACGGGGCCGGCAAGTCGACGCTGATGCGCACCATCGCCACGCTCCAGGAGGCCGACTCCGGCACCGTGACCCTCGGCAACATCGACGTCCTCCGCCAGAAGGACCAGGTGCGCCGCGTCCTCGGCTACCTGCCGCAGGAGTTCGGGGTCTACCCGCGTATCTCCGCCGAGTCGCTGCTCGACCATTTCGCAATTCTGAAAGGCATCCACAACCGCAAAGAGCGGAAGGAGATCGTCAGCGCGCTGCTGCGCCGCGTGAACCTCTACGAAGTGCGCAAGCAGAACCTCGGCACGTTCTCCGGCGGCATGCGCCAGCGCTTCGGCATCGCCCAGGCCCTGCTCGGCAACCCGCAGCTGATCATCGTCGACGAGCCGACCGCGGGCCTCGACCCGGGCGAGCGCGTGCGCTTCCACAACCTCCTCGCCGAGATCGGCGAGAACGTCATCGTCATCCTCTCGACGCACATCGTCGAAGACGTGAGCGACCTCTGCTCCAACATGGCCATCATCTCCAAGGGGCGCGTCCTGGCGCAGGGCGAGCCGGCCGCGGCGCTCCGCGACGTCGAAGGAAAGATCTGGCGCCGCAGGGTCGCCAAGGGCGACCTGGCCGCGGTGCAGCAGGAGCACGTGCTCATCTCCACGAAGCTCGTCGGCGGACAGACGGTCGTGCACGTCTTCAGCGAGACGCAGCCCGCCGGCTTCGACCCGGTGCCGGCCAGCCTGGAGGACGTCTACTTCTCCACACTCGAGCGCTCCAAAGAGGTGGCGGCCTAAATGTTCGCCGCCATCGCTGCCTTCGAAGCGAAGTACCACCTCAAAGCGCCGCTGTTTTACATCCTGCTGTCGATCTTCTTCCTGCTGACGTTCGGCGCGACGACGAGCGACGCCGTGACCATGGGCGGCGCCGTCGGCAACGTCAATCGCAACGCGCCGTACGTGATCATGCAGTTCCTGCTGATCATGAGCATCTTCGGCATCCTGACCACGACCGCCTTCGTGGCCAACTCGATCCATCGCGATTTCGAGCTCGGCACCGACGCACTCTTCTTCAGCGCACCGATCAAGAAGTGGCAGTTCCTGGCCGGACGCTTCTTCGGCTCGTTCAGCGTGGCGGTGCTGGTCTACCTCGGCGTGGTCGGCGCGATCGTCATCGGCTCGCTGATGCCGTGGCTCGAGAAAGAGCGTCTCGGCCCCTTCGAGCTCTGGCCGTACATCTACTCGCTCTTCGTCATGGTCGTGCCGAACCTCCTGCTGGCCGGCGCGATCTTCTTCTCCATCGCCGCGCTGACGCGCAGCATCATGGCCACCTACGCGAGCGTGATCGGCTTCTTCGTCGCCACCGGCGTCGCCGGCGAGTTGATCGGCGACATCGCCAACGAGACCGTGGCCGGCCTGCTCGACCCGTTCGGCATGGGCGCGTTCTTCCTCGGCACGCGCTACTGGACCGTCTTCCAGAAGAACACCCAGGTGCTGCCGCTCGAGGGCATCTATCTCTGGAACCGCGTGCTCTGGGTCGGCATCTCGCTGCTGATCCTGGCCTTCGCCTTCTGGCGATTTCAGTTCACGACCGGCACGCGCAAGTCGCGGAAGAAAGCGAAGCGCGGCGCCGCGGCGGCCGAGGAGCTGAAGCCGATTCAGCGGGTCTCGCTGACGCTGCCCAAAGTGACGCAGACCTTCGGGCGCGCCTCGGCATGGCGGCAGTACTTCGCCTCGATCCGGCTCGAGACGGCCGCCATCTTCAAGAGCATCCCCTTCATCATCATCCTGCTGATCGGCATCCTGAACATCTGGGGCAACAGCACCGCCGCCGACAGCACCTTCGGCACGCCGGTTTACATGACCACCAACTTCATGGTGGAGACCATCTTCGGCGCCTTCGCCGTCGTGGCCATGATCATCGCCGCGTTCTACGCCGGCGACATCGTCTGGCGCGAACGCAACCTGAAGATGAACGAAGTGACCGACACCATGCCCCTGCCGACGTGGGCGCAGTGGGCGGCCAAGTTCAGCGCGCTGCTCTTGGTCATGTGCGCCACGCTGCTCGCCGCCATCCTTACGGCCATTTTCCTGCAGGCCGTGAACGGCTATTACAACTTCGAGCTCGCTCTCTATGTGAAAGGCGTCTTCCTGCAGATCGGGTCGCTGGTCCTGTTGATCACCGCCCTCGCCTTCATCATGCAGGTGCTGTTCAACCACAAGTACGTCGGCTTCGTCGGGGTCATGCTCTGGTTCGTCCTGTCGCGGGCCATGCCGGCGCTCGACTTCGAGCACCGCCTCTACCGCTTCGCGTCGGCGCCGCCGGCGACGTATTCGGACATGAACGGCTACGGTCACTTTGCCTGGCCGCTGACGATCTACAACACGTACTGGGTGCTGTTCGTGGCGGCCATGCTCGTGGTCTGTCACCTCTTGTGGGTGCGCGGCACCGAGGGGGCACTGCGCCAGCGGCTGCAGGTCGCGCGGCAGCGCTTCGGCAAGCCGGTCGCGGCGACGCTGGTCCTGTTCCTGATCGCGTTCGCCGGCACCGGCTGCTACATCTACTACAACACCAACGTCCTCAATCGATACCGCACCTCCAAAGACGTCGAGAAGCTGCAGGCGGACGCGGAGAAGAAATACAAGAAGTTCGAGAACATGGCCAAGCCGCGCATCACCGCCGTAAAGGCCGACGTGCAGATCTTCCCCGAACGGCGCGCCGTCGACATCCGCGGCGAATACACGATGGTCAACAAGACCGGCCAGCCGCTCCGCGAGCTGCACGTGTCGGTCAGTCCGCAGTCGCTGTCGCGCTGGCAGTTCGACATCCCCGGCACGCGCGTGAAGAGCGACGACCGCACGTTCGGCTACACGATCTACACCTTCGACCAGCCGCTCGCACCCGGCGCCACGCTGCCGCTGCGTTTTCACGTCGGCTACGAGGCAAAGGGATTCGAGAACGGCGCGCCCAACAACAACATCGTCGAGAACGGCACGTTCTTCAACAGCGGCGCCTACTTTCCGCACCTCGGCTACAACAACGGCACCGAGCTGCAGGACCGCAACAAGCGCCGCAAATACGGCCTCGGCGAACTGGAGCGCCTCGCGCCGCAGACCGACATGCGCGCGCGCATGGACAACGGCCTCAATAACGAGTCCGACTGGATCAGTCTCGACACCACTGTCTCTACGTCGCCGGATCAGATCGCGCTCGCACCGGGCTACCTGCAGCGCGAGTGGACGCAGAACGGACGCCGCTACTTTCACTACAAGACCACCTCGCCGATCCTCGCGTTCTGGTCGTATCTCTCCGCGCGTTATGAGGTGAAGCGCGACCAGTGGCGCGACATCCCCATCGAGATCTATTACGACCCCAAGCATCCGTACAACGTCGACCGGATGATCGACGGCGTGAAGAAGTCGCTCGACTACTTCACCGCGAACTTCTCGCCGTACCAGCACAAGCAGGTGCGCATCCTCGAGTTCCCGCGTTACGCGCGCTTCGCGCAGTCGTTCCCGAACACGATCCCCTTCTCCGAGGCGATCGGGTTCGTGGCGGACCTGCGCGACAAGGAGCACATCGACTACGTCTTCTATGTGACCGCGCACGAAGTGGCGCACCAGTGGTGGGCACACCAGGTCATCGGCGGAAACGTGAAGGGTTCGACGATGATCGTCGAGACGATGGCCCAGTACTCGGCGCTGATGGTCATGGAGAAGGAGTACGGCCGCGCGAAGATGCAGAAGTTCCTGCGCTACGAGCTGGATCGCTATCTGCGCGACCGCGGCGGCGAGCTGATCGCCGAGATGCCGCTGTCGCAGGTCGAGAACCAGGGCTACATCCACTACCGCAAGGGATCGCTGGTCATGTACGCGCTGCGCGATTACATCGGCGAAGAGCGCGTCAACCGCGCCCTGGCGAAGTTCATCAAGGCCCACGCCTTCTCGCAGCCGCCGTATACGACCGCGGGAGAACTGGTGCGCTACTTCCGGGCCGAGGCGCCGCCGGAGTACCAGGACGTCATCACGGACCTCTTCGAGCGGATCATCCTGTTCGACAACTCCGCGAAAGAAGTGAGCATGACCAAACGCGCCGACGGCAAGTACGTCGTGAAGATGACCGTCGCCTCGACGAAGCTGCAGGCTGACGCCAGGGGCGAAGAGAAGCCGATCCCCGTCAACGACTGGATCGACATCGGCGTCCTCGGCGAAAAGGACACGGTCCTCTTCACCGAAAAGCGCCGCATCACCAAGCCCGTCGAGACGTTCGAAGTCGTAGTCACCGGCAAGCCGGTGAAGGCCGGAATCGACCCGCTCAACAAACTGATCGACCGCAATCCGAAAGACAACGTGAAGTCGCTGTAACGGTCCCCCGCCCACGAGGGGTGCGGGCTGA
>DASVSV010000184.1:0-12511 GCA_036387915.1 Thermoanaerobaculia bacterium
TGGGTGGGCGGGGAGGCGCTGCTCGCCGTCGGGCTCATACAGCGCGCCCCCACCCGCCCAGGTCCCTCGACTCACGCTCCGGATGACAGGCGGGGGCTCACTCCACCAGCGCCGCGTACACGATCCGCGCGATCGCGGCGATGTCCTCTTCGGCCTCGGCGGTGACGTCGCGCTTCGAGCCTTTGGTGAAGATGGCCAGGGCGATGTGTTGCTTGCCGTCCGGCGAGACCACGATGGCGACATCGTTCACCGTTCCGGGCATCGTCCCGGTCTTGTGTATGACGATCGAGCCGGCGGGGACGGCGGATCTGATGCGGCGCTTGCCGGTGGGCGTGTCGGTCATCCAGTGCACGAGCAGGTCGTGACTCGACTTCGACAAGCCGTCGCGTTTCTTCCAGAACGCGGCCAGCAGCTCGGCCATCGCATCGGGTGTCGACGTGTCGCGTGCGTCGACGGCGTAGCGCTCGATGCCGCCGGGCGTCTTCAGGATGTCGTGGGCCATCTGCTTCTCGGAGCGATCGACGCGGATGTTGGCGGCGCCGAGCTCCGCGAGCCGCGCGTTCACCGCGTGCGGTCCGCCGATGAGTTGCAGCAGCGTGTCGGAGGCGGTGTTGTCGGACATCGAGACCATGTGGCGAAGGAGCTCGCGAACGGTGAGCACGATCGGACGGCCATGCGCCTCATCGCGCAGCGGACTGTGTCCCGCGGAGAAATCCTTCGGCTCGATGGTCACGACCTGCCGCAGCGACAGCGTGCCCGCGTCGACGCGGCGCAGCACCGCCAGCGCGATCGGAAACTTGTAGACGCTCCCCATCGGAAAACGCTCCGTGTTGCGCACCGAGAGGCGCTTCCCCGTCTCCAGATGGATCGCGGACACGCCGATGATGGCATCGGACTTTTGCGGCGGCAGAGTGAGGACGGCGGCGAGAATCAGCTCGAACATGCGGGCACGATGATGCGCGATTCCGGCGATTTCATGGCGGCGTGGAGGAAAGAGGAAGGAGGAAAGAGGAAGGAGGAAAGAGGAAAGAGGAAAGAGGAAAAGGCGGGCGCAGGCGAGACGCCCGCGCCTACAGCCGGCGAGGACGCCGGCGCTCCACACGACGACGAGCGCGCCCGCTCGCGAAGCGCCCTCTTTCCTCTTTCCTCCTTCCTCTTTCCTCTCACTCGGGCACGCCCGAGTCACGGCGCGCGGAAGGCTTTGTCGTATCCGGTCATCTCCACATACGCCTCCCCCCGCACACCCGTGCCGCCGAAGGTGCCGCTGACGTCGCAGGCGCCTTCCCAGTAGGTGATGTTGGTGGAGCCGTGCGTGACCAGTTCCTGCTCGTTCATCAGCGGGCGGACGGTGAGCGAGACGTTGAGCATCGGCAGCTCGACGCGCCAGGCCACCGGGTACGTGGCGCCGCTCTTGGCCGATTTCCATTTGGCCAGCGTCGTCACGCGGAGCTGCTCGCGTTTGAGATGAATGACGCGGCCTTCGCTGGTGACCAGCGTTCCGGAGGAGGTCACGTCGTGGGAGCCGTCGTTGCGGCGGATGATGTAGAGCATCAGCTCCATGTCGTTCTCGAGCTGGATCGAGAACCAGTCCCACCCCTGCTGGTTCTCTCGCAGCGCGGAGCTGCCGAACTCGTGGTCCATCCAGGCCTGCCCCGTCGCCCGCTGGCCGTTGATCGTGCCCGCCGCCTCGAGGCGCGTCATCGAGTAGTAGTGCGACGCGTAGCCGGCAACCGGCGCCTTCACGCTGACGCCGTTCTCGCCGTGCACCACCGGCGCCTTGCGCGTACGCAGCGTGACGTCGAGCGCGTCCTTCCCCTGCTTCGCCACGAGCCGCCACGAGCCGTCGGGATTGGTCGTCGCCCGCCACGACTCGTTGAACACATCCAGCCGCCCCACCGCAGCCTCGGCCGTGAACGGCGACGCGCGGTTCAGCTTCTCGTAGTAGCGGAAGTCCTTCGCCTCGACGTCGGTGATCGCAAAGTGCGCCGGCATGATCGCGTTGAGGTCCCACCGCGTCGCATTGCTGGCCGGCTCCTGCACGCCGACGCGGAAGAACGTCACCTCGAATCCGTAACGCCGCCCCGACTCCGTGCGCAGGTGTCCCGTGTAGTACCACCATTCGGTGCGGTACTGCGGGTGCGCGCCGTGGTCGCGCGGAAACGCGAACTCGTAGCCCGGCACCGCCATTCGAAAAGCCGCAAGGATCACCACGAGCAGACGCACATCCCTATAATTGCACCTCCCATGGCTGAAGTCCCCGTCGGCTCCCGCGCACGTTTCCGCACCCTCGCGGCGGAGACGAACATTCCCATCGAGCCCGACGACCTGCTGACGCTGGCTCGCCGCTACGCCGATCAGGGGATGTACGACGAGTCGATCCACCTCTATGAGATGGCCGAGAAGCTCAAGCCGGGCTCGGTCGCGCTGCGCATCAACCTGGCCCGCGTCCGCGACATGAAGCGCGCCGCGGAACAGTCGCGCTACTCGTCCGTGAAGCACGAGGTCGTCGCCGAGCGCGCCCGCGACGAGATCGACTCCTCGCAGTACGTCGGCCTGGCGCAGTACTACATCGCCAAAGACCAGACCTCGAAGGCGATCGAGATGCTCGAGATCGCGAAGCTGAAAACGCCCAACAATTACCGCCCCTTCGAAATCCTCGGACGCCTCTACTACTCCCAGGGCGAATGGGAAGGCGCGCACGAGGAGATCCAGACCGCGCGCAAGCTGAACCCGTTCGACCGCGGCCTGGCCGAGCTCTCCGGCCGCATCGAGTTCGAGCTGAAGAACTTCGACCGCTCGCTCGAGTCGTTCATCGACGCGTTCCTCCTGGCCACCGACCAGAAGGGCGAGTCGACCGAGCCGGTGCGGCGGATGATCAACACGCTCAAGCGCATCCACAACATCGAGCCGAAGGCGCTCAACGCGCGGATCAAGGAGCGCGTCGAGCAGTTGCAGGTTGCGACCGAGCGGCTGGAGCTGCGCAAGGAAGACCTCTTCCGCATCGACCCGCGCAACGCGATCATGAGCAAGATCTCGCGCGCGGCGGAAAAGCGCGACGACCTCATCACCACCTCACTCGAGCTGCGCAAGCTGACCGTCTTTCAGCACATGAAGGACGAGCAGATCTTCCGTCTCTCGAAGCTCGTCAGCACGCAGGATTTCTCGACCGGCGACTACGTCTTCCGCGAGGAAGACAAGAGCATGGATTTCTACGTGGTCAAGGACGGCCGCATCGAGATCCGCAAGGAAACGCCCTTCGGCCCGCAGATCCTCGGCAATCTCACCGCGGACCACATCTTCGGCGAGATGAATTTCATCGACCGCACCCATCGCTCGAGCGACGCGCTGGCGGTGTCGGATCGCTCGGCCTGCTACTCGTTCTCCTTCAGCGCGCTCGACCAGCTGATGGACGAGGACAAGGAGCTCGCCGTCTCGCTGCACTGGGCGTTCTGGCGCTCGCTCACGGAGAAGGTCCGCGACGCAAACGAGCAGCTCAAGCTCTTCTTCCAGGAGGACGCGAAGAAGGGACAGGGACGCAAGCGCGAGACCGGCAAGCGCGACATGCAGCAGGTCACGGTGAAGTCGGAGGACAAGGTCGACCTCTTCCGCGAGCGCGGCCTCTCCGCCGCGGAAATGAAGCTGCTGGCCACGTTCTCGACCGAGGAACGGTTCCGGGACGGGTCGATGGTGTTTCGTGAGGGGGAAGTGGGGGACAAGCTCTACATCGTGCTCGACGGCCGCGTGCGCATCTCGAAGTTCATCCCCGGCGTCGGAGAGGAAGCGCTGGCGGTGCTCGACCGGGGCGACTTCTTCGGCGAGATGGCCCTCATCGACGAGAAGCCGCGCTCGGCCGATGCGAAAGCGCACGAGCAGGACGCGACCGTGCTCTCGATCGACCGGGCCACGCTCAACGAGATCCTCTCGATGGACCCGCACGCGTCGCTGCAGTTCCTCAACCTGCTCTGCCGCATGATCAGCCGCCGCCTGCGCGAGATCAACGACAAGATCGTGCAGTGGAAGTACATGTCCGGCGGCTTTTAGGGCTTTTATCCCGCGCGGAGACGCGGGATCTCGGGTGCACTCACGCCGCCTGAGCCACGATCAGCGCGGGTGCACCGGAGATCCCGCGTCTCCGCGCGGGATAAACTGAGACCGCGCGATAAACTGCAAAAGTGCTTTTCATCGCCGCCTTCGTCGCCGCTTTCCTGCTCCTCTGGGTCCTCTTCTTCTTCGTCGGACCGTTGCTCGAGCGCGCGCTGGCGAAATCCGCGAACTTTACGGCGCGCTTCCGCTATCGCGATTACCTGCCGGTGTTCGTGGTGCTGGCCGCGGGCGTGGGGTTGGGGATCGCGGCCGGTGACGCGTTTCTCGATCTCGCGGAGAGTCTGCAGGCGGAGTCGCCGCGGCTGCATGCGGTCGACCGCGACGTGCACGACTGGGCCATCGACACGCGCACGCCGGTCTCCACGCACTTTCTCACCATCCTCACGATCATCGGCACGCCCGCCGGCCTCGGCGTACTGATCGTCATCGCGGCGGTGCTGCTCGGATTGCGCAAGCGCTGGCGCTGGGCGGCGTATCTGATCGTCACGTGCGGTATCGGCGGGCTGCTCAACCTGCAGCTCAAGGCGTACTTTGCGCGCGCGCGTCCCGACCTGGCCGAGGCGCTGCGCGACGCGCACGGCTACTCGTTCCCGAGCGGCCACGCCATGGGCTCGACGATCGTCTTCGGCGCGTTCGCCTACCTCGCCTTCCGCATCCTCACCCGCTGGCGCCCCCGCGCCGCGGCGCTGGCCTTCTGCGTCGCCATGATCCTCGCCATCTGCGCTTCCCGCATCTACCTCGGCGTCCACTGGATCTCCGACGTCGCCGCCGGCATCGCCGCGGGCCTGATCTGGCTCGTCGCGGCAACGGTGGCGTACGAGGCCTTCCGGCGAATCCGCCTGGTGCGCTCACTCCGCGCGAAGCGCGACGCGTCGTAGTTATGGAGTGCGGCGGCGATTCTGGTTCTGGCCGCCGCTTTCTAATTCGGTAGCCGCAGCGAAGACCGCACCCGAATAGGAAAGCGGCAGCCACGGGGCGTCCTCGTAATCCGCCTGGTCCGTTGCTGCGCGCGAAGCGCGACGCGTCTTGATTATGGAGTGCGGCAGCGATTCTGGTTCTGGCTGCCGCTTTCTAATTCGTCAGCCGCAGCGCGAGACTGCACCCGAATAGGAAAGCGGCAGCCAGAACCAAAATCGCTGCCGCACTCCATAAGGCTTCAGCGCGCCTGCGTTCACTGAACGCGTGCTCGTATGATGTTCATCGTGGTGCACTCGTGAAACGCATGCAGGTCCTGGTGGTTGCCGTTCTGCTGCTGCCGGCGATTGGAACCGCGCCGGACCTCTGCTCCTCCGTTCGTGAGGCTGCCGCGTTGCGCGAGCATTCGCCTCAGCAGCGGAAGCACATCGTTTATGGGACGTGGATGGCGGTCGTCGAGGAGATCCGCGCGCGGGTGCCGGCGGGCGGTTCCGTGGATGTCGTGATGTTAACGCCGCAGGCGCGCGAGACGGCGGTGTTCGCGGGGGCGGAGTTGCCGCAGCGCGACGTGCGCTTCTTCGATGGGTGGCAGGCGTGGCGGGCGCGCGAGCGGGCCACGTTCTTTCATGACGACCGCGCGGCGAATGCGCCGGCCGGGCCGCCGCCGCGCCCGGCGTCGCTGGTGGTGACGATCGACTCGGAGATGAGGATCGTCACGGCGCGATGATCGTGCTCTTCATCGTGACCGGGCTCGCGGCGGCGACGTTCGTCCCGCACGCGTTGCCGCGATTCGTCGCGGGGCGCGTGGCAGCGGCATTCCTGCTTGGTGTCGGCGTGAATGGCGCGGTGCTGTTCGCGATCGGCACGTTGAACGTACCCTTGCGGCCCATCACGTTTGCGGCGATTTCGCTGATCGCGCTGGTCATCATCGGTATCCACTGGCGGTGCGTCGTGCGCGGGATCCGTTGGCGAGGCAACGTTCACGAGCTTGCGTCGACCGCCGTCATTCTCCTGCCGTTCGTGATCCTGCTCTGGACGACGAGCATCGTGCCGCTGGCCGATTACGACGGGCGCGCGACTTGGATGCCGAAAGCGTGGGCCATCGTGGATGAGGCGTCGATCCACGGTCCGTTCTTTCGAGGCGAGCGCGGCCTCAATCTGCACAATCGCTATCCGCTGCTCATGCCGCTGAATGCGGCTTCGCTGATGGCGATGGGCGGCGATGCGCGGCCGTTGTACGTGCTGCTCGCTCCGGCGATGCTGCTCGCCGCGCGCGACCTGCTGACGCGCCGATTCGGTTTCGCGTGGGCATCGTGGTGCATGGCCGCGCTGGCGTGGCTGCCGCAGCTCGTTGTTGCGCCCGAGGGAGGGGCTACGTCGGCGTACAGCGACTTGGCGGTGGCGGCGTTTTTCGGCATGGCGGTCGCAACGCGCGTGAGCCGCGGGCGGCGTGCATCCGGCGCGGCGGCATTGTGGTGCGCGTTTCTGATCCTGACGAAAAACGAGGGACTGCTCCTTGCCGCGGCGGTGATCCTGTACAAACCGCGGTGGCAGTTGCTCGTCGCGCCCGCGATCGCCTTCACGATCCTGGTCGCGTGGCAGCGCACTGTCCCCGAGGCGTACGACGAGCGCAACGGCGCTCTGCTGCTCGAGTTGCCGCGGAGAATTGCGATGCTCGACGACGCCACGATCGCAATCGGCAAACGCGCGCTCGACTTCCGAACATGGGGCGCGCTCTGGCCGCTCGTGCTCCTGGGCGTCGTCTTCCGTCGCCGGCCCGCGGCGGCAGTGATCCCGCTGCTCCTTGTTTTAGCCGGCTACATCGCCGCGCTGGCGTGTACGAGCTGGAACATCGAGGAGCTCGCGCGCGTCACGGCGCACCGGCTCCTCCTGCACTGCATCATCCCGGCTGGTTGCATTGTCCTGGCGCTGCTCGCGAATCAGACGGCGTCTTCCTCGCGCACCTCGCGCGGGGAGTAGAGCTCGCGCACCAGGCGGCCGATCGACATGCGGTCGAGGGCGGCGGTGGTGCAGGTGTTGAGGGTCTGGAAGAGCTGGCCGACGGCGGCGCGCTCGCGGTCCTCGGGGCCGATGTCGGGGACGACGCGGAGCACGCCTTCCATCTGCACGACCACTTCTTCGATGCTGATGCGGTCCGGGTCGCAGGCGGGGACGAAGCCGAGCCATTCGCCGCCGGTCTGCGCGACGAGCTTGCCGTCCTCGAGGCGGCGCATGATGCGCAGCATCTGCGAGTCGGTCGTCCCGAACTGTTCGGCCAGCCGATAGACGGACGGCGGCTGTTCGCGGCGGTCGAAGCGGCGGCCGACCTCGATCAGTGCGCGCAGCGCAAAGTAGAGGTCGTACTGCGGCTCGTCCTGCACCTGCGCCTCCGTGGCGCGCAGCACGCCGTAGAGGTTCTGCCAGACGTAACAGACTTCGACCCCCAGCAACACCACAATCCACATCACTTCGATGGCCACCAGGAAGATGACTGCCAGGCCGATGGTCCCGTAGATCACGTTGATCCGGCCGCTCATCAGGTGCTCGGCGTACAAGCCGAAGCCGAAGCGCACCAGACTGAAGAGCACCGTGGTCGAGAGCGCGCCGATCATCGCCGCCGGGAGCCGCACGCGCGCCGACGGGACCAGCCAGAACAGCATCGTGAAGCCGAGAAAGAGGACCAGGATCGGCGCGACGACGAAAATCAGGTCGCCGCGGAAGAGGAAGCGCAGAAACCGATTCTTCTCCAGCATGGCCGTCGTCGTGAACGACAGCGTCATCAGCAGCGGCCCCCAGAAAAAGAGCATGGTGAAGGCCATGATCTTGGAGCGGTAGCCGCGCGCGCTGCGCACCTTCCAGATCTGATTCACCGCCCCTTCGACGGCCAGGAAAAGCCGGAAGGCGATGAACATGAACACCACCGCGCCGACGGCCGAGGCCGCGGCGGCGTTCTCGGTGAACCGGGCCAGGTGATACGTGATCTGCGGCGAGCGATACGGCAGGACCGCGTTGACGATGACGTCGATCTGCGCCTGGAAGCCGGGGAAGATGTTGGAGAAGTAGCGCTGCACGTAGGTCGTGAACGCGACCAGCAGCGGGATGAGCGAGAGCAGCGTGGTGTACGCGAGCGACGCGGCGCGCGAGGTGCCTTCGATGTTCCAGAACTCGCGCACGACCTCGCGCACGAAGAGGAAGAACTCGACGATCGTCGCGCGGACGCGTTTCTGCCCGAAGCCATGGCGCCGATAGACCAGCACCGCCGGGTCGGTCAGCCACGACCAGGTGACGTTCTTCGCGTTGACGAGCTTCGTCACCCAGCGCTCACGCCAGTGCGGGGGTCGCTCGCGCGGGTCATCGCTCATCGCGGACAAGGATACAGGGCACGGGGCAGAGGACTTCACACTCAGCGAGATCGACAACCCCTCATCCGCCTTCGGCACCTTCTCCCCTCACGAGGGGAGAAGGGCAACAAATGAGGTTCCGGCGAGAGCCAGGTTCGTTGCCGCAGCGTCTCGCGAGCACCATCTTGTTGCCCCACAAAGCGTCTCGTGAGCACCACGTTTGTTGCGCCACCGAGCGTCTCGCGAGCACCACGTTTGTTGCCCACCGAGCGTCTCGCGAGAATCATGTTTGTTGCCCCTCGCCCCGCGGTGAGCGGGGAGAGGGTGCCCGAAGGGCGGGTGAGGGGTCGTGCACGATGCGCATAGTCCGCCGGGCGGGAGGCCGCCCTCCTGCGCCCTCTCTTGCATAATGTTCAAAGCGTGCCCGACAAGATCCACATCCCTGACGTCATCGAGCCGGATGAGAAGCTGCCGAAGGACCTCGTCGCGTTGCGCCGCTTCGCCT
The DNA here is from genome assembly GCA_036387915.1 of Thermoanaerobaculia bacterium. Lineage (GTDB taxonomy): Bacteria > Acidobacteriota > Thermoanaerobaculia > Gp7-AA8 > Gp7-AA8 > QHVT01. The sequence continues at coordinate 8,866 of DASVSV010000184.1, forward strand.
ACTACATGGACGAGGCGTTCACGATCCCCGGCACGCCCATCAAGGTCGGCCTGGACGCGATCCTCGGGCTGATCCCCGGCATCGGCGACGTCATCGGCGGCGTGCTCTCCACCTGGGTCGTGGTCGGGGCGCTGCGGCATCGCGTGCCGCCGCTGATCATCGCGCGCATGGTCCTCAACATCGCCATCGACCTCTTCTTCGGCGCGGTGCCGGTGGCGGGCGACGTGTTCGACTTTCTCTACGAGGAGAACGTCAAGAACATGCGCCTGCTCGAGAAGCATCGCGACCGCACGCGGCCGCCGCGCTCGACGGCCGCCATCGCTTTCGTGGCCGTCTGCATCCTGCTCTTCGTCATCGGCCTGGCCGTGCTGCTGGTCGGGGCAATGATCGCGCTCGTGTTCTGGCTCATCGGACAGAGATCGTGGGCCTGACTTTCTTCCGTCACCGCAAGGCAGCGCGCTATCCCGGCCGGCCGGTGCTGCCGATGGTGCGGAGGCGGATCCCGATGCGCTACCACATGCGCCATCAGTTCGGCGTGCGCGACCTGGCCTTCCTGCAGACCATGCACGCGCTGACCGGCTCGCCGATGTGGGAGGGGAACGGCGTCACGATCCTGAAGAACGGCGTGCGCATCTTCCCTTCGATGCTCGCGGCGATCCGCACGGCGAAGAAGACCATCAACATCGAGTTCTACATCTACTGGGACGGCGAGATCGGACGGATGTTCGCCGAGGCGCTGGCGGAGCGGTCGCGCGCGGGGGTGAAGGTCAATTTGATCCTGGACGCGGTGGGATCGGGACCGATGTCGCACGACCTGACCGACTTTCTGCTGCGCAACGGCGTGAACGTCGAGTGGTACCACCCGCTGCGCTGGTACAACATCTCGCGCGTCAACCACCGCACGCACCGCAAGCTGCTGATCATCGACGGCGAGGTGGGATTCTGCGGCGGCGTGGGCATCGCCGACGACTGGCTCGGCGACGCCGACACGCACGGACACTGGCGCGAGACGGTGGTGCGCGTCGAGGGGCCGGTGGTGACGCAGATGCAGTTCGCGTTTCTCGACAACTGGATCAAGAGCCGGGGCGAGCTGCTGACGGGACTGAGCTACTTCCCGCAGGTGGCGAAGCGGGGCACGTGCCTGGCGCAGGTGGTGAAGTCGTCGCCCAGCGAAGGCTCGTCGACGGCCAAGCTGCTCTACATCATTTCCATCGTCTCGGCGAAGAAGTCGATCTACATCAACAGCGCGTATTTCGTCCCCGACCGCGACACCACGCGCGCGTTGGAAGGGGCGGTGCGGCGCGGCGTGGACGTGCGCGTGATCGTCCCCGGCGAGTTCACCGACGTCCCCATCGTGCGCCACGCCGGACGCTTCTACTACGGCAACCTGCTGCGCCGCGGCATCCGCATCTTCGAGTACCAGCCGACGATGATGCACGCCAAGTCGATGGTCGTCGACGGCGTCTGGACCACGGTCGGCTCCTCGAATTTCGACGACCGCTCCTTCCGCCTCAACGACGAGGTGAACGTCAACATCTACGACGAGTCCATCGCCGCGCAGATGGAGCAGATGTTCTTCGAAGACCTGGCCCGCAGCGAGGAAGTGACGCGCGGCCGCTGGCTCCAGCGCCCCTGGATCGAGCGGGTGAAAGAGCGCGTGGCGGGCTGGTTGAAGCCGCAGCTGTGACGCTGTGCACGCTTGCCTCCCCCGTCGCACCAACCTAGGTTGACTGACGTACGGCAGTAAAGACCTCAGGAGGCGCTATGACTTCGTGTGCGTGGATACGTGCCGTGCTGCTCTTTGGCGCTTCATTGTTGTTCGCGACGTCAGTTGCCGCCTGCGAGATCTTCGGCACGATCGTCCTGAAGAAAGGTGCATCCCTCCTGGCATGGCTCGACCGGCAGTCTAGCCAGGTTTTGCGCACGCCGGCGCGAGCGGCATTGATGCGCATGATCGTACCCGGCCAGCCCTCCACGGCCTCGGCACGACTTTCATCCCCCGTCGCCGAAGCGACGTTCAACAAGGTGGGCGCAGTACAACTGGTGGGCGTGCCCGCGGGCGTCTACATGCTGGTCGTCAGCGCCGGCGGCTTTGCCGACGCCAGTGCGCATCCGATCGAGGTCGACGAGTCACGCGAAACGATCCTGCGGCGTGCCCTGAGACTGGAGCCGCCGGTAACGGCACGAGTCGGAGTCGCGCCTGCCGTCGATCCGCATGGCGCACCATGGCGCGTGTCCCTGAAGCGGAGAAGCGACTTCACCGCCGGATTCGATCCACTTCCCGACGCGGCGACGCGTACCAACACGCTCGGCGTGGCGGAGATCGCGGGACGTAATCCCGGCCGCTATGCACTCGTCGTCGAAGACTCACGGGGCAACGACCTCTTCTTCGACGACTGGACCATCGGCCATGAGACGGCAGCGGAACGGCTCGTCGATCTGCCGCTCAAGGAAGTGCGCGGCACCGTTACCCTGGATGACGAGCCCGTCGCCGCGGCTGTTTCGTTTGGTGGAACGCATGGCGTCGTCCGCGTGGAGATGACCGCCGGCGCCGACGGCAAGTTCCACGGCTATCTCCCTCGCGGCGGGCGGTGGCGTGTGGCGGTACGGAACGCCGGCACCCGGAGCGCGACGTTGCTCGACGTCGAGGTAGAGGAAGACGGCGACGTCGAGATCGAGCTTCCGAACACGTCCGTCTCCGGAATCGTCCTCGATTCACGCGGCGACGCCGTCGAGCGTGCGCGGGTCACGCTGCTGGTCCCGGAAACCGCGCTCACCGCGCGCACCGATCCCGCGGGACGGTTCACGTTCGACTCTGTCCCGCTCGGGCGCCGTACGCTGTCAGCCGTGCACGCCGACGGAAGCGAGGCGAGCGCGCAGGTCGAGGTCGAGGGCTCGGGAGTGATGGGCTACACGCCCAGTGGCTCGACATGGGGAGTGAAAGGTTTCAACTCCAGCAATTTCGGCAAAAGTGGAGGTGTCCTCGGCATCGCCGGAAACCGCGTGGGGTCGGCACTCAGTGTCGGTCCGATTGGTGTTCGCGGTGAGTCGTACTGGGACTCCGGCGTGCTCGGCCTCACCGTCAACGGGGGCGGAGGAGTATCCGGTTCATACCTCGACTCACAGGGAAACGTTCTCCGTAGCGGGCACCTGGGGAACACTACGTACGCCGTCTTTGCGCAAGGTAGCTTTGCCGCCACCAGCACGAAGTCCTTTGTCGATCCCCATCCCACCGAGGCCGGGAAGGTGATCCGCTTCATCTCGCTGGAGGGGCCGGAGGCCGGCACCTACTTTCGCGGCCGCGGAAAGTTCTCACGCGGCAAAGCGGTGATCGAAGTGCCGGAAGCGTTCCGGCTCGTCTCCGAGGAAGAAGGGATGACCGTGCACGTCACGCCGATCGGCGGACTGGCCATGGTCGCGGTGATCCGGCAGTCGCTGGACCGCATCGACGTCGAGTCGTCGAAGGACGTGGAGTTCGCGTACGTGGTGCACGGCGTCCGCCGCGGCTACCGCGGCTTCGAGCCGATCGCCGAGGGGGACGAGTTCACGCCCAAACACGGCGCGGAGACGATCCCCGCGTACCTCAACGCGGAGCAGAAACGCCGCCTCATCGACAACGGCACGTACAACGCCGACGGCACGGTCA
>DASVSV010000185.1:0-9564 GCA_036387915.1 Thermoanaerobaculia bacterium
CACCGCCTACGACGAAACTCGCTACCTCAAGCAGCTCGCCCTGCGAGGCTCATCTCTCGCCACGGCTGCCGCCTGACTTGACACGGAGGCTCAGATGTCCGGAGGCCTCCCGTCGGTCCCTGCTCGTCACAACGGAAGCCAGTACGAAACCTTCACCAGAAACACGTCGTGTGAAGGGGCCGTCGCGATCGCGCGTACGTCGCGCCTGAGGCGGAAGTCGCCCAGTGGCACCACGTCGGCGCGGTTCTCGTTCCAGACCACGTACAGCGCTGAGCCGGGGCGGAACTCCCAGCGCACGACGGCGCTGCCGCGCACGCTGCGGAAGTTGAAGTCGGGATCGGGGAAGTTCGCGGCGTACGGCTCGTAGTCAGCGGTGCGGGCGCGCGCGAGGGAGTGGTAGTCGTGGTAATCGCCCGAGGCGACGAACGGCTGCATGAAGAGCTGGAAAGAGAGGCGCGGGTTGAGCGTCCAGTCGACGCGCGTGGCCAGCTCGAACGAGCGCTGCTCGAGCTCCGAGAACACGTAACGCTGGCCGAACGTCTCCGTCGCGGCGGCATCGGCAGTCGTCGTCACGTACTGATGGGCGTCGTGCGAACGTGAGACGTACGGGCCGACGCTCAATCGCAGATTCGGCGCGGGACGGTAGTTCAGCGTCACGCCGCCGGAACGAACGTACGACTCCTCTTCCCCGCCTTCGAAGTGCCCGCTGACCTCGAAGAAGAAGAGCCGGCGATCGTCGCTGCCGAGGGAAAGGTCAGAGCTCCAACTGGTCTGCGTCCGCACGACGGGACCGCCGCGCGTGCGTTGGTCGGAAAACGCGCCGGGCGAAACGAACAGCGAGGCGCGGTAGTTCCAGTAATTCTGCAGCGTGGCGAACTGGTCCGCGAACACGCCGCGCTCGATCGTGTCGCCGTCGAAGTTGCGGCTCGTCCAGGTGCCGAGCCAGAGGTTCTTCTCGCGAAAGCGCTTCGTCGGGTTCTGATTCACGTACTGCGTCAGCGCGTGCGCCGAGACGATGTCGGCGCGCTGCATGAAGCCCGTGTCGTTGGTCTCGAAGCCGGGCGAGTACGCCTGGATCTGCACGTTCGGCCGCCAGAGGCCGGTCTGCTTCGACAGCATGACCCGCCCCGCCGATCCGAAAAGCGACGTCCGCGTTGGATCGAACTCGACATGCCCCGCGTCCGGCCGCTGGTAGTAATGCGCGGACGAAGTTTGCGTCAGCGCGATCGACTCCTCGCTGCCCGAGACATGCGTCCCCGCCGCCGACCATTCGAAGACCCAGTTTTTGTCGCGGAACGCGGTGTAGCCGTCCAGGCCGAGGGAGAGGGCGTTGTCGCGGAGCGCGGAGAGCTCGTCGGGCAGGCGGCGATTGACGGACGTCAGCAGGAAGCCGACGCGCGAGTCGCCCATCTCCTTCGTCGCGCGCGTGACGAAGTAATTCGTCATCGGCTCGACCTGCAACCGCCCGCTGTCCGGCCCGTTTACGAAGCGGCCGCGCTCGTCGTCCGTGAGCGCGTTCAGCACGCCGATCGACCAGCCGTTGCCGAGCTTCCCCGTCACTTTCGCCGCGCCGAGAATCGTCGTCTCTGAAGGTTGCGTGGCGAACTCCGCGTCGATCGACCCTTGCGGCGAGCGCCCGATGCGCCGCGAGTAGAACATCCGCGGCGGGAAGATGAAGTTGAAGTGGCTCCCCGCCGGCGAGTCGCCGAACGCAAAGATGTTCAACCCCTCGGTGAAGAACGGCCGCCGCTCCGGATAGAACGTCTCGAACTGGCTGAGGTTCACGACCGCGGGATCGACTTCGACCTGGCCGAAGTCGGGGTTGATCGTGCCGGTGAGCGTCAGCGTCGACGACAGCGCGTACTTGAGATCGAGGCCGCCATCGAGACGCTGCTCGTTCGCGTCGAGCAGCGGGTTCGCGCGGTCGACGCGCGTGCGGATGTCGGAGCGCGCCACCGCGTACGGCACGACCTCGAACTGCCGGCCGCGGCGGATGCCTTCCAGCCCGACGATGTCGGCGAAATGCGAGACGAAGCCGGTCTCCCCTTTCCTCGTATTGACGATGCGCGCCCACTCGTTGATGCGCGTCGTGCGGCGCGTGACGTTGATGCCCCAGGTGTGGCTGCTCTTCTCCGGAAAACGCAACTGCGAGAACGGCACGCGCAGCTCGGCCACCCAGCCGTTCGGGACGACCTTCGTCTCCGAGTCCCACACCGCGTCCCAGCTCCCGTCCTCGTTGATGTCGTTGTAGAGGATGGTGTCGACCTGCACGTTCGCCGGCGAGACCGTAAACGCGGCGCCGGAGAGGCGGTCGTGCTGCGAGTCGATGTTGATCGAGAGAAAGTCCGACTGGGTGAACGAATCGCGCCGCGCCAGCAGCGCCGTCGGCGGCTTCGGGTCCTCCATCATCGCGCCGAAGTAGATGGCCTCGTCGTCGTACACGATACGGAAGCTGGTCCGCAGCGTGGCCGGCTGTCCGTCGTCCGGATCGTGCTGCGTAAAGTCAGTGAACTCGGGCGCCGACTGCCACGCCGCGTCGGACAGGGCGCCATCAATGACCGGCGCCGCCGTAACGCGCACCGCGCGCAGCGTCGGCCGCTCCGGCCAGTTGGCGGCGCGGGCAAACGGAGAACAGAGGACGAGCAGAAGGAGCAGGGTTCGTTTCATGCGATGAAGGCGAGAGAGTAACGCAGGAGCCGCCACGATTCGTTGCATCGCGGCAACGTTTCGCGTCGTGCGCCCGACGAGGGGACGACAGGAGGCCTCCGGCGGGCCGGTGCGACCGGCAGCGGGTCGCTGTCATCCCGAGCGTGAGTCGACGGACCTGGGTGGGCGTGAGGCACGATGCATGAGCATGGCGTCCCCACCCGCCCAGGTCCCTCGACTCACGCTCGGGATGACAAACCGGCCGGAGGCCCCTCGTCGTTCCCTGGCCGTTACAATGCGCCCGTGCCCGTGCAAGTCCGCGCCGTCTGCCCTCACGATTGCCCTGACACCTGCTCCATGCTCGTCACCGTCGAGGAGGGGCGCGCCATCCGCATGGCCGGCGATCCAGAGCATCCGGTGACGCGCGGCTTCCTCTGCACGAAAGTGGCGAAGTATCTCGAGCGGACGTATCACGACGGGCGGCTGCTCTATCCCCAGATCCGCGTCGGCGCGAAAGGCGAAGGGACGTTCCGCCGCGCGACGTGGGACGAGGCCCTCGGGCTCATCGCCGAGAAACTGCAGCACGTCATCGACACCGACGGGCCGGAGGCCATCCTCCCCTATTCGTACGCCGGGACCATGGGCCTGATCCAGGGCGAAGGGATGGACCGCCGCTTCTTCCACCGCATCGGCGCGTCGCTGCTCGAGCGCACCATCTGCGCGAGCGCGGGCGCGGAGGCGCTGAACGTCACGTACGGCACGCGCATGGGGCCGGACCCCGAGGACATCGTCGGCGCGAAGCTGATCGTGCTCTGGGGGACGAACACGCTGACGTCGAGTCCGCACCTCTGGCCGTTCGTGCGCGAGGCCAAGGCCAACGGCGCGACAACGATCTGCATCGACCCGCTGCGCACGCGCACCGCCGTCGCGTGCGACGAGCACATCGCCATCCGCCCCGGCACCGACGCCGCCCTCGCGCTGGCGATGATGCACGTGCTCTTCCGCGACGGGCTGGCCGACCTGTCGTACCTCGCCGAAATGACCTTGGGCTGGGAAGCGCTGCGCGACCGCGTGCTCAACGAATACGCGCCGGAGCGCGCGTCGCGGATCTGCCGCATCCCCGTCGAGACCATCGAGCATCTCGCGAAACGCTACGGCACGGCGCGTCCCACTTTCATCCGCCTCAACTACGGCCTGCAGCGTCATGCCGGTGGCGGCAATGCGGTGCGCGCCATCTCGCTGCTGCCCGCCGTCACCGCTGCGTGGGACGACGTCGGCGGCGGCGCGCTGCTCTCGACCTCCGGCACGTTCTCGAAGCTCGACACCGCCACGCTGTCCCGCAAGGACCTGAGCCCCGCCGGCACGCGCACCATCAACATGACCCGCCTCGGCGAGGCGCTGACGAAGATCGACGACCCGCCGGTGAAGGCGCTGATCGTCTACAACTCCAACCCCGGCTCGATCGCGCCCGACCGCGAGAACGTGATGGCCGGCCTGCGCCGCGAGGATCTCTTCACCGTCGTCCTCGAGCACTTCCAGACCGACACCGCCGACTTTGCGGATGTGCTGCTCCCCGCCACGACGCAGCTCGAGCACGAGGACCTGCACAAGGCGTACGGCCACACGTACGTGATGTTCAACGCCCGCGCGATCGAGCCCCTCGGCGAGTCGCTGCCGAACTCCGAGATCTTCCGCCGCCTCGCCGCGCGCATGGGCCTCGACCATCCCGAGCTGCGCGAAAGCGACGAAGAGATGATGCGCCAGATCCTCGCGCCGATGCCGTTCACGCTTGACGAGCTGCGCGAGCGCGCGTACATCCGCCTCGACATCGCCTCGCCGCACCGCCCCTTCCAGCGCGGCTCGCACGTGCCGACACCGAGCGGCAGGATCGAGATCGACTCCGCACTCGCCGCCTCGCTCTGGGGCGTCGACCGCATCCCCGAGTACGTGCCGCCGTACGAGTCCGAGGAGCGCGACCCGGAGCTCGTGGCGCGCTATCCGCTGGCGCTGATCTCCCCGCCCGCGCATTCGTTCCTCAACTCGACCTTCGTCAACGTGGCTTCGCTCCGCCGCGCGGCCGGCAAGCCGACGCTGGAGATCCACGCCGACGACGCCCAGTCGCGCAACATCCCCAACGGCGCACGCGTCTCGATCTTCAACGACCGCGGCGCCTTCACCGCCGAAGCCGTCGTCACCGACCGCGTCCGCCCCGGCGTCGTCTCCGCCCCCTCGGTCTGGTGGGCCAAGCTCACCGACGACCACACCAACGCGAACCACACCACGTCGCAGGCCATCACCGACATCGGCCACGGCGCAACGTTCTACGACAACCAGGTCGACGTGCGGGTCGTGTGAAACGCGCCGCGACCTTTGCCGTCCTCCTGGCGTGGTGCGCGGCGCTGCTCGCGTTGCGTGGGATGCGCGCGCACAACGCCGTCTTCTTCTTTCTTCTCTGGAATCTCTTTCTGGCGGTGGTTCCGTTCGTGTCGGCGGAGGTTTTTGCGCGGGCGAAGTGGCGGGTGATGCGGTTCGGGACGTTCGTGGTGTGGCTGCTGTTCCTGCCGAATGCGCCGTACATCCTCACCGACTTCATTCACCTGCGCGACCGGCCGCCGATTCCGCTCTGGTACGACGTGCTGCTGCTCTTTTCCTGCGCCGGCACCGGGCTCCTCCTCGGCTACGGCTCGGTGATGCTGGTGCAGCGCGCCATCGCGCAGCGCTACGGCGTGCGCACCGGCTGGAGCGTGGCCACGCTCTCGATCCTGCTCTCCGCGTTCGGCATCTACCTCGGGCGGTTCGTGCGCTTCAACAGCTGGGAGGTCGTCACCGATCCGATGCCGCTCTTCGCCGACATTGCCTACCGGCTGGCCAATCCGATGCAGCATCCGCGGACGTTTGCCGTGACGATCCTCTACGGCATCGCCCTGCTCCTCGGCTACGTCGCGCTGCACGTGCTCGCCGAGGAAAGCGAGGGCACGCGATACACTTCGCCGCGCGCATGATCTATTTCGCGTCGACCGGTTTCGCGTTCCTCGTCTGGATCACCATCGTGTTCCTCAACGAGCGCTACAACCTCCTGAGCTGCGACCGTTTTCCGAGCCCGGTCCTGAAGTGGATCGCGTACCTCTGGCTGGGTGCGTTCATGGTCGGGCTGGCGTACATCGTGACGGGGGCCGCGCTGGCGCCGGTGACGGTGAAACAGCTCGAGAACGTCTCGTTCGTGAACCTGTTTCAGATGCACGCCATCCTCGTGCTGTTTCTCGTCGGCTGGTGGCTGCTCAGTGGCAGGCCGGCGCTGCGCGAGTTCCTGCAGATCCGTCACGAGCGGCCGGCGGAAGTCATCGCCATCGGCGTCGCGACGGGCGTCGGCGGCTGGCTGTTCACGATCATCATGGCCATGGTCGTCGCGTTGCTGCTCAAGGCCGGCGGGCTGCTCGACCAGCCGCCCGATCCGCCGGCCATGATCGGCTGGATGGCCAACCTGGCGTGGTGGAAGAAGGCGCTGATCGTGCTCTCCGCGATGTCGGTCGAGGAGTTCTTCTTCCGCTCCTTCCTGCAGAAGCGCATCGGGCTCGTCGCCTCGACGGTCCTCTTCGCGCTCGCGCATTTCACGTACGGCAATCCGTTGCTGCTGGTCGGCGTGACGATCATCTCGCTCGTCATCAGCGTGGCCTTCTATCGCACCCGGAACGTCGTGCCGGGCATCATCGCCCACGGCGTGTTCGACGCCATCCAGCTCTTCGTGATCGTCCCCATCGCCGTGCGGGTGATGGGCGGGGCGTAGCGGAAATGAGCTATCCGGACGTGCTGCGCGCGCTGACCGGCGACGGTCCGATCGCGCGCGACGACGTCCGCCGCTGGATCGACTCCGGCGACCTGCTGACGTGGAGCGGCGTCTACGAGCTCACCAACAGCGCCTGGTCACGCATCGAGCCGGAGATCCCGACCGACGAGCAGATCGGATTCATGCGCCTCTATCTCCTGCGCTGCATCGAGGAGAACCCCGCACCCGGCGAGCATCTGCACGGCGGCTTCGAAGCCGCGTGGGAACTGGCCGCCTGCCTCAAACAGTGGCGCGCCACTGGCGGCAAATCCGCCGCGCACGTGCGCGGCGTGGCCATCGACCTGGAGAAACTGTTCCGCCGCGCCGAGCCGGCGGCGCAGAACCGCATCCTCTGCGGCGTCCTCGAGCACGCCTTCGAAGATCCGGCTGTGCGCCGCTACTTCTCCACCTGGGATCGCGACGACGAGCTACGCGACGCGTATCGGCTCGCCAGGGAATGGGGAGAAGCGCATGAGAGATGAAAAGCTCAGGAACGAGGCATGAGGAACGAGGCATGAGGGCGCGTCTTGCCCACTCATACCTCATACCTCATCCCTCGTACCTGCGTGACACTTACTGCTCGCTGACGACAACCCCATCCCCTTCAAACCGGATCTTGAACCCGCCCGCATCCAGATTCTCGATCATTACCGTTTCGAGCGACTTGTCGTCGACGACGGTCGGGATGAGGTTGCCGGTCCAGGCCACGAGCGCGTTCGAGGAGATCGAGAGCGGGTACTCGCGCGTGACGCGTAGCGTGAGTGGCTCGATCGACGTCGAAATGGCGAGTGAGCCTTTGCCGAAGATCTTCACCGTGTCGATCTTGCGCTGGTATGCGGCGTCATAGATCGGCTCGACGCGGTACGTCAGTGAGTCTTCGAGCGCGAGGAGGTTGCGCCCTTCGACGTAAATGAATTCGTCGTTCAAATCGAGGAGGAAGGTCTTGCGTCCCTTCTCGTAGACGAAGATCTTCCCCTGCCCCACGGCTTTGACCAGCGTCTGCGCGGTCGTGCCGAGGAGGCCGGATTCGGCGATGAACTTGAGGTTGCCGGAGTAGCTCGAGACCGTGCCGCGCTTGACGTGCACGTTGCGCGCGAAGTTGATCTCGAGGAAGCCGTTCTCGTGCAGCGTGAAGGTCTTCGACGCGCCTTCGATCTTGCGCGCGACGTCGATCTTCTTAGCCTCGACGTGCTGCGGATCGTCGACCGCGTCCTGCAGTTTGCGCGCTGCGGTGACGGCCGGCTCCGGCGCGACCACGACCGCCGCCGGAGGCGGCGGCGTAGGCGCCGGCAGATCGACGGCTGGTGTCGGCACCTGGCCCGGCTGCGTGCGCGACTGGAGGGCCATGACTTCGTCCGCCGTCAGCGCGCGGATCTTCTGCGTATTCACGTGCTCGTCGCGCGCCTTCACGGGTGGCGGCGCGGGAGCGGGCGGCGGTACCGGCGCGGGCGGTGGCGCGGGGGGACGCATCTCCAGCTCGACTTCGCGCACGAGCTTGTCCGCGCCGGCGAACTTCAGATGCTCGATCGCGAGGCCGAACTTTTTCTTCTGCCGGTACAGCAGGCCGAGGTAGAGGTGCGACTTGGCGTAATTGGGACGGAGGTCGACCGCGCGCAGCAGGAACTGCTCCGCTTCTTCCAGTTTGCTCTGCTTGAAGAGGATCAGCCCGAGGTTGGAGTGCAGGATGAAGACGTTGGGGTTCTCCGCGATGAGCCGCCGGTAAATGACCTCGGCCTCGGGGAACGCATTGGTCTTGAAGTACACCAGCCCGAGGAGGTTGAGCACGTCGGCATCGTCGGGACGAAGACGCTGCGCCGACTCGAGCTCGCGCCGGGCCTCGGCATACCGTCCTTCCTGAAACGCCTCGCGCCCGCGGTTGTAATGCAGGAGGAAAACGCCCTGATCGAAAGGGGGAGCTACAGCGGGGTCGCGCTCAGGCACGCGCGGATTCTACCTTTATCGCGCGGCCGCTTGTCCGAGGTACTTGGCGCCCGGAAGTAACGCTGCTGCAACGGGTGCGGAGAAACCGCCGCGCAGCTTCTTCCCGCCGCGCCGTCCCGCGAAAGACGACGCGCCGCCACCGCTGATGCCGCCATACGGGCGGCCGTAGTACACGGTCATGGCCCGCTTCACGTACATCTCCGTCTCGGCGTACGGAGGAATGCCGCCGTATTTCAGGACCGCGTTCTCCCCCGCGTTGTAGCCGGCGAGCACGCGCGGCAGGTCGTTGGGAAAGAGGCGCGTGAGGTACGCGAGGTATCGCACGCCGCCGTGGATGTTCTGCTCGGGATCGTGAATCTGCGTGACGCCGAAACGCTTCGCGGTGGCCGGCATGAGCTGCATCAAGCCGCGCGCACCCTTGTGCGAAACACACGCGGCGTTGAAGTCGGATTCGACCTGGATGACGGCGCGAACCAGCGTCGCGCTGACGCCATACTTGTCGGCGTAGCGCTCGATGATGGCGTCGTATTTCGAGCGGCGATCGTGCTTCTTCGCCAGCCAGTCGAGGTTGGACGGCTTGATGGTGCGCGTCGCGCCGAAGTTGGTGATGACCCTCGAGCCGTCCCGTTTCACGGCCAGACGAACGTCGGCAGTGGCCGCACTCGCGGCGAGCGTCACTCCCAGCACCATTACACAGAGGGACCGCATTGCCGCAAAATCGTAGCATGGCATTCGCACCGATTCAGCAGGAAGTCGACGCGTGGATCTCGCAATTCGAGGAAGGCTACTTCCCGCCGCTGCCGATGCTGGCGCGGCTGACGGAGGAAGTGGGCGAGCTCGCGCGCGTCCTGATGCACCAGTACGGCGGCAAGAAACCAAAGCCCGGCGAAGCGCACGGTGACGCCGGCGAGGAGATCGCGGACGCGATCTTCGTCCTGGTCTGTCTCGCCAATTCGCTCGACGTCGATCTCGACGAGAAGTTCAGCGCGATGATGACCAAGTACCGCGAACGCGACGCCGATCGCTGGACCAGGAAGCGCTGAGTCGGTCGGACGAAAGACACCGGCAACGAACGGAACGGCGTCGTCGACAGCCAGCGCTCATGCAACGGCACGGCTGCCAAACGTAGGGCGTGGCTTCAGCCCGCCCACCCC
>DASVSV010000186.1:0-11786 GCA_036387915.1 Thermoanaerobaculia bacterium
CTCCCCGTGCGCGGGGAGAGGGGACTGGGGTGTCGCGAGCGCGGTTCGTTTTGGAGCGCGACGCATGCAGCGCGTCCCCGCCCGCCCAGGTCCCTCGACTCACGCTCGGGATGACAGCCGTGTGGGGGCAACGCAGCGCGAGGGTGGTTTGGCGGGTCGCTCAGAGCTGCGATCGGAGCAGGCCGGCGGCGTGTTCCAGGAGCTTTTCGGTGAGGGGGCGGTTCTGCCATTCCTCGAGCGAAATCCGTCGTGCGCGGGTGAGGTCGGCTTCGAAGATCTCGGTCTGGCGGGTGGCGAATTGTTCGTCGTGGATGTTGAGGTTGGCTTCGTCGTTGAGGCGGAAGGAGCGGTTGTCGAAGTTGGTCGAGCCGACGGAGACCCAGACGCCGTCGACGATCACGGTCTTGCAGTGGAACATGGTCGGCTGGAACTCGTGGATGCGGATGCCGGCCTCCAGCAGTTTTCCCCAGCGCGAACGCGACGCCTTGCGCGTGACCCGCGCGTCGATCTCTTTGCCCGGCACGATGATCTCGATACGCACGCCGCGATTGGCCGCGGCGGCGAGCGACTCGACGGAGAGGTCGTCGGGGACAAAGTAGGAGTTCGCGAGGAGGATGCTTTTCTCCGCGCTGGCGATGGTGAGGAGGTACATCAGCCGCACGCTCTCGCTGCCTTCGGTCGAGGAGCTCTTGAACATCTGCGCGACGTGCTCGCCGCGCGGCTCGAGCTTCGGAAAGTATTCGTCGCCGTGCAGCACTTCGCCGCGCGACTTCATCCAGTTGTCCATGAACGCGGCCTGCATCTGCGCGACGGCCGGTCCTTCGACGCGGTAGTGCGAGTCGCGCCACTCGTCGGCATTGCGGGCCGCGCCGGTCCACTTGTCGGCGATGCCGACGCCGCCGGTGAAGCCGATCTGGCCGTCGATGATGAGCAGCTTGCGGTGGGTGCGGTTGTTGATCCGTCCGAGGTTGTACCACCGCAGCGGGTGGTACTTCTGGAGGTCCACGCCGGCGTCGATCATCATCGTGAGCGCCTCTTTGTCGAGCTTGTACGTGCCGACCCAGTCGAGCAGCACGTGCACTTTCACTCCGGCCCGCGCACGCTCGGCCAGCGCCTCGGCGAACTCGCGTCCGATCTCGCCGGTCCAGTAGATGAACGTCTCGAACGAGATCGTGCGCCGCGCGCCGCGGATGGCCTCGAGCATGGCCGGGAAAATCTGCTCGCCGTTCACCAGCTCGCTGACGTTGTTGCCGCCCACGACCGGCGGCCCGAGGAGACTGCCCATGGCGCGCAGGAAACGGGCGTCGCGCACGCCGTAGAGATGGGTGATCCGGTGCTCGATTTTCTTCTCGCCCGTGACCATGTTCTGAATGATCAGCGTCACGAAGAGCGTGGCCAGGACGATCAAAACGTACGACATCAGTTGTACCGGGCCCGGCAAGAAGTGGGCCGATCAGTACTGCTCGACTTTGTCGACGACGTTCTCCAGTGACTCCCCGGCGCGGAAGTGCCGCAGGTTCTCGAGAAAGAAGCTCATGGCCCGGAGGTGGGCGTCAGCGGTGTGGTCGGCCGTGTGCGGCGAGATCAGCACGTTGTCGAGCTCCCAGAGCGGGTGCTGCGGCGGGAGCGGCTCGGCGTCGAAGACGTCCAGGGCCGCGCCGCGGATGCGATTGTTGCGCAGGGCGTCGACGAGCGCCTCTTCGTCGACCGTGCCTCCGCGTCCGACGTTGACGAAGACCGCCTCGGGCTTCATGCGCCCGATCCGCTCGCGCGACATCAGCCGCCAGGTGCTCGGCGTCAGGGGCGTGGACATGACCACGTAGTCGGAGTCGGCAATGACCTCTTCGATGGTGGGGTCGCCGAGCTCGCGGCGGCGGCGGGTGGTCAGGACGCGCATGCCGAGGGCGGTGGCGCGGCGGCCGACGGCATGGCCGATGCCGCCGTAGCCGATGATGCCGGCGGTGCGCCCTTCGAGGCGCTCGACGTCGTACGGCTCCCAGCGCCGCGCGTCCTGGTTGCGGAGCAGGCGGCGCAGGTCTTTCGCAAACCAGAGCATGGCCGCGACGGCGAACTCGCCGAGGGCGTCGGCGTAGAGGCCGCGGGAGTTGGTGATCACGGCGTCGCTGCGCCGCAGCAGGTCGAAGGGGAGCGACTCCACGCCCGCGGCCAGCGTGTGGATCCAACGCACGTTACTGAGGTCGCGCCAGAGGTCGGTGAGCACCGAGGCGTAACGCGGCGCGATCAGGACGGCGTCGGCGTGTCGAGCGTCGCGGCGCAGCGACTCGGGGTCGATGCCGATCGACAACTCGACGTCGGGTGCTTCGCGCCGCAGCATGTCCAGCGGCGCGAACTGCGGCGGTGCGATCACGAGGAGACGCATTCGTCCCTATTTTCCTGCCAATGCCGCGCCGCGTGGAAAACGGCGACGGCTGCCGGTCTAAGAGGGCAGATGCGCAGATGCGCAAAGGAGAAACTCATGACTGTCCTGCCCTTCGATGGCGTCGACCCGGTTCCGCAGTCCGCCTGGCCGTCGTTCCAGCCCAATCCCAATCCGCTGCCCGCGATGCCTTCGACCTGGACGGCGACCGCCCTGCTGCATCCATTCAGCCCGCCGCAGTCGAACGATCCCAATCCCGTGACACCATTCTTCGAGCTCTGCGTCGCCAATCTCGAATACGTGCAGGGCACCTCCTTCAGCGCGCAGATCACCGGCTGCACCTCGGGCAGGAGCTGGTGGTACACCATCGGTACGACCGACACGCAACTGTCGACCGACGGCGGCGCCACGTGGGCCATCGTCGACATGGGATGGTCGCTGCCGGACAACTGGTTCGGCAGTGAGCAGTCGAATGCCGGCTCTGCCGGCTCCTCTCCTCTCAACTGGATGAACGCGCAGACGGTCGACTGGTGGCGCGCCCCGGTGCCCGGCACCGAACAGCCCACGCCCGCGGCCACGTGGATGTGGTTCGACTCCGGGACCGGCGCGCCGGTGCGGATGATGTTCGGCACCGGCCCGGTCACCCCCGGCCAGGGGGACCCGGCGCAGCTGGCCATCCTGCAGATGTACTCCTTCACATACTTTCCGGTCTTTACGCCGGGGGGCGTCGAGCCCGCACCGGGCACGCCCTCGTTTCCCGGTTTTCAGATCGGCAATCCGGAAGGCTTTCAGAATTTCGTCTGGAGCGAGAATTTCGGGATGACGGCGTTCATGACGCCGGTCAACGAGAACTTCAACCCGCTGCCGACGCGCGTGCTCTATCGCTGGGCGCCTGACGCCGACTACTCGGTCTATTCGGACCGCGCGCAGAGCACGGTCATGGCCCGCACCTACAATCCGGGCGACATCACGGCGCAGCAGGCACTGCTGACCGGACCCGCGCCCGCGTCCATGCCGTCGCCGCCCCCCAACAGCGCCACGAGCTTCATCATCACTTATTACAAGAGTCGGCTCATGCCGACGTGCGAGGGGCCGAAGCAGGGCTTCGACTTTCCGCAGGAGTCGCCGGAGTGGATCTCCATCCCCGCGGTTCAGGCGACGATTCAGGCCACCATCAGCAACAACCCGGTGCTCTGTCCCGAGCAGACCGTGACCGTGTTCTCGGTGCTGTTCCCGAAGTCGGGAACGAATTACCCGGACTCGACGTATCTCTGGGTCTGGTATGCCCCGCAGGAGTCCACCGGCCAGAACAGCCGTCCGGTGACGTTCATGCAGTCGCAATCCGGCGTCCATCTCGGCACGAGCCTCGCCCTGGCGGACTATTTCTACCACCAGAGCTTTGACGCCCCGATCGATCCGGGCAACTTCGCCATTCCGCCGAGCTGCCTGACGGCATCGCAGCCGCAACAGCCGCGCGCCGCCGAAACGCTCGAATCCTGATACCGCACGCGCAGCGTCTGGAGTGCGGCAGCTTCGCCGCTGCCGCACTCCTGGATCATGCGCGCGGGCATGGCTGAATATTGACGCTCCGGGGCCGGTTCACTAGACTCGCTGTCCCTTCGCGGGGATGGATAGGGCGACGTAGCCAAGTGGTAAGGCAGAGGTCTGCAAAACCTTCATTCGCCGGTTCGACTCCGGCCGTCGCCTCCATCATCCCTCCCCACCCCTCCGAGATTCTCGTTCGCGGCCATCGTGGAATCGTACGGCGACGCGGCGCTGCTGCGGCACTGCGCGCAGTGGGGACGGTGGAAGTACCTCGCGTACTTGTTGGAGCTCTGGGAGTCGGATGTCGGAAGCGAGTGGCGGCGGCCTTGCAGCAGGGGCGCGCGACCGGGGACAAGTAGTGTACGCCGCTCGCGCTCGATTCGGAATATTGACCGCGAGCGGTCCCGTTTGCATAATTCGACTGTCACGCACGTAAATATAAGCTGTTGATCTTGCAATAGTTTACGTGTAACCAGACGGAGACCGCGTGGACGACAAGATCAAGCAGCTACTGCAGGAGCTCGGCACCGCAATCAACGAGTCGATCTCCGGTTCCGAAGACGTGAACCGCCACATCCAGAAGATCCGCGACGAGGGCTACGACCTCTACGTGGTGCTCGACGCGACGATCGGCCTGAACAAGCAGGAGGCCGACGAGACGGACGAAGACGCGATGGTCGTCCCGGCGCAGCCGCCGAAGGAAGTGCAGTTCCGCATCAACGTGAACGATCTCTCCATGCTCCGCTCCCTCGGCATCGACCCGACCCGCAAAGTGAAGGGCGCGAGGCGCGTGGAGCCCCTCGCGCAGGCGAGCGAAACCGACTGACGAGGCCCCGTGACCGATGAACGCCTGAACCTGTACGACCTCCCGCCTGCGCAACTCGAGCGCACGCTGTCCGAGGTCGTGTCTCCGGCGTTCCGGGTTCAACAAGTTGAAGAGTGGATGCACGTTCGCGGCGTCGACTCGTTCGACGCGATGAGCAACATCCCCAAAGAGGTCCGCGCCTCGCTGGCGGAGCGTTTCACGCTGGCCATGCCGGAGGTCGTGACGCGCACCGAGCCGGCGCCGGACGGTAGCCAGAAGTACCTCTTCCGCCTCGCGGACGGACAGCGCATCGAGTCGGTCTACATGCCGATCGGCGACCGCATCAGCATCTGCCTCTCGTCGCAGGCGGGCTGCGCGGTCGGCTGCACGTTCTGCGTGACGGGCTTCTTCGGCGCGGGGCGCAATCTCACGCCGGCGGAGATGGTGGGGCAGTTCTTCGTCATCCAGCGCGAGAAGCAGATCCCGATGGAGCAGATGAACGTCGTGTTCATGGGGATGGGCGAGCCGCTACTGAACTACGAGCACGTGATCGCGACGCTGGAGATCCTCTACCGCAACGTCGCACCGCGCCGCATCACGCTCTCGACCTCGGGCATCATCCCCGGCATCGACGCGCTCGCAAAGTACGAGCGCCGCCCGAACCTGGCCATCTCCGTCAACGCGCCCGATCGCCAGCGGCGCGAAGAGATCATGCCCATCACGACAAAGTATCCGCTCGAGGAGCTGATGGAGTCGCTGCGCCGCTTCCCCGTCGAGAAGGGACGCGACATCACCATCGAGTACGTGCTGCTGGCGGGCTACAACGACTCGGCGCGCGACGCGGCCGCGCTGGCGAGGCTGATCCGCGGCATCCCGGCAAAGGTGAACGCGATCCCGTTCAACGAGGACGCGAATCTCCCGAAATGGATGAAGCGTCCCTCGGATCAGCAGATCGACCGCTTCGTCGACGCGCTGGTCAGCCACCGCGTGCGCGTCACCGTGCGCCGCTCGAAGGGACGCGACATCGCCGCGGCCTGCGGGCAGCTGCGCGGGAAGGAAGTGGCGAAGAGCCGCGCTACGGGCGGTCGCGAAGTGCGAACTTCCTGAGCGGCGTGTGGATCGCGCCCTTCGAGCTCAGCTCGCTCGAGAAGAGCGTGACTTCATGCACCTCGAACGGCTCCGAACGGTAGTCCTTCAATGACTTGACGAAGAGGTCGATGGACGCCGGCGGCCAACCCTCACGCATGCGCATCAGGGTGAGGTGCGGGCGGAAGTCGACGTTGTCCAGCGTGACGCCGTTCTTCGTGACCACCTCGCGTACCGCGCTGGCAACGCTCTGAAACGGCTGCTCCGGCTCCAGTCCGCCCCAGCCGACGCGCGCCCGCCGCACGTTCGGAAAAACGCCGGCGCCCTGCAGCCGCGCCTCGAACCGCGCGATGGCGCCGAGCTTGGCCGTCAGCGGCGCGGCGATGGCCTCGACCAGCGACTCGGGATGCTCGCCGAGGAAGGCGAAGGTGAGGTGCTGCGTCTCGGGACGGACCCACGTCGCCGGCGGGAGGCGCGGCTTCAGGCGCGTAACGCGCTCGTTGAGATCGCGCAGGATCTCCGGCGGAAACGTCGTCGCGATGAAGAGGCGCATGGGGGACCGTGGACGGGCGAGATTGTAACAGCGGCTATCCGGTTCACGCCTTTTCGCCCGGCTCGCGGTCGGCCTGCCCGGCCAGGAACTCCGGCGTGAAGATCGCCGCGATCTGCTCCTCGGGGATCAGTTGCCTCTCGCGCAGCATGTCGGGGATGCGCTTGCCGGTCCTGGCGGATTCCTTCGCGATCTCCGCCGCGGCGGCGTAGCCGATGATCGGATTGAGCGCCGTCGCCAGCGAAGGTGAGCTGATGTAGTACGCCTCGCAGCGCTCGCGGTTGGCTTCGATGCCGCGGATGCACTTCTGCACGAACACCGGAAGGTAGTTCTTCAGGATCTCGATCGAGAAGGAGATCTCGAACGCCATCAGCGGCATCATCACGTTCAGCTCGAGCTGCCCCGCCTGCGACGCGTACGCGACCGCGGTGTCGGCGCCGATGATGTGGAACAGGACCTGGTTCATGCACTCGAGCATCGACGGGTTCACTTTGCCCGGCATGATCGAGGAGCCGGGCTGCACGCTCGGCAGGAGGATCTCGGCGAGGCCCGTCATCGGTCCCGAGGCGAGGAGGCGGAGGTCGTTGGTGATGCGCGTCAGCTCGAGGGCGAGATTGCGCAGCGCCGCGGAGACGGCCACGACCGGAAGCTGCGACTGCATGGCCTCGCGCAGGTCGGGCGCGGGACGGAACTGCAATCCGGTCGAGGCGTTGAGGTGGCGGATGACGGTGAAGCGGTAACCGACCGGCGCGTTCATGCCGGTACCGGCCGCGGTGCCGCCGATCCCGAGCTCCTCCACTTCTTCGCCCACGTTGCGCAGCAGGCGCGTGGAACGGCGCACGGCCGCGGCGTAGGCGGCGAACTCCTGCCCGAGGGTCACCGGCACGGCGTCCTGCAGATGCGTGCGGCCGGACTTGATGACGTCGGCGAACTCGCGTCCCTTGTCGTCGAGCGCGAGGCCGAGCTCGTCGAGCGCGAGCAGCAGCTGATCGAGCAGGAATCGCGTGGAGACGCGGAGCGCGGTGGGGAAGACGTCGTTCGTCGACTGCGCCATGTTGACGTGGTCGTTCGGATGCACGGGCGTGTACATGCCGAGCTGTCCGCCGAGGGCGACGTTGGCGAGGTTGGCGAGGACCTCGTTGCAGTTCATGTTGAAGGACGTGCCGGCGCCGGCCTGGAAGACGTCGACGACGAAGTGCTGCCGATGCCCCGCGAAGTCGCCGAGGATGCGGTCGCACGCGGCCACGATGGCCGTCGCGCGCTGTTCGTCGAGCACGCCGAGCTCGCGGTTCGCCAGCGCGGCAGCGCGCTTGATCAGGATGAACGCGCGGATGAACTGCGGATGCTCGCGCAGTCCGCTGATGGGGTAGTTCTCCACCGCCCGCTGCGTCTGCGCTCCGTACAGCGCGCCATCCGGAACCGCCACTTCGCCGAGAGTGTCTTTTTCAGTGCGAGGCATGAGGTTTAGGGACGTGGCATGAGTCGGGCCAGCCTCGTTTTAGCGATGAGGGATGAGGTATGAGTAGCGTCGGCGAGCAGCCGCGGCGTGAGCCCGACGTAGGACGTGGCTTCAGCCCGTCCAGAGCGTGCAAGCTGCGCGGAATGTGAAGACGTACGAGGGGGGCGGGCTGAAGCCACGCCCTACGTTTACGCGCTTCCCGCGGCGACGCCAAAGTTGCGTGGAGCCGGAGTTGTGTTTTGGTCCTTATCGGGAGCCCGCGCAAGCTACCAACTCATCCCTCATGCCTCGTACCTCATCCCTGTTTCACGCTTTCAGAGCGGCAAGGCGCGCGCGCGATTCCTCGAGGACGTTCTGGTGCAGCGACTGGCCGTGCGCGTCCATGGTGACGATGGCCATGAACTCTTCGACCCAGAGGTGCCAGATCGCCTCGGGCGACCCGAGGTCCATCCAGTCCACTCCGTCGACGCGCTTGATCGAGGCCGCGCAGACCTGCGCTGCCCCGCCGATGGCGTGCATGTAGACCGCGCCGTACTCCTTGCACGCGGCCAGCGTCTTCGGCCCCATCCCCCCTTTGCCAATGACGCCGCGGATGCGGTAGTCGCGGATGACTTCGTGCTGGTACGGCTCCTCGCGCGACGAGGTGGTCGGTCCCGCCGCCTTGCACACCCACTGGTCGCCCTCTTTCACCATCACCGGACCGCAGTGATAGATGATCTGCCCCTCCAGGTCGACCGGCGGCTTCACCCCTTCGTGGATGCGGTGATGCACCGCGTCGCGGCCGGTGTAGAGGCGGCCGCTGATGGCGACCGTGTCGCCCACATGCAGCGTGCGGATCGTGGCTTCGTCGATGGGCGTGGTGAGTTTCACGAGTGCCATTGTTGGAGTTCCTCGGGTTCCTCGGAGTGCCTCGGAGTGCCTCGGAGGGGTCAGGTGTGTCGCGGTTTCTGAGCGCGGGCTTCGCGTTCGACGTAGTTCATGAATGCGGTGAGGCCGCGGCCAATGCCGCGGATTGCATTCGCAAGAGAAGCGGCGTCGGACTCGTTCAAAAATCCGAGTCGGGCGGATAGCTCCGTTTGCGTTTCGAGCTCGAAGATCGAGCCGAGGGAGTTCTCGAGGAAGTTGTAGCGCTGCCGCGCTGTCCGGCGACCGTAGCCTTCAGCAATGTTCGAGGGGATCGAAACCGCGGCTCGCTTCATCTGCTGCACGAGGCCGTACTTTTCCTCGGACGGAAATCGCGTTGTCACGCGGTAAACCTCGACGGTGAGATCCATCGCCCCCTGCCACACTTTCAGATCACGACATGAGCTCGCCATTTCGCGCTTCCACTCCGAGGAACTCCGAGGAACCCCGAGGAACTCCGAGGAACTCCGAGGAACTCAGCCTCAATACAGCCAGTTCGTCACTTCACCGTTCCGATCGAGCTCGGCGCCGCGGCGGCGGAAGGCCCAGCACATGTACGCGACCGACACGAAATACGACGCCGGCAGGCGATTGAGCTTGCCGATTTTGCAGGCCAGCAGCGTCGTCTTTCCGCCGAAACCCATCGGGCCGATACCGGACTGATTGGCCTTCTCGACGACGCGCTGTTCGAGCGCGGCCAGCTCGGGATCGGGGTTCTGGTCTTCCATCGTGCGGAGGAGCTGTTCCTTCGCCTCGCCGTAGCCGGTGGCGCGGTCGCCGCCGATACAGACGCCGAGGATGCCGGGGCCGCAGCCCTGTCCCTGCGCCTGGAGGATGCAGTCGAGGATGGCGTTCTCGACGCCGCGCAGGTCGCGGCCGCCGAGGTCGGGGTGCGGGAGTGAGTACTGCGCGTTCATGTTCTCGCAGCCGCCGCCTTTGAGCATCAGCTTCACTTCGACGTGCGGCTCGCGCCACTGGTGGAAGTGGAACGACGGCGAGCCCGGTCCGGTGTTGTCGCCGGTGTTTTTGCCGGTGATGCTGTCGACGCTGTTCTGCCGCAGATATCCCTTCTTCGTCGCCGCGCGTACGGCCTCGGTGGCGATCTCTTCGAACTCGAGCTGGTCGTAACCGACCGGCGTGTGGACGTAGAAGAGGATCGAGCCCGTGTCCTGGCAGAGCGGCAGCGAGTTGTCGCGCGCGAGGACGATGTTGCAGCCGATGACGTCCAGCGCCACGTCGGCATTCGACCCTTCCACTTCCTGCTTCCGCGCCCCGGTCACGGCCCGCACGACGTCGTCCGGGAGCTGCGTGGAGGTGCGGCGGATGAGCTCGAGGATGCTCTCGAACAGGTTGGTCTGCGGCGTAGTCTCGTGCAGCGGCTGAACGCTCATGGTTTCTCCCGGCAGGCGAGCTTATATCGCCCGCCGGCAAAACGCCGCAAGTGGGCGGCGACTTCCAGTAATCCGGCGTTCAGCGTCGATCGCGCCGGCCGTTCATTTTTAAGTCGGAAACATCTCTTCGATCAGCGCCGCCATCTCCGCGCCATCCTCAGGAGAGAGACAGCCGCTGAGTTTCAGCCAGGGCCTCTCAACGGACTGGCTTACGATCACTGTCACCATCGCGTGATCCTGCACGTCGGCCAACGGCTCGGTCAGTCGAAGCATGTTGTTGTCCGCGAGGTATTCAGCTGTGACGATTTTGCTCCTCATCGCTGCATGCTACCTCGGCAGCCGTAACGAGCAGCGTCCGCCTACCAACGGATCGTAGTGAGGTTCGAGATGGCGTGGAAGCCGTGGTCATTGGAGAGAAGCGGCAAGCCGTGCTGGATACAAAGGGCGGCGATCCAGAGATCGTTGGTCTTGGATCGGCCGATGTTGTCGAGACGCAGTTCGGCGCGGAGGCGGCCGTAGGAGCGCGCGGTCTCTTCGTCCGGCTTCAGGATCTCGTGACGCCCGATAAATGCTTCGAGTAGCGTGAGATGGGAATCACGTTTCTTCGACGAGTACACGCCTGTGTAAAGCTCACCGACGACAGGTAGAGGTAGAACAAGGTGCTGCGCACTGTGCAGAGCGAGGGGCTCCAGGTTTCCGGAGCGAAACCACACGATTATCGCATTCGAGTCGACCGCCAACCGCTCGATCATTTCTCGGTGGGGAACTCTTCTTCGATGATCGCTGCAAGCTCGTCGGCGTCTTCGGGCGAAAGGCAACCCTGAAACGCCAGCCAAGGCCGGTCGTTGGCCTGGGCCGTGGTGACCATTACCTGCACATGCTCGTGGTCCGCTACGCCGTCGAGCGGTTCGACCAACCGGAGCATGTGCGTGTCAGCCAGATATTCAGCCGTGACGACTTTACTCATGCCTCATCTTAACTCGGCATCTGCCCCATGAAATCCATGACGCCGTGGGCGACGATGAGGGGCCAGAGGAGGCGCCAGCGCCAGTAGACGAAGGCGAAGAGGAGGCCGAGGGGGAGGATCGTCACCGTGGTGATGGGGCCTTGCTCGATGTGGCAGAGGAAGCGGACGGCAGCGCTGAGGGTGATGGCGAAGGCGGCGCCGTGTTCCTTCGCCGCGATGACGTTGTACGCGACGAGGAACAGTTCGTCGTAGAGCGGGTTGATGAGCGTCAATGCGATGAGCACGGGCCAGGTGAGCTTGTCCTGGAACGTCGTCGCCACGCCGGGGTCGGTGTTGGTGGCGAAGCGGACCAGCTCGTAGAGGGCGGAGATGACGAAGTTCGCGCCGATGAGCAGGAGCATGCCGGCGATGGTTTGGGGCATGGTGACGCGCAGGCCGAAGTCGCTCAGCTTCCAGCCGCGGGCGCGGAGGAGCAGCACGGCCAGCGTGCCGCAGACGAGCTCGATACCGAGGAGCGTCAGCGCGCGGCGATCGTCGAAGAGGAAGGCCGTCTTCCGCTCCGTCAGTTCCACGATGCTGCGCGCCGCGAATGGGCCGAAGCAGATCAGGTTGACGAGGAGCAGTTCCGCGGCGGGACACAGGCGTCGCAGCATCGCGCGCAACCTACCACGCGATGCTGCGACGGAAAGGTCGGGACTGCAGC
>DASVSV010000187.1:0-11388 GCA_036387915.1 Thermoanaerobaculia bacterium
ACCAAAGCGGCGGCTAAGGCCGCCGGACTCCATAAGCGCTTAGCGGAACACCCACCACGTAAATCCCATGCGCTGTTCCGCGCGATTCTGGATCGGCGTCACCACCGCCACACGCCCGTCGCGCAGGAACGCGGCCGCCAGATATTCGCCGGCCGGGTCATTGAACAGCGCGTCGCCCTGGCCCTGACGCGGGCGGCGGCTCTCCAGCGATTGTGGCGGCGAAATACGCGCACGCGGCTCCGCTCCTTCAATGCGCGCGGCGAACCATTGCAGGTCGTGCATGTCATTGTTCGACGCCGTGAGCCACGTCGCTGCCAGCTCCCCGTTTCCGCGCGCGACGAGATACGGAAAGAACGCCGGCGCCACGGTGTCAGCGATCGTAAACGTCCGCCATTGCGCGCCGCGATCGTCCGAGCGCGCCAGCCGCACGCCCTTCTTGTCCGTCCACAATGAATACAGCCGCCCGGCGCCGTCCCAGGCCAGCGGCTCCACCCAGCGCGGCGTCGCGTCGGACATGAAGTCCGCCGACCAGTCCCGCTCCCCCGGCGCCGCGTGCTTCTGCCACGACGCGCCGCCGTCCGTGCTCACGGCAATC
Source organism: Thermoanaerobaculia bacterium (assembly GCA_036387915.1). Lineage (GTDB taxonomy): Bacteria > Acidobacteriota > Thermoanaerobaculia > Gp7-AA8 > Gp7-AA8 > QHVT01. The sequence goes on from DASVSV010000187.1 coordinate 596, forward strand.
AGGTCCACGCCCTGGTCGTACTTGTTGCCTGACGCCGACAGCGGCGTGACGCGCACCGCCAGCTCGCCGGCCGGACCAATCACCAGATGACTCGAGCCGCCGCGATCGTGAATGCGGACCGGCGCCGTCCACGTCGCGCCGCGATCGCGGCTGACGACGTGCGACACGCCGCTGCCGTCGTTCCAGATCGCGTGTGCCGTCCCGTCCGGCGCGACCTCGATCCACGGCCGGTCATCGAACCGCGTCTTCGAGATCGTCGTCCAGCGCCAGCTCGCCCCCACGTCGTAGCTCACACCGATCGCGATGAGCTGTCCCTCCCCCTTCTCGCGGTCGAAGAGCATCGACGCGAAGTAGAGCGTCCCGTCCGCGGCCACGGCCAGGTCCACGTCCGAGTTCCCGATCGCCCCCACCGCCTCGGAACCAACGTCGACGAGGCTCCACGTGGCGCCGCCGTCGCCGCTCTTCCACAACGTCGGCCGCGGCTCGCCGTAGCCGGCCACGAACAGCGTCCCGTCCGGATGCTCGACGAGCATCGGCTCGCGTCCCACCACGTCGATGTGCTCGACGCGCTGCGCAACCTCGAGAGTCGGAGACAGCGGAGCGGACGCGCATCCCGCGAGCAGCGCCACGACGACGAATTTGTACATGCGCGGATTCTACGGCCCGGTCCACCCGTTGCACCGACTCGCACCGGATGCCGCCGCCTCAACGACACTCACTCCGCGAGCGCTTCGGCGCGTTGCGCAACCTGCCGCCGTTCCTGCGGCTGATCTGGCAGACCAGCCGTTCGCTGACCGTGGCCAATGCGTCGCTGCGCCTCCTGCGCGCCTTCCTCCCGGTGGCCATGCTCTTCCTCGGGAAGCTGATCATCGACGAGGTCATCCTCCTGGCCGCGGCGGGCGACATGCCGGCGTGGTCCTCCGGACGGCTCGACCGGCTGGCCACGCTGATCGGGCTCGAGCTCGCCATCGCCGTCCTGTCCGACGTCGTCGGCCGCGTGGTCTCGCTGGTCGACTCGCTGCTCTCCGAGCGCTTCACCAACGAGACCAGCGTCCGCCTGATGGAGCACGCGGCCCTGCTCGACCTCGAGGACTTCGAGGACAGCGAGCTGCAGGACCAGCTCGACCGCGCGCGCCGCCAGACCATGGGACGCAGCTCGCTGATGACGCAGCTCCTCGGCCAGGCGCAGGACGTCGTCACCATCATCACCTTCGCCATCGGCCTGGTCGCCTACGCGCCGTGGCTGATCCTCCTCCTCGGCATCGCCCTCATCCCCGCCTTCCTCGGCGAGGCGCACTTCAACGCCGCCAGCTACACCCTCAACTACACGCGCACGCCCGAGCGGCGCGAGCTCGATTACGTGCGGCAGACCGGCGCCAGCGTCGACACGGCCAAGGAAGTGAAGATCTTCGCCCTCAACGCCTTCCTCATCGAGCGCTACAAACGGCTGGCCGCGGCGTTCTACGACGCCAATAAATCGCTGGCCGTGCGGCGCGCGTTCTGGGGCAGCCTGCTCACCGCCATCGGCACCCTCGGCTATTACGTCGCGTACGCGTATCTGGCGTGGGGCACGCTGCGCGGCGAGTTCACCATCGGCGACCTCACGTTTCTCGCGGGCTCGTTCCGCAGACTGCGCACGCTGCTCGAAGGACTGCTGACCGGCTTCTCGCAGATGGCCGGACAGGCCATGTACCTCGACGACCTCTTCTCGTTCTTCCTCATCGAGCCGGAGATCACGTCCAGCCCCGACGCGCCGCCGTTCCCCGTGCCGATGCGCGAGGGGCTGCGCTTCGAGGGCGTCGGCTTCCGCTATCCCGGCGCGGAGCGGTGGGCGGTGCGCAACCTCACCTTCACTCTGCACGCCGGCGAAGTGCTGGCGCTGGTCGGAGAGAACGGCGCGGGGAAGACGACGCTCGTCAAGCTGCTGGCGCGCCTCTACGATCCCGACGAGGGACGGATCCTGCTCGACGGCCGCGACCTGCGCGAGTACGACCTCGCCTCATTGCGCGCGAACATCGGCGTGATCTTCCAGGACTTCGTCCGCTACCACATGACCGCGGCGGAGAACATCGCCGTCGGCCGCATCGAAGCGGCCGGCGACCGGGCCCGCATCGAGCAGGCCGCACGCCGCAGCCTCGCCGACGAAGTGATCCGCCGTCTCCCCGCGCAATACGACCAGCCCCTCGGCAAACGCTTCCGCAAAGGCATCGACCTCTCCGGCGGCGAATGGCAGAAGATCGCCATCGCCCGCGCCTACATGCGCGACGCGCAACTGCTCATCCTCGACGAGCCCACCGCCGCCCTCGACGCTCGCGCGGAATTCGAGGTCTTCCAGCGCTTCCGCGAACTGAGCGCCGGCAAGACCGCCGTCCTGATCTCGCACCGCTTCTCCAGCGTGCGCATGGCCGACCGCATCCTCGTCCTCGCCGACGGCCAGCTCGAAGCCGCGGGCACGCACGCGGAGCTGCTCGCCGCCGGAGGAAGGTACGCGGAGCTCTTCGAGCTGCAGGCCGAGGGGTACCGGTAACTGCAGGGGGCAGGGCGCAGGTGGCAGGGGCAGGAGCCGGGCGCAGGAGAACGGTGCTTCTGCTCCTGCGCCCCGCGCCCTGCCGCCTGCGCCCCGAACCGTGAGGGACTTTCCCCTCCCTTTGCGCGATCCCTCATATGAACAACCGTCTGCGCGGCCTCGTCCTCCGCCTTCTCGTCCTCCTCTCTCTTTCCGTCAGCGTCTTCGCCATCTCGCCGGCGGACGTCGCCACGACCGACATCCGCAAGCTGGTCGACGTCAAATCCCTCCGCGGCGCGAAGGGTGCCAAGCGGATCGCCGTCCCGGGCTACCGCGTCATCTTCACCACGCGCACGAAAGTCGTCGCGCGCGCCGAGGACTGGCTCGGCGGCGTCGGTGGCGGCAGCAGCTCCGGCGCCAAGGCCACCATGGAAGTCGTCCTCGGCAACGTCGAGTTCCCGACCCTGCAGGCCATCGCCGATGCGGCGTACGCCGACCTGATCGACGACCTCAAATCGGCCGGCATGGAAGTCGTGCCGCTGGAGACCATCACCGCCTCCGCCGCGCACCAGAAATTCAAGATCACCGGCAGCACGCTCGAGAACCCGTACACGAAGCGCTCGCGCGACAAGAAGACCGACTACATCGTCGTCTCGCCGACCGCCATCCCGCTCTGGTTCACGAACTTCGACGGCGACATCAGCGACCAGGGGATGAGCCAGACCAACATCCGCGCGCTGATGGCCATGGCCAAAGAGCTCGACACGCTGGTGCTCTTCCCGATCATGCACATCGACTTCGCCACCGTCGGCGGCTCGGGCGGCAAGTTCGCGCGCCGCGCGTCGGTGCAGGCCAAGGCGGCCATCTATGCGAATCCGGCCTACACGCTCTTCTACATTGCCAACGACAAGGGCGGCGCCTTCGCGCGCATGACCGACGGCATCGGCGTCGAAGGCGACCCGGGCGAGTTCGTCAAAGCCGACGAGGCGTCGAACGAGGCCTTCATCGGCTCGATGCAGAAAATCGGCATCGACTTTGGACCGGTCAAGAGCAAGAAGAACATGGTCCTCCAGACCAACCGCCAAAACTTCCACAGCCTCGCCTTCGAAGCCCTCACCGGCACCAACGAAGCCTTCCGCCGCGCGCTGCAGGAAGCGCAAAAGTAGGGGCCAGCGCGCAGGGCGCGGGAGAACGCGGTACTCGCGCGCGCTCTAAAGTCTTAGCGCATACGAGCTAACTTTAGGCGAGCGCCGGCCCCTCATCCGCCTTCGGCACCTTCTCCCCGCCTCGCGGGGAGAAGGGCAACAAACTTCATTCTCGCGAGATCCTTATTTGTTGCCCTTCTCCCCTCGTGAGGGGAGAAGGTGCCCGAAGGGCGGATGAGGGGTTGTTCTCACCTGAAGTTAGCGCGTATCGGGTTAGGGTGAGGGGCCGTGGCGCTTGCGAAACGTGAGCGCTCGACCCAATCGAGCGCGACACGCTCCTGCCCCCCGCGCCTGCCACCTGCGCCCTGAGCGGCGACTACCCAACCTTCTTCGCCACCACGCGCACCAGCTTCTTGCTGGCCTTCTTCAGCGGCTTCTTCGACTTGCCGCGCAGCGCGATGATGGCCGTGACCGCGGTGGTGACGGTGGCGATGGCGATCCCCACCGCCTGCTCCTTGTCGGCCGTCTCCATGTCGTTCCAGTACGTGAGCAGCCGCGCCACCTTGCTCTCGGCATCTCGCTCCACCGCACTCAGCTTCTTCGCCACGCCGTCGATGGCCTTGATCGTCGCGTCACGCAGCACGGGCTCCAGGTCGTTTGTGTTCATGACGACGTGTTGTGCAAAGCTCAGTCCGTGAGGGCGATCATCGACCGCGCGCATGCTACGCTGTACATGCGCATGTACATGAGGTGAACCCAGATGGCAAAACAGAAATCGATCGCCGAGGCTAGGAGCAACCTTCCGCAACTCATCCGCGAGGCAGAAGCAGGCGAGTCGATCGAGCTGACCCGCCGCGGTCAAAGCGTGGCGGTGCTGCTGGGACGCGAGCAATACGAGCGTCTGTCCGCGGGCACGCGTCGTTTCTCGGAAGCGTGGGATGAATTCAGGCGCGAGGTCGACCTGGCCGAGCTCGAGATCGATCCCGATGAGATCTTCTCCGGCGTCCGCGACGACGATCCGGGCCGGGACGCAGGGTTGTGAGCTTGAAGTACCTGCTCGATACGAACATTGTTTCCGAGCCGCTGCGGCCGAAGCCGAGCGCCCGCGTGCTGAGAATGCTCCGGCGCCATGAAACAGAAGTTGCCATTTCTTCCGTGGTCTGGCACGAGCTTCGGTTTGGCGTGGAGCGCCTTCCGGAATCGCGGCGGCGCGACGCCATCGAGCGGTACCTGGAAACTGTCGTACTCGCAGCAATCCCCATTCTCGACTACGACCGTACGGCCGCGGAGTGGCATGCACGCGAACGTGCGAGGTTGGCAGCTCGAGGCGAGACGCCGCCGTTTGCCGACGGCCAGATCGCGGCGATTGCACACACCCGCGACCTCACACTGATCACCCTCAACGACGCCGACTTCCGGCGCTTTCAAAATCTGCGCGTGTCTCGCTGGACGTAGAGCGCGCCTGCAGCCGATTGCAAGGCTTCGGATGTTCCTGCGCGCCGGATGGCGTCCGGCGCACGGCGACCGGTTATCCTTTTGCGTGCGCCGCTTTCTTCCGCTGCTCCTCTGTGTGACGGTCTCGCTTGCGGCGCAGACGCTGACCGCACAGTCGAGCGATCGCGTGGTGCTCGAGCGTGGCATTGCGCACGAGGAGGCGGGGCGTTATGCCGAGGCGGCGCGCGATTATGCGGCGGCGCGGGTGGCGGCGGAGCGGAGCGGCGATCGGGGGCTGCTGGCGGACGCGCTCGCGCATCTCGGATACATGCAGTACGTCAACGGCGACATGAACCAGTCGCTGGTGAACCTGCAGCGCGCGTACGACCTGCAGACCGCGTCCGGCAATGCCGCGGGGCGGCGCGCGGCACTGGAGAACATCGCCCACGTTTACGCCGACGCGAAGGTCGGGCAGTACGACCGCGCCGTCGAGTACTACCGCCAGCTCCTGACCGAGTACGAAAAAGCCGGCGACGGCGTGCTCGTCGCCGACACGCTGTTCAACATCGGCAGCACCATCGAGCGGAAGGGCGACCCGGCCGCGGCGCTGGAGTGGTTTCGCCGCGCGCTGGCGGCCGAGGAAAAACTGGGGCGGGCCGACGAGGCGGCGTACGTGCGGCGGTCGATCGGCATGGCCCTGGGCAGGCTCGGACGTCCGGCGGAAGCGCTGCCGGTGCTCGATCGTGCGCTGCGCGTCTTCGTCCAGACGAAGAACACCGACCGGGCCATGATGACGCGACAGTCGCGCGGCATCGTGCTTCGGAAGCTCGGACGCACCAACGCCGCCATCGCCGATCTCGAAGAGACGCGCCGCTGGTTCGCGTCGCAGAAGAGCACGCGCTTTCTCGAGAAGAGCGAGGACGAGCTCGCGGGCGCGTACGCCGACGCCGGACGCTGGCGCGAGGCGTTCGACGCGCGCTCGCGTCATGCCACGCTGCAGCGCGAGCTCGCCGAAAAGCTGCGCGAGGAGCACACGTCGCGCCTGCGCGTGCAGTTCGACGCGGAGAAGAAGGAGCAGGAGAACCGCGCCCTCCTCCGCGACGCCGCCGCCGCAGCCCGCATCCGCCGGCTCCAGACCATCATCCTCTTCCTCGGCGCGGCGATCATCATCGTGCTCGCGTTCATGGCCGTGCGGTTCGTCCGCGACGCGCGGCGCATGCGCGCCATGGCCATGACCGACGAGCTGACGCGCCTCCCCAACCGCCGGCACATCCTCGCCGTCGCCGGCGAGCAGTTGCAGCGCGCCGAGGCGGGAGGCGAGCCGTTCTCCGTCCTCGCCCTCGACATCGATCACTTCAAGCGCGTCAACGACACGTACGGCCACGCCGCCGGCGACGTGGTCCTGCAACGCGTCGCGCACGCCTGCCGCAGCGCGCTGCGCCCCGGCGACCGCGTCGGCCGCACCGGCGGCGAAGAGTTCACCGTCCTCCTCCCCTCCACCACGCAGGCCGACGCGCTGATCGCCGCCGAACGCCTCCGCGCCGCCGTCGAGTCCCTCGACTGCAGCGACGTCGCCCCCGAGTTGCGCGTCACGATCAGCATCGGCGTCGCCGAATGGCAACGCCCGGAGACGCTCGCCCGCATCGCCGCGCGCGCCGACGCGGTGCTGTACCGGGCCAAGGAACTGGGCCGGAACCGCGTCGCGGCTTGACACGCCGCCAACGTTTTCCAACTGACGCGTGACGTGCCAAACGTAGGGCGTGGCTTCAGCCCGCCCCTCCCGTGGGCGGGCGGACCACCAGCACGGCAGCTTTTAAGGAGTGCGGCAGCGAACGAGCTGCCGCTTTGGTATACCCGTGCAAGGTCGCCATACCAAAGCGGCAGCTCATTTCATTCGCCGCGAGCGTTATGGAGTGCGGCGGCCTGGTCGCCGCTGTCGTATTAGCCACCATCACTGCCGAGACGCACCCGAATGGCAGATTGCTTCCGAATATTAAAGCGGCGGCGAAGCCGCCGCACTCCATAACGGACCCAGTAGACTCCCACCCTTGGATCCACTGACACACGCCCTCGCCGGCGCAACGCTCGCCTGGGCCGCTACCGGCGCGAGACTCGGACGGCGCGCGATCGTCATCGGCGCGGCGGCGGCGCTGTTGCCGGACGTCGACGTGCTGATCCGCAGTGCCGCCGATCCGTTGCTGGCCATCGAGCACCATCGCGGGTTCACTCACTCGCTGCTGTTCGTTCCGATCGGCGGCGTCATCGCGGCGATGCCGTTCGCGGCTCGTACGCAGCGGCGATGGGCCGCGCTGGCCGGCATCCTTGCGTACGCGTCGCACTCGTTTCTCGACGCCGCGACCACGTACGGAACGCAGTTGTTCTGGCCCTTCTCGCGTACCCGCGTTGGTCTCGACGTCATCTCCATCATCGATCCGATCTTCACGCTGATCGTGCTGACGGGCGTCATCGCCGCGTTCGCGTCGCGACGTCGCATCGCCGTCATCACGCTGACACTCGCAATCGCGTGGCTCGCGACGGGGTTCGTCCAGCGCGAGCGCGCAACCGCAACGCAGGCGCGCATCGCGTTGCATCGCGGAGACCCGGTCCACCGTGCCGCCGTCTTTCCGACGATCGGCAACACCCTCGTCTGGCGCTCCATCTACGCGACGACCAACGGCGCGCTGCGCATCGATCGCGTCCGCGTCCCGTGGTTCGGCAGCGCCACGTACGCGCCCGTGACCACGGTCCCGCTCATCGCACGCGAGCAAGTCCGCGGCACCACGCGCATGCTCCGCGACTTCGATCGCTTCGCCTGGTTCTCCGACGGCTGGGTGGCGAGCGCACCGACCGATCCGGCGGTCATCGGCGACGCGCGCTACTCGCTCCGCGCCGATCGCTACGAGCCGGTCTGGGGCATCCGCTTCAACCCGGTAGCCGAGCCGCCGACCGAGTGGGTGAACCGCACCCGCAACCGCGACGTCGGCGCCGCGCGGCTCTGGAACGAGATTCGCGGCGCCGACGCCGCGTTCCGGCGCGTCCCGTGAAAGGACGATCCGCATGTCCGACCAGCCCCTCCGCGATGACGTGCACCTCCTCGGCGATCTCCTCGGCCAGACGCTCTGCGCGCAGGAAGGCGACCAGCTCTTCGCGATGGTGGAGCGCGTGCGCGCGCTGGCCAAGAACGGCCGGGCGGGCAACGGCGACGATTTCGACCGGCTCGCCGAGCTGCTGGCCACGCGACCGACGTCCGAGACTCTGCCGGTGGCGCGGGCGTTCGCGCATTTTCTGAGCCTGGCCAACGTCGCCGAGCAGCATCACCGCGTGCGCCGCCGCCGCGAGTATCAGCGTCATGCCGACGCGGCGCCGCAGCCCGGCTCGTTCGACGAAGTGATGGCGCGGCTGCGCGAGCAGGGCATCACCGGCGAGCAGCTCTTCGACAGCGTGGCCGCATTGCAGATCGAGCTCGTCCTGACCGCGCATCCGACCGAAGTCGTACGGCGCACGCTGCTCCAGAAATACACGCGCATCGGCGAGTTGCTGGCGCGCCGCGATCGCGGCGACCTGACTACCGGCGAAGAGCGGGAGATCGTGGAGGAACTGCGGAGGGAGATCACGTCCGCGTGGGAAACCGACGAAGTGCGGCACACGCGCCCCACACCGCTCGACGAAGTGAAGGGCGGCCTGTTCATCTTCGAGCAGACCCTCTGGAATGCGCTGCCGCGCTACCTCCGCGCCCTCGACGGCGCGCTGCGCACGCACACCGGCCGCGCGCTTCCGCTCGAGGCCGCGCCGATCCGCTTCGGCTCGTGGATCGGCGGCGATCGCGACGGCAACCCGAACGTCACCGCCGCCGTCACCGCCGACGCCTGCCTGCTCGCGCGCTGGGTGGCCGCCGACCTCTATCTGCGCGAGATCGACGCCCTCCGCTCCGAGCTCTCCATGAAGTCCGGCTCCGACGAAATGCCCGCGGTCGACGAGCCCTATCGCGTCGTGCTCCGCGAAGTGCGCGACCGCCTGCTGGCCACGCGTGTTTCCATCGAACAGGCGCTGGAGCGTGGAGCGGCGGGCTTCAGCCCGCCGATTTCGCGCAGCGACCTGCTCGACCCGCTCCTGCTCTGCCATCGCTCGCTGCACGCAACCGGCAACGGCATCATCGCCGACGGCCGTCTGCTCGACATCATCCGCCGCGTGCACGCTTTCGGCGTGACGCTGGTCCGCCTCGACGTCCGCCAGGATTCCGCGCGCCACACCGCGCTCCTCGACGCCGTCACCCGCCACCTCGGCATCGGCAGCTACGCCGAATGGGATGAAGAGCAGCGCCAGGAGTTCCTCCTCCGCGAGCTGGCCTCGCGCCGCCCGCTCGTCCCGCGCGACCTCACGCTCGACGACGACGCACGCGACGACCTCGACACCTTCCGCGCCATCGCCACCATCCCCCGCGATTCCCTCGGCGCGTACGTCATCACCATGGCCGGCAATCCGTCCGACATCCTGGCCGTGGCGCTGCTGCAGAAAGAGTCAGCCATCACCGAACCGCTCCGGATCGTGCCGCTGTTCGAGACCGTCGCCGATCTCCGCCGCGCCGGCGCGACGATGGAGAAGCTGCTGAGCCTCGACTGGTATCGAGACTTCATCCACGGGCGGCAGGAAGTGATGGTCGGCTACTCCGACTCGTCGAAAGACTCCGGCCGCTTCACCGCCGCGTGGGAGCTCTTCCAGGCGCAGGAGCAGATCGTGGCCGCGTGCCGCGCGTCCGGCGTGGAGCTGACGCTCTTCCATGGACGCGGCGGCAGCGTCGGACGGGGAGGCGGGCCGACGTATTTGGCCATCGCATCGCAGCCGCCCGGCTCCGTCGACGGACGCCTGCGAGTGACGGTGCAGGGAGAGATGATCCAGGCCGAGTTCGGACTGGTCGGCATCGCCCTGCGCACGCTCGAGGTCTACACCACCGCCACCCTCGACGCCACGCTCGCGCCGACTCCCGCGCCGCGCGATGAGTGGCGCGCGGCCATGCAGCGCATGTCCGACGCCGCGCGGAACGGCTACCGCGCGCTGGTCTACGAGACGCCGCGCTTCGTCGACTACTTCCGCGCCGCCACGCCCGAGGTGGAGCTCGGCGAGATCAACATCGGCAGCCGCCCCGCGCGCCGCGGCGCGAAAAAGTCCGGCGTCGAATCGCTGCGCGCCATCCCCTGGCAATTCGCCTGGACGCAGAACCGCCTGCTGTTGCCGTCCTGGCTCGGCGTCGACGACGCCCTCCAGGCCGCGGACGACGCCACCCTCACCGCGATGATGAACGACTGGCCCTTCTTCCGTTCGACCATCGAACTGATCGAGATGGTCCTCGCCAAAGCCGAGGCTCGCATCGCCGCCTACTACGACCAACTCCTCGTCCCCGACGACCTCCGCGACCTCGGCCAATCGCTCCGCGACCGCCTGCTCCACACCGTCGCCCTGATCCAACACGTGACCGGCCACGAACGCCTTCTCGAGACCAACCACGCCCTGCGCCGCTCCATCGACGTTCGCAACCCGTATGTCGACCCGATCAACGTCGTCCAGGCCGAAATCCTCCGCCGCTTACGGCAATCGCCGAACGACGCGCTGCGCGACGCGTTCATTACCACGGTGAATGGGATTGCCGCAGGGATGCGGAACACGGGTTAGCGGCGTGTGCGGGCGTTTGTCGCGAGAGCCGCCCCTCACCC
>DASVSV010000188.1:0-19121 GCA_036387915.1 Thermoanaerobaculia bacterium
CCCGCCCTGGTCCCTCGACTCGACGCTCGGGATGACAGCGGAGCGCCACCAGACGAGACCATCGCTCTCCTCCCGCACGAAACCCGCGGCGGCGAGTGCGCCGCGGGTCATGCGGGTCAGGTCGGCGACGGACTCAATCGCCAAAGAGGCGCGCCTCCGCGGACGGCATCCGGAACGCGGCCGCGGCCTGGTTGTAGCCGACGCCGGAACCGACCAGCACCACCAGATCGCCGGGCTTGATCTTCTTCTGCCGCAGCGCGTCGTCGAGGGCCATGGGAATGCACGCGGAGCCGGTGTAGCCCCACTGCTCCATGATCGTGTGCGTCTTCTCCATCGGCAGGCCGAGGTCGTTCATCACCAGCTCGATGGTCGGTTTGCGGACCTGCGTGAAGATCACGAAGTCGATGTCGCCGATCGTAAAGCCGCCGTTCTCGGCGACCTGGCGGACCATGCGCGGCCAGCCTTCGTTGTTGATCTCGGGCGGATAGCGCTCGAGCATCTTCACGAGATGCCGCCCTTCCTGTACCGCGGTGGCGCTGGTCGGCTCGGCGGTGCCGCCGGACTGGATCAGCCACTTCTTCGCATACGTGCCGTCGGCGCGAAATGCCGCGGCGAGGAAACCGGGCGTTTCGCTGCGCTCGAGCACCGCCGCGCCCGCGCCGTCGCCGTAGAAGAAGATCATCGGATCGTCTTCGCCGGCCAGCTTGTGCATCTGATAGACGGAGACGACCAGGACGGTCTTCAGCGACGCGTTCGTGGCCATCAGGCCCGCTGCGTTGGAGATGGCGGTGGGGAACGACGCGCACGCGCAGCCGACGTCGAACGTGCCGGCGTTCCTGGCGCCGAGCTTGGCCTGCAGGACGACCGACGTCGCGGGCGTGATGTAGTCGGGCGAATCGGTGCCGAGGATGATCAGGTCGACTTCTTCCGCCGTCTTGCCGGCGCGCTCGAGCGCCTGCTGCGACGCGCGCAGCGCGAGATCGGAGGCGGACCAATCCGCCGGCGCATACCAGCGGCTGCGGATCCCGGTCGACGCTTCCATCTTGTCGACGAAGTCGGGCGACGGGCCGTCGAACCGCGCGCGCAGCGCGTCGTTGGTGATCTCGATCTCCGGCAGGTACATGCCGGTGCTGACGATGGTGGCGTAGGTCATAGGTTCATAGGCTCATAGGCGCATAGGCTCACAGGGGGCACCGTGCTGCTATGAGACTGTGAGCCTGTGAGGCTGTGAGACTTCTCAGGTGGTAGGTCATAGGTTCATCGGCTCATAGGCACATAGGCTCATAGGGCGATTCACGGTGCTCCTATGAGCCTGTGAGCCTATGAGCCTGTGAGACTCGTCACGTTCCCATCACCAGTCCGCCGTCGACGCTGAGCACCGTGCCGTGCACGAACTTCGCGGCGTCGCTGGCCAGCCAGACGTAGGCGTTGGCGACGTCTTCGGGCTCGCCCATCTTGCCGAGGGGCGTGCGCGCGGCCATGCCGTCGAGCACTTTCCGGGGCATGGCCTTGACCATCTCGGTGGCGATGAAGCCCGGCGCGACGGCGTTCACGCGGATGTTGTAGCGCCCCAGCTCGCGCGCCCATGTCTGCGTGAAGCTGATCACGCCCGCTTTGGTGGCGGCGTAGTTGGTCTGGCCGAAGTTTCCGTACAGGCCGACGATCGACGACGCGTTGAGCACGACGCCGCTGCCGTTTCTGATCATGTGCGGGACGACGGCGCGCGTGCAGTAGAAGACGCCCTTGAGGTTGACGTTGACGACGGCGTCGAACGTGGCGTCGTCCATTGTGGAGACGACGGCGCCGTCCTTCCACTTCACGAGCTGCGAGTCGCGCACGATGCCGGCGTTGTTCACCAGCACGTCGATGCGTCCATGTTCGGCGACGACTTTCTCCGTCGCCGCCGCAACAGCCTCGGCCTGCGTGACGTTGACGTCCGGAACATCCCAGACCACGACGCGCGCGCCTTCGCTCTCGAATGCGGTGACGGTGGCGCGGCCGATGCCCGCGGCACCACCCGTGACGACGACCACTTTGTCTTTGAGATTGAGGTTCATTGACCGGCGCCCTTCCGCGGCCGCGCGCCCGTCGGGCGCGCGCGGCCGGTGAGTCTTCGAGCGGCTAGAAGAAGCGGTACTCGATGGTGGCGAGCACCGAGCGCGGCGCGCCGTAGGAACCGGTCAGGATGCCGAGGGCCGGGATGTTGTAGCCGTTGGTCAGGTACTCCTCGTCGGTCAGGTTCTTGGCGTTCAGTCCGACGCGCCACTTGGCGTCGGGCGAGAGCCAGCTCACCCACGCGTCGTACACGGTGTACGCGTCCTGCGAGATCGGCAGCAGCGGCGTGCCGGGACGGCCGGGGTACTGGCCGCCTTCGTTCGTGAGGATGGACCTGGAGCGGTACGCGGCGCCGGTGCTCGCCGTGAGCAGGCCGCCCATGACCGGGAAGTCGAAGTTGAAGCGCAGGCCGCCGGTCCAGTCGGGGGCGTTGGTGATCACCTGCGTGTCGACGAAGTTGTCGCGGTTCGCGTCGAGGAATTCGTCCGGCGCGAGATCGAGGTAGCTGACGAATCCGTTGATGTTGAACCAGTCGATGGCCGGGAAGGACTGGTCGAACTCGACCTCCACGCCGCTCATGGTGGCGTTCCCCGCGTTGAGGAAGTTCCCGAAGAACGAGTCCTCGGTGCCGTCGTTGTTCGAGTCGAACGCGGTGAAGGTCGAGACCTGGATGTCCTCGTACTTGCCGTGGAAGACCGCCGTGTTGAGGACCGTGTTGCCGTCGTTCAGCACCGACTTGACGCCGACTTCACCGACGGTCAGCACCTCGTCGTCGAACGGCTCGGCCGACTTCGGGAAGACGGTGGCCTGGGCGCGCACGTTGAAGCCGCCGCTCTTGAAGCCGCGGCTGAGCGAGACGTAGCCGAGGACCCGGTCGCTGAACTTGTAGTCGAGGCCAAGCTTCGGCGCGACCGAGTCGAACGTCGCCTCCTTGTCGTAGTTCGCCAGGATGGTCACCGGCGTGGTGAAGGTGTCGTTGGCGTAGCCGGCGTTGAAGGCGATGCCGTTTTTGGTCTCGCGCGTCACGCGCAGGCCGCCGTTGAAGGTCAGGCGGTCGGAGAACTTGTAGCTGCCGTCGCCGAAGACGGCGATCGAGTCGGTGAGCGTCTTGCCGTTGGTCGTGCCGAACTGCACGTTCGCGAAGATGTTCTTGACCAGGCCGCCGGCCTCGCCGTCGAAGTAATAGAGACCGAAGACGCCGTTGAGTTTATTGCCGGAGTCGTAGTTGAACTGGAGCTCCTGCGTGAGCTGCTCGTCGTAGTAGGTCGCCTGGACGTCGACGATGCGCGCCTGCGTCGTGTCGAAGTCGATGTTGTTCTCGGAGTCGGACTCGCGGTACGCGCTGATGGACTTGAAGCTCCACGTGTCGTTCAGCTCCGACGAGATCACCACCGAACCGCCCATGGCCTCGGTGCCGTTGAGCGGCGCGAGGCCGCTGTTCGTGTCCCAACGGCTTTCGTTCGGCGCGCAGGTGATGCCGAACGCGGGACAGAGCGGGTTGGCCATGAGACGGCGATAGCCCTTCGGCTCGGCGTCGTCCTGCGTGTAGTCGGCGCTGAACTGGATCTTCGTCCTGTCGGACAGCAGCCAGTCGAGCGCGCCGCGGAGGGCCATGGTCTTGCGGTCGGAGACGTCCCGTCCGGTGAAGAGGTTCTCGCCGTAGCCCTCGTGCTGCAGCGAGGCGAAGGCGATCTTGCCGCGGAGTTTTCCCGGGATCAGCGCGCCGCCGAGGCTGGCGCGGAAGTCGAGGTTGCCCTGCGTGCCGGGGGAGAACGAGACCATGCCCGTCGGCACGTCGGTCAGGCCGCGGCTGACGTACTTGATCGCGCCGCCGATCGTGTTCTTGCCGTAGAGAGTGCCCTGCGGTCCGCGCAGGACTTCGATGCGCTCGACGTCATAGACATCGAGCAGCGCGCCCTGCGGACGGGCGATATAGACGTCGTCGATGTAGAGGCCGACGCCCGGGTCGACGCCCCAGAGCGGATCGGCCTGGCCGATGCCGCGCAGGAAGGCGGTGAGCGTCGTGGACTGGTTGCGGCCCTGGTAGATGGCGAGGTTCGGCACCTGTCCCTGCAGCTCGGAGAGGTCGGCCGTGGCCGCTTCCTCGAGCTTGTCGGCGGTGACGACCGTGACCGCCACCGGGACTTCCTGCACGTTTTCCTCGCGGCGGCGCGCCGTGACGACGATCTCGTCGCTGGCGCTCTGCGGGGTCTCGTCCGCCGCTTCGTCCGGTTTGGCCGGCTCCTGCTGCGCGGGCGGCGGGGTGGTTTCCTGCGCCATCGCCGGAGCGGCGCTGACGCCCACGAGAGCGACCAGACCAATCAGCAGCGAACGTTGGAGAGAAGGAATGAGGTCGAAAGCCTTCACTTTGAAAAAGCTCATCAGGTTGCCCTCTTTGAGTACGGAAGCTGGTGCCGGGCTCTGCCCTGCGCCAATTTGCCGACCGGTCGGTTTGTTTTCCGGCACTCTAGGGCCGTCGCGGCTGGTTTGTCAACGGATGGCAGTCAGGAATGCCTGAACGAGATGGATATCCTGCCATAAAGTGCGACATAATCGCGGCCGTCCAATGTCCCCAAAAGAACTGCGTTCGCGACGTATCGCCCTTGGCCTGACCACCGGACAGCTGGCCCAGGAGCTGGGGCTGACGGCGCCGGAGCTGCAGCAGATGGAACGCGGGCAGCTCCCGCTCCCGCCGCACGCGCAGCTCGTGACCGCGCTCTCGGAGCTCGAGCAGCGGAGGCACTCGGTCGATTGCCTGATCGTCGAGGATGACGACGCGATCCGCCACCTCTTCGCGACGCGCCTCCGCGCCGAGGGCTGCACGGTGGACGAGGCCGCGGACGGCATGGCCGCCATCGACGCCACGGCGACGCGCGACTATCGCCTGATGCTGCTCGACCTCAGACTCCCCAAACTCAGCGGCGTCGAAGTCCTCGCCCGCCTGATGAAGAAGCCCGGCCCGCGCTCGAACGTGATCGTGATCTCCGCCGCCGGCTCCGGCGACGTCCGCGAGGTCGCGAACTCGAAGGAAGTGAACGCGATCCTCAGGAAGAGCTTCGCCATCGCCCATGCGGACGTGATTTTCCCCGCGCTCGCGGCGCTTGCGCGGGTTTAGCGCCGCACACGGGAGTGACGGGAGGCCTCCGGGGGGCCGGTGGCGGTACACTGTGCGCCGTTTAAAGGAGCCCGCATGTTCAGAAGACTGGCGAACGTCATTCGAGGATTCTTCGGCCTCTTCATCTCGGGAGTGGAGCGCCGCAATCCGGAGGCGCTGCTCGAGGTGGAGAAGGAGAATCTCCGCAAGCAGATCGCCAATTACAACGAGGGTCTGGCCGCGCACGCGGGACTGTGCGAGCGGCTGATGACCCAGATCCGCAAGCTGGAAGGGGAAGAGCGCGACCTGCGCGCGAAGACCGCGGCCAACCTCCGCGCCAACAACCGTGAGGCCGCGGGCAATTACGCGCTGCGCCTGCAGACCGTGCAGCGCGAGCTGGCCGAGAACCGCACCCAGCTCGAACAGGCCGAGACCACGTACAAAGAGCTGCTCAAGGCGCGCGACGTTTCGGTCAAGGCCGCGCAGGCGAAGATGGAAGCGCTCAAGAGCTCCCTCGACGACCTGAAGGTCAAGAAAGCAACCGCGGAGCTCACCGAGATGGCGTCCGGCATGATCACCTCCATCGGCGGCTCCGGCGACACGCTCGACCGCCTGCACAAGATGGTCGAGGAAGAGCGCGAGCAGGCCTCCGGCCGCGCGCGCATCGCCCGCGACTCGCTGAACACCACCGACTTCGTGGTCAAGGAAGAGGAGCAGAAAGCGCTCGCCGACCAGGCCCTCGCCGACTTTGCGGCGAAGGAAGGTCTGTCGCTCGAATCCGGCAGCGCCTCCACACCGGCCGCCGAGACGGTGAAGGCGATGGGTCCGGCCACCACCGAGTAGGGCGCGGATCGCAGGGCGCGGGGCGCAGGAGTACGCTGCATCGCGCCGGTCCTGCGCCCTGCCCCCTCCGCCCTGCGCCCTCCGACACAATGCGCTACCTGTGGCACGCCTTCTTCGCCAAGCCGGACATCCCGCTGCTGCGGCTTCCGTGGAACGCGCTCGCGGTGCTGGCCGCGGGCGTGGCGGGATTCTGGGATCCGTCGATCTGGGGCGTCGCTACCGCGGGTGAGTTCATCTATCTCTTCACCCTCGCGTCGAATCCCGGCTTTCAGCAACACATCCAGGCCCTGAAGACCGTCACGCTGCGCGGCGACTCCGAGGAGTCGCGGAAGCGTCTCCTGTCCAAGGTGGGGGGCGCGGCGCGGCAGCGCTACGTGAAGCTCGAAGAGAAACGCAAACGTCTCGACGCGCTGTACCACGAGCCGTCGAACGACGATCTCTTCACCGAGAGCAACAGCGAGGCGCTGCGGAAGCTGACGTGGCTCTATCTCAACCTGCTCGTCGCGCAGCGCAACCTCATCGTCGCGCCGCCATCTGACGCGCGCGATCTCGAGAAGCAGATCGCGACATGCGAGCGCGAGCTCGCGACCTCGCCTTCCGAAGCCGCACGCGCCTCGAAAAAGGCCACGCTGCAACTGCTGCGCGAGCGCCTCGACAACATCACTCACAAGCAGATTTCGATGGCCGAGATCGACGCCGACCTCGCACGCATCGAGACGCAGCTCGACTTCGCGCTCGAACAGGCCACGCTGCGCGGACGTCCCGCCGCCATCTCCGCGAACGTGGAACTGACCTCGCGCCTCCTCGCCAACATCGCCGACGAGACGACGTACAGCACTCCGCGGGAGCTCGAATGATTCCGGCCTGGGCGGAGAAGCTGGTCACGCTGTACCAGAGCCACGCGGCCAGTCAGTTCCTGCTCTACGGCAACGTCAACGACCGCTTCCTGCTCGAGGGAAAGACTCTCGGCTCGCTCTACGAGTTCCTCACCCGCGTGATCCTCCCCCGTTTCGACGTCGTCCTCAGCTACGACCTCGGCAACGGCGTGCGTATCGAAAAGGGCGGCGAGATCGTGCAGAAGTGGCCCGGCTACCGCGAGCTCCCCGAGCTCCCGCGGGCGCCGCGGCAGGCCACCGAGTGGCTGACGCGCTTCTTCCGCTACACCGCCAACCTCGCCCGCCTCGGCCAGGACTCATATCAGGTCGGCTTCGTGATGAAAGCCGCGCACCTCGTCGCGCCGGCGTTACCCGGCGCGCTCAATTACGACCTCAGCGCACTGGCCCTGCTGATGCGCGACTGGGCCGCGGACGACGCGCTGACCCGTCACGCGCTGGCGACGTTCCTCGTCGCCGAGAACCTCAACGACATCCATTCGCTGCTCGTCAATCATCCGCGGGCCGCGTCGATCGAAGTGCCGCTGCCGACCACGCAGGAACTGCGCGACGCGCTGGCGTTCCTCGCCAAAGACCACGGTCCCGTGCTCGCGGAGTTCGCACCGGCGTACGACTCCCTCGCCCATCAGCTCACCGGCACGACCCTCACCTCGGTCGAGAATCTCCTCCGCGTGAAGTCGCACCGCAAGGAAGTGCTGCACGCGAAGGACCTCGTCACGATGCGCAAGGAGCTCGTCGAGAAAGACTCCGCGGGCCTCATCGAATTCATCGAGTCGAAGCGCACGCTGGACGACGTCGTGGCGCAGGAGAAACTGAAGACGTGGCTGCGCCAGGACATCAAGCTCTGGCACATGAACGACCATCAGGCCATGCCCATGGGCTACCTGCTCTGCGGTCCGGTCGGCACGGGCAAGACCTATCTCGTCGAGTGCCTGGCCGGCGATGCGGGAGTTCCTGTCGTGAAGCTGAAGAACTTCCGCGACAAGTGGGTCGGCAGCACCGAGGGAAATCTCGAGAAGATCTTCCGCCTCTTGAAAGGCCTCGGCCGCTGCTTCGTCTTCATCGACGAAGCCGATCAGGCCCTCGGCAAACGCGACGCCGGCAACAGCGACTCCGGACTCTCCGGCCGCATCTACGGAATGTTCGCCGAGCAGATGAGCAATCCCGCGAACCGCGGCCGCATCGTCTGGATCCTCGCGTCGTCGCGTCCCGACCTGATCGAAGTGGACCTGAAACGCCCCGGCCGCGTCGACGTGAAGATTCCGATCTTCCCGACCACGACCTCGAGCGAAGGGTTCACGCTCATCCGCGCGTTGGCCAGGCGGCGCGGC
Source organism: Thermoanaerobaculia bacterium (assembly GCA_036387915.1). GTDB lineage: Bacteria > Acidobacteriota > Thermoanaerobaculia > Gp7-AA8 > Gp7-AA8 > QHVT01. The sequence goes on from DASVSV010000188.1 coordinate 8,217, forward strand.
GTCGAGCTGCAGGAGAGCGACTTCGCCGGAATCGAGCCGCTGATCCCGAAGCTGCTCACGCCCGGCGCGGCCGAAGCGATCGCGGTGAAGCTCTACCGCTCCGTGCAGGTCGACGGCCTCACGCCGCTCGACGCGCTGCGCGACGTCCTCGACGGCTATCAGAATCCCGTACCGCCCGACGTGATGGAGTTCCAGATCGCGCTGGCGGCGCGCGAAGCGAGCGACGGAGACTTCGTGCCGGAACCGTTCCGCCATCATCGGACGTAGAATCGGCGCATGTCGCTCCTCATGCAGGAGAAGGTGTCCACGCCTGCTCCGAAACTCGAAGGCAAGGAAGTGCTCGTCGGCCCCGATCCCGCCATCGCCAGGGTGAAGGGAGTGATGTTCGGCGGACGCCGGCAGTTCCTCCTCGACACGCTCGGTCCCGAGGGATTCACGGCGTTCCTCGAGAAGCTCACGCCGCGCACGAAAAGCTACACGCGCACGCCACTCGCGTCGAGCTGGTGCGAGTTCGAGTCGCTGATCGAGCTCGATCGCGCGATCTACAACGAGCTGAAAGCGAAGCACCCCAACGTGCTCGCGCTGATCGGCGCCGCGTCCGCGGAGCTCGGCATCGGACGGATCTACCGCTCCCTCGATTCCGAGGAGCTGGTGCAGTTCCTCGAGAACAACGCCCAGTTTCACGACCAGTATCAGAAGTTCGGCACGGTGCGCTTCGAGAAGACGCCCGGCGGCGGACGGATGATCTACGCCAACTACCCCGTCCACAGCCCGGTCTACTGCGCCAGCGCCGTCGGCTTCTTCATGGAGTCCATCCTCCGCCACGGCGGCACCGACCCCAAAGTCGCCGAGACCAAGTGCCAGTGCCACGGCGAGAAAACGTGCACGTTCGAGATGACGTGGCGTTGATTGCTGTCATCCCGAGCGTGAGTCGAGGGACCGGGGTGGGTGGGGGCGCGCTGCAGGTCCCGTTGCACGCGCAGCGCCCCCCCTCCCGCCCAGGTCCCTCGACTCGACGCTCGGGATGACAGCAGGCCCCCCTTAACCCACCCGCGTACGCTCCGCGCGCGGCATCCGCGCCAGCATCTCCTCGGTCAGGTAATCGACCTTCTCGTGGAGATGCGTGATCTCGAGCTCCGCCTTCAGATTCACCTCGTACTCCGCGTCGGCGCGCAGGCGGTCTTTGGCGGCCTGGCGGTTCTGGCTCACCAGGACGAAGATGGAGAGGAAGATGGCCTCGAGCGAGACCATCATCGTCAGGAAGCCGAACGGGTAAGGGTCAAAGTGCGGGACGAACGGGATCGTGTTCCAGACGATCCAGGCCGTGAACCAGGCCGCGTTCAGGACCAGGAAGGTGATGCTGCCGCTGAACTCCGCGATGACGTCGGCGATCTTCTCGACCGTCGTCGAGCGGATCTGCATCTCTTCATTGATATTGCGCGCGACGCGGCGGCGCAGCATCTCGTCCGCGCCGCGCATGCGTTGCCCCATGGTCGTGAGCAGGTCCAGCGCGGCGTCGGGATGACGGCGGAGGAAGGCCAGCAGATGGTCGCGGTCGAGGACCAGCAGCGTGGTCTCCTCGAGGCACACCGCGCTGGCCGTGCGCGCGCCGCCGTCGAACAGCGACAGCTCGCCGAAGACCACCCCCGGGTCGCAGACCATCAGCACGATCTTCGCGCCGGTGTTGTCCTTGACGAACAGCTCCACGCTGCCTGTGCCGACGATGTACATCTCGTCGCCCGGCTCGCCGATGGAGAAAACCTTCTCCCCCGCGGGGAGCTCGCGGCGCTCGAAGACGCGCTCCAGATCGGCGCGTTCTTCGTCGCTGAGAAGCTTGAACAGCGGGACCGTCCCGAGGAGTTGCGCGGTCTGCATCGGGGCGATTCTAGCGTGCTATTCTCCCGCTCCGTTCCCTGAGCCGAGCATGTCCGACGACTTCAAGACCCGCGAGCAACCGGCCCCCGCGCTCGACGAGCGCGCGATCGCGAAACGGTACGGACTGCGCGAGCTCTCGTATCCCGACAGCGAGCAGGTCAAGACGCTGGTGGCCTTCCTCTCCCAGACCATCGACTCGGGGCGCTGCGGCGCGATTCCAAAGACTGCCACGGTGGTGGTCCTCGACTTCCTGCAGGCCACCATCAACCGCCAGCACCTCACCAAGGGGCCGCGCATGTCGCAGGAAGAATTCGACGCGCTGCAGACGCCGTACTACGTCGCCGCGCGCATCATCGCCAAGATCCAGCGCGCGCGAAACGAGAGCGTGAAGGGGAAGGTCTACCAGACCACGTATCTCTCGCTGAACCAGTTCATCGAGCTGCTGCGCAACCTCCTCGATCCCGGCTGCTACTGGCTGCGGCTCAAGACTGTCCCCGAGGGGATGATCGAGTCGATGGAAGCGCTGCGCGACTTCCTCTCCGCGTATCCCGAGCAGCGCAAGAAAGGACGCGCGGTCTGACCATGGGCCGCTATCTCCAGAAGATTTCCCTGCGTCCCTACAGCGACTCCGAGATCTGGACCGGGTGGGAGCTGGAAGGGCGCAGCGGCGAGGTCGAAGGGCTCGTGCTCGCGGACGACATCCCGGACCATGAGCTGGTGGCCAGGTACGGCGTGACCGACTTCCAGAAAATCCCCGGCGAGTATCTCGACTCCGGCGACTTCCGTCCCAAATCGCGCTGATGCAAGTGCTCGAGTGGACCTCGTTCTGGGTGGCGCTGGCGGTGATCGTGACGATCTTCGTCATCGAAGCTCTTCGCGGCCGCGGCCTCGCATCCACTAAACTCCCGCCGTCAATGATTCTGGCGCTGCGCATCACCCTCGGCATCATCTTCGCCATCCTCGGCGTGATCGGCTCGCTGCTGCCGATCATGCAGGGATGGATCTTCTTCCTGCTCTCCATCCTGGTGCTCTTCCCGCAGAGCCGCTTCGCGGTAAAGTCACTCGACAAGATCGAAAAGAAAATGCCGCGCATGGTGGCGCGCCTGCGCCGTTGGGGCATCGGCGTCCCGCGCGAAGAAAACAAAGATGACGAAAGCATACGACCGCGAGTACTTTGACCGCTGGTACCGCGCCCGCGGAACGCGAGTGAACTCGCACGCCGAGGTGCGGCGCAAGGTGGCCGTGGCCATCGCCTCGGCCGAATACTTCCTCCGCCGCCAGATCCGCACCGTCCTCGACGTCGGCTGCGGCGAAGGCGCGTGGCTCTCCCACCTCCAGGCCTTCCGTCCCCGCATCCAGTACCTCGGACTCGACCCATCCGAGTACGCCGTGAGGCGTTTCGGCAAGGAGCGCAACATCCGCCTGGCCTCGTTCGCCGACCTGCCGTCGCAGAAGCTCGGCGTCTACGACCTCGTGGTCTGCTCGGACGTCATGCACTACGTACCGGACGCGGAGCTGCGCACGGGCGTGCGCACCCTGGCCGAAGTCACGGACGGCATCGCGTACTTTGAAGTGCTGACCAAAGAAGACGACATCGTCGGCGACCTGGACGGCTTCATCAAACGCCCGGCCGCGTTCTACCGCGACCTCTTCGCCAGGAACAAGATGACCTTCGCCGGCCCCTACCTCTGGCTCTCCCCCGCCTTCAAAGGCGCCGTCGCCGAGCTCGAAGCGCCGCGGTGAACGCTGGCGCGGATTGAGGATTGAGGATTAAGGATTGAGGATTAAAGGCGCCCCCACCCCGCGCCTCTCCATCCCATCCTGAATGGAGGCGGCAGCACATGTCGCCGCTGGCCGCGGGATAAACTACCGGTCATGGCAACGAGAAAGCGTGACATCGAGAAGACCTATCCGCGCAGACAGTTCATCGAGAAACTGCGGCGCCTGGCCGACGCGCTCGAGACCGAGAGCGCGTTCACGATCCAGGTTGCCGGCGAGCGGCTGCGCATCCCTGCCGACGCGAAGTTCAACATCGAGCACGAGCGCGCCTCGGGCGAGCACGAGCTCGAGTTCCAGTTGAAGTGGAGCGACTGAGCGCGCAGACACTCATACGCTCCTTTGAAATAATGTGTCTTAACCCTTTCGTCGCTGCATCCGTGCGGCGGAAGCAGGTCAACTCCTCGGTCATCGTCGCGGTCGGCCACGACACGCGCAGCGCCACGCTGGAAGTGCAGTTCCGCACCGGGCGCAAGTACCACTACTTCGGCGTGCCGCGCAGCATGTACGAGGCGATGCTGAAGGCGCCGTCGATCGGGTCGTACTTCAATCAGGAGATCCGCACGCGGTTCCAGTCCGACGAAATCACCGACTGACGGCGCGGAATGGTCCAAACCGGCGTATCGTTGCGGATCGTGGAAATGCGGCGATCCGTACGAGCGGCAATCCTGATGGCGGTGGCACTGACGGTGCTGGCCGCCGGACTGTTGCCCTGCGCCGACGCTCTCTGTTGCAAAAACGAGAAGACCGCCACGGTCCACGCGCAGATGCCGTGCTGCGTGCCGTCGATGGCTCAGCGCGACACGCGGACGGAGCTGTCCACCGCCGCGCAGATCACGCTCCCGCTGCAGAAGCAGATCGCGGTGACGCTCGTGCCGCACGTCGTCGAGCCGCCCGCGCGCACGGACCCGCATGCGCGCACGTTCGCCGGCGCGCCCGCTCCGCCACCGACCCCGCCCCTGTTCCTCCTCAACGAACAGTTCCTCATCTGATCCCTCGCGCCTCTCCCTGATTTCCGGAGAACGCGGAGGTATTCGATGAAACGGCTTCTTTTCATGTTGCTGCTGGCCTGGCCGGCGGCAGCCCTCGACTTTCACGATCGCGGCGCGGTGGTCGCCGCGGCGCTGGAGAGTCATCCCACGCTGACGCGCATGCGCGCCGAGGCGGCGGCGGCGCGGGAGCGCGTCACGCCGGCGGCTTCGCTGCCGAACCCGATGCTGATGGCCGGCCTGCAGAACAAACAGGTCGACCTGCGCGACGACGAGATGATGACCATGTACATGGTCGGGATCTCCCAGACCATGGTCCGTCCAGACAGGCGCGACGCGATGCGCACGGCCGCGGAGCTCGAGGCGCGCGCGGCGGAGAAGATGCTCGACTCCGCGCGCGAAGAGATCCGTCGCGACGTGCTGATGGCGTGGTACGACCTCGCCGCCGCGGACGCGCAGCTCGGCGCGATCGCGCAGGTCCGCGAGCTGATCGACGCCGTCGTGGCCGCGGCGCGGGTGCGCTATGAGGTCGGCACGGCCATGCAGTCCGAGGTCATCCGCGCGCAACTGCAGGGAGCGGACCTCGACCACGAGACGCTGCGTCTGCGCGGCAGGCGCCGCGCGGCGCTGGCGCAACTGCTGCCGCTGGTCGGGTTGCCGCTGGAGACCGCGACGCCGGCGCTCGCGCTCGCAGAAACGACGAGCGAGTGGACCGTCGGCGCGCCCACGCCGCCGGCCGACCATCCCGCGCTGCTCGCGCTCGAAGCCGACGTTGCGCGTGCCGAGGAGGACGTGCGGCTCGCCAAACTCGAGCTGCGTCCCGATCTCGATCTCGAAGCGCAGTACGGCTATCGCGCGATGCAGCGGGACATCTTCAGCGTCGTCGCGCGCATCGAGTTGCCGTTGCGCACGAAACAGCTCGACGAGCCGCGCGTGCGCGAGGCCATCCTGCGCCGTGACGCGGCGCAGGCGCGCATCGAGGAAGAGCGGCGCGCGCTGAGTGCCGCGATGGCCGCGGCCTTCGTCGCGCACGAAGACGCCACCAACCAGCTGAAGTTCCATCACGACGTGCTCGTGCCGCAGGCGCAGCTCGCGTTCGAGTCGACGCTGGCCGCGTATCAGACCGGCAAGGCGCCGTTCGACTCCATCCTCACCACGCAGGCCGACTATCTGCGGCTGCGGCTGCAGCACCTCGAGCTGCTCGCGCGACACGCGCAGGCGGTCGTGACGTACGAGGCCCTGCGCCGCGGCGCCCGAGGTGCCGCATGAAACGCCAACTCCTGCTGATTTTCGTCGCACTGCTGCCCCTGTCCGCGAGCATATCCGCGTGCAAGCGCGCGGAGACACCGAAGACCGCGGAGACGCAGGTCGAGAAAGCGGCGGACGTCTATTACTGCCCGATGCATCCCACCGTCGTCTCGGACAAGCCGGGCAGTTGCCCGATCTGCGCGATGGCGCTGGTGAAGCGCACCAACGCCGTGCCGGCGGCTGCAGCCAACGGCACGGCCACGGGCTCGCTCGACGGGATCGCGCTGTCGCCCGAACAGCGCGTCACCGCGAACGTGCGCACGGTGCGCGTCGCGCTCGACACGCACACGGGCGAGCTCGTGACCACGGGTCGCGTCACGTTCGACGAGCGCCGCGTCTCGCAGGTCAGCGCGTACACGGCCGGCCGCATCGAGCGGCTGCACGTCAACTTCACCGGCGACACGGTGCGCCGCGGCGAGGCGGTCGGCACCATCTACTCGCCCGATCTCTTCTCGACGCAGCAGGAGTATCTGCTCGCGCTGGAGAACCGCGCGCGCATGGAGCGCGCGGGCTTCACCGGCGCGCGCACGGCCGCGGACGATCTCGTCGAGTCGACACGCCGGCGCATGCAGCTCTTCGGCATGAGTGCCGGACAGATCACGCAGCTCGAGCGCACGCGCAAGCCGATCATGGCCACGACCATCGTCTCTCCGGTTTCCGGCGTGGTGACGAAGAAGCTCGCCGTCGAGCAGCAGTACGTCGCCCAGGGACAGCCGCTGCTCGAGATCGCCGACCTCTCGACGGTCTGGATCGAGGCGGACGTTTACGAGCAGCAGTTGCCGGACGTGAAGCTCGGCAACCGCGTCGAGATCACAGCCGCGGCGGTGCCGGGGCGCACGTTCCACGGCACGGTCTCGTTCATCGTGCCGGTGCTCGCCGGCGCGACCCGCACCGCGCGTGTGCGCATTGAGCTCACTAACCCGAACAACCAGCTCAAGCCGGACATGTACGTGAACGCCCGCATCCTCGGCGCCCCCGCACCGCCGCACATCATGGTGCCGGCCAGCGCCATCGTCGACCGCGGCCGTCAACAGTTCGTCTGGGTCGAGACGCGGCCCGGCTCCTACGAGCCACGGGCCGTTAAGACCGGCAGCAGCCACGGCGACACGGTCGTGATCGTGTCCGGCCTGCGCGAGGGGGAGAGCGTCGTCGTCGAGGGCGGGTTCCTGCTCGATTCGGAAGCGCAGTTGCGATCGCCGACAGGAGGGCACGCGCACTGAGCCGCTCACAGTCTCATAGGCTCACAGTCTCACAGTCTCCTAGGCAGAACCCGCTCCGCCGACCCTATGAGCCTATGAGCCTATGAGCCTATGAGGCTGTGAGGCTATGACCCGGTCTCCTCCGCGCGCACAACATGATCCAGCGAATCATTGAACTCTCCGCCCGCAATCGCTTCATCGTCCTGCTGATCTACGCCGCCATCGTCGGCGTGGGGGTCTGGGCGACGCTGCGCACGCCGCTCGACGCGATCCCGGACATCAGCGACAACCAGGTCATCGTCTTCGTCGACTGGCCCGGCCGCTCGCCGCAGCTCGTCGAAGACCAGGTCACGTACCCGCTCGCGTCGAACCTGCAGGGGCTGCCGAGCCTGAAGGCCGTGCGCGCGCAGTCGATGTTCGGCTTCTCGCTCGTGTACGTAATCTTCGACGACGACGTCGACATCTACTCGGCGCGCACGCGCGTGCTGGAGCGCCTGAACTACATCAGCGGACTGCTCCCCGCCGGCGTCACGCCGCGACTCGGCCCCGAGGGGACGGGTGTCGGACACGTCTACTGGTACACGCTGCAATCGAAGACGCACGACCTGGTGCAGCTCCGTTCGATCCAGGACTGGTACCTGAAGCTTGGGCTCCAATCTGTCGACGGTGTTGCGGAGGTGGCGAGCGTCGGCGGGTTCGTCAAGCAGTACCAGGTCAATCTCGACCCGATCAGGATGGCCGCGCGCGGCGTGTCACTCTACACGGTCGTCGAGGCCGTACGCCGCTCGAACAACGACGTCGGCGGACGGCTGATCCAGGTCGGGCAGTCGGAGTACATCGTCCGCGGCATCGGCTACGTCAAGCGCCTCTCCGATCTCGAGAACATCGTCGTCGACGCGCCGGGCGGCACGCCGATTCATCTGTCGTCGATCGGCAGCGTGCAGCTCGGGTCCGACATCCGGCGCGGCCTGCTGGACGAGAACGGCAAAGGCGAAGTGGTCGGCGGGATCATCGTCGCGCGCTACGGCGAGAACGCGAAGGAAGTCATCGACCGCGTGAAGCTGCGCATCGGCGAGCTGGAGAAAGGCCTGCCCGCCGGCGTCACGATCCGCACGTCGTACGACCGCTCGGAGCTGATCGAGCGCGCCGTGGCGACGCTCAGGAACGCGCTGACCGAGGAGGCGGTCATCGTGTCGGTGGTGGTGATCGTCTTCCTGCTGCACGGCGGGTCCGTGATCACCGTGCTGGTCGGTTTGCCGCTCTCCGCGCTGATCAGCTTCATCCTGATGAAGCAGTTCGGCATCACCTCCAACATCATGTCGCTGGGCGGCGTGGCGCTGGCCATCGGGGAGCTCGTCGACGCCTCGATCGTGATGGTGGAGAACGCGCACCGGCAGCTGGCGGAGAAAGCTCCGGACGAAGATGGCAACACCATCATCATCCGTTCGGCGCAGCAGGTCGGCCCGGCCATCTTCGGCTCGCTGCTGGTGATGATCGCCTCCTTTCTCCCCGTCTTCCTCCTCGACGGTCGCGAGGGAAAGATGTTCAAGCCGCTCGCGTACACGAAGACGTTCGCGATGATCGGCGCGTCATTGCTCGCGGTGACGCTCGTGCCGGTGCTGATGACGTTCTTCATGCGCGGGCGCATGCGGCCGGAGCACGAGAACCCGGTCAGCCGCTTCTTCACGCGCATCTACGAGCCGTTCCTGCGGTGGTCTTTGAAGTACGGGAAGGTGATGCTGGCGCTGAACCTGATCGCGCTCCTCGTCGCCATCCCGATGATGCTCTCCCTCGGACGCGAGTTCATGCCGCCGCTCGACGAGGGCTCGCTGCTCTACATGCCCATCACGCTGCCGGCCATCAACGTCACCGAGGCGCGTCGGATCATTCAGGTGCAGGACGCGATCATCGCCAAACATCCGGCGGTGAAGTACGTCCTCGGCAAAGTGGGACGCGCCGAGACCGCCACCGATCCCGCGCCGGTCTCGATGTTCGAGACCATCGTCGAGCTGAAACCGAAAAGCGAGTGGCCGGCCGGGATGACCAAGGACACCATCATTCAGGAGCTCGACGCGCAACTGCAGATCGCCGGCGTCACCAACGCCTGGACGCAGCCGATCATCAACCGCATCGACATGCTCAACACCGGCGTGCGCACGCAGCTCGGCATCAAGATCTTCGGACCCGATCTCCCCACGCTCGAGCGCCTCGGCCTGCAGGCCGAAGGCATCCTGCGCAAGATCCCCGGCGCCGCCGATCTCTACACCGAGCGCATTTCCGGCGGCCAGTACATCGACATCGACGTCGACCGCGAAGCGGTGGCGCGCTACGGGATCCCGGTCGGCGTCGTGCTCGACGCGATCGAGACCGCGATCGGCGGCATGAACGTGACCACCACCGTCGAAGGGCGCGCGCGTTACCCGGTGCAGGTGCGCTACCTGGCCGACTATCGCGACAACATCCAGGCGATGAACAACATGTTGATCACCGTTGCGTCGGGCTTACAGTTGCCGCTCGGGCAGCTCGCGAAGATCACCGCCAGCGCCGGTCCGGCCATGATCAACTCCGAGAACGGGCAGATCCGCGCGCTGGTGCAACTCAACGTGCGCGGCCGGGACATGGGCTCGTTCGTCGACGAGGCCCGCGACGCGCTCGACGCGCAACTGCCGCTGCCGGCCGGCTACTCGCTGACGTTCTCCGGCCAGTACGAGGACCAGATCCACGCGCGCAAGCGTCTGCAGCTGCTCGTGCCGCTCGTGCTGGTGATCATCTTCGTGATCCTCTACTTCACCTTCCACTCGGCGGTGGAGGCGTCGCTGGTGATGCTCTCCGTCCCCTTCGCGCTGATCGGCGGCGTGTATCTGATGTGGATCTATCAGTTCAACTGGTCGGTCGCGGTCTGGGTCGGGTTCATCGCGTTGTACGGCGTGGCGGTGCAAACCGGTGTGGTGATGGTGCTTTACCTGCACGAGGCGCTCGACAAGAGGCTGCCGAACGCGACGGAACAGGATCTGTTCGACGCCACCGTGGAGGGCGCGCTGCTGCGCGTGCGGCCGAAGATCATGACGGTCGCGACCACGGTCATCGGCCTGCTGCCTCTGCTGTGGGCGACCGGCACCGGCTCCGACGTGATGAAGCCGATCGCGGTTCCGCTCATCGGCGGGATGGTAACGTCGACGATTCACGTTCTCCTCGTGACACCGATCATTTTTCTGATGATGAAACGACGCGACCTCCGCCGAGGCCGCCTGCAACCTTCGGGACACAAAACGACATGAAAAAACTCATTCTCCTGCTCGCTCTCTCCCTGCCCGCGCTCGCCAACCCGGCCCTCTTCACAAAGTACGAGGCGGTCCGCCAGGGCTTCATCAAGAACAAGCTCGTCGACGTGAACAAGCACGCCGCCGCGCTCGCCACCGACGCCCGCGCCGCGAACAACGAGGCCGTCGCCAGGCTCGCCGACGCCGTCGCCAAAGCCCCCGACATGGGCAAAGCCCGCACCGCCTTCGGCGCGCTCTCCGAAAAGATGATCGAGCAGCGCGCCTCGCTCGACGGGAAGAAACCCGCCGTCTACTCCTGCCCGATGGTGAACAAGTCCTGGCTGCAGCCGAAGGGGAAGGTCGGCAATCCGTACGACTCCGCGATGGTGACGTGCGGCTCGTTGAAGGCGGAGTAGAGCGCGTCGCTGGAGTTGCTGGTTGCTGGTGCAGCACTGCGAGGCAGTCGGGAGAAAGTCATCCCGCACCGCCGCCCACCCA
>DASVSV010000189.1:0-4721 GCA_036387915.1 Thermoanaerobaculia bacterium
CCCTCGACTCACGCTCGGGATGACAACGATGTGACGACGAAAGTTCACCCACTCGTGAACTCATCCCCCACCCTCCCGCACTACTCTCCCTCCCAACCGCCCCGCGCGCGGAGATCGAGGAGACAACGCTTGATGCAGAAACACGTTCCCGTCGCAGTCATCGCCTGGCTCGCGACCGCGCTGGCAGCAACCGCACAGGAAGCCCCGCAGCCACGCACCAAGCCCGTCTACCGCGTCACGCGCCTCGCCGACACCATCCGCGTCGACGGCCGTCTGGACGAGAGCACGTACGCCGCGCCGCCGACCTTCGAGCTCGCGTACGAGACCCGTCCCGCGGAGAACCAGCCGGCGCCGGTGCGCACCGAGGTCTGGATCACGTACGACTCCTCCAACCTCTACGCCGCGTTCCGCGCGCACGACCCCGATCCGCAGCAGATCCGGGCGCGCTACTCCGATCGCGACAACGCCTTCAGCGACGACTTCGTCGGGATCGCCCTCGACACCTTCAACGACGAGCGCCGCGCCTTCGAATTCTTCGCCAATCCGCTGGGCGTGCAGATGGACCTCACCCAGAATGAGATGACCGGCAACGAAGACAGCTCGTGGGACGCCATCTGGGACTCCGCCGGACGGACCACCGCGACCGGCTACGAGGTCGAGATGCGCATCCCCTTCTCGTCGCTCCGCTTTCCTGCAGGCGGCGGCGAGATGACCTGGGGCATCGACGCCGTGCGCATGTACCCGCGCAACCAGCAGTACCGCCTCGGCCTCAACCCGCAGCTGCGCGGCAACAACTGCCTCCTCTGCCAGTCCGCGAGTCTCGTCGGCATTGCCGGCGTCTCCCCCGCGCGCTCCATCGAGCTCAATCCCACCATCACCGCGTCGCAGAACGGCTTCCGCAACGACTTTCCGAACGGGCCGCTCGAGACCGACGATCCCGTCGTCGAGGCCGGCCTGACCGGGCAATGGGGCATCACCCCCAACTTCACCTTCAGCGGCACCGTCAATCCCGACTTCTCGCAGGTCGAAGCCGACGCCGCGCAGCTCGCGGTCAACACCCAGTTCGCCTTGTTCTTCCCCGAGAAACGGCCGTTCTTCCTCGAAGGCGCCGACATCTTCGAGACGCGCTTCAACGCCATCTACAGCCGCAACATCGCCGACCCGGAATGGGGCGTGAAGCTGACCGGCAAAGCCGGCAAGAACGCCCTCGGCGCGATCGTCACCCAGGACCGCCGCACCAACTTCCTCATCCCGTCCGCCGAGGGAAGCCGGCTGCGGTTTTCGGAGGAGGAGAACCTCTCCACCATCCTCCGCTATCGCCGCGACCTGTTCGGCACCGCCGCCGGCTCCGCCACCGGAGGGCTCTTCTTCACCAGCCGCGAAGGCGACGGCTTTCACAACCGCATGCTCGGCGGCGACATCCTCTTCCGCTGGCGCGGCACCAAAGCCTTCCGCCTCGAGCTCCTCGGATCGTCGACGCAGTATCCGGCCTCCGTGGCCGCGAGCGCGGGGCAGAGCGCCTCCGACATCACCGGCCACGGCATCCGCGCGGTCTACCAGCACACCTCCCGCGACTGGATGTACTACTTCCTCTACCGCGACGTGGCCAAAGACTTCCGCGCCGACCTCGGCTTCGTGCCGCGTGCCGACTTTCGCGAGAAAGGCATCGCCCTCGAGCGGGCCTGGTATCCGGAGACCGGCGCCTGGAAGCACCTGCGCGTCGGAGCTGAGGCCGCCGATGTCGACGACCAGGACGGCGATCGCCTCGAGCGCCGCGCCGACTTTTACGCCTGGGCGCAGGGGCCGCGGCAGTCCTTCGTCCGCGCCGACATCTTCGCCCTGCACGACCAGCGCTACCGGGGAGAGCTGTTCGACACCAGCCGCATCGCCCTCTACGGCGAATTCGCCGCGCACCCCGACGTGTTCGTCACCGCGCAGGCCACCGCCGGCAATCAGATCGACTTCGCCAACGCCCGCCAGGGAGAACAGCTCCGCTTCGATCCCGGCGTGCGCTGGAACGTCGGCCGCCACCTCCGCCTGAACCTGAGCCACGCCTTCGAAAACCTCGACGTCGACGAAGGGCGCCTCTTCACCGCCAACCTGACCGAGCTCCGGGCCACCTACCAGCTCAACAACCGCACCTTCGTCCGCTGGATCGGCCAGCACCTCGACGTCGACCGCGACCCGACGCTCTACGACGCCCCCACCGACGCCCGCAGCCGCGACTTCTTCAACCAACTCCTCTTCTCCTACAAGATCAACCCCCTGACCGTTCTCTTCCTCGGCTACTCCGACACCCACTCCGCCAACGCCGAAATCGACCTCAGGCAACAGAGCCGGACGTTGTTTTTGAAAGTGGGATACGCGTGGCAGGTGTAAGCCTTGCGACAACAATTACATCCGATCCTTCTTCTCCCGAAAGCCCGTCGTCCGCATTCCTCGCACGAACCCGCGCATCGAAGCAATCGGCCTGTCAGGAACGAGTGTGATGTGTCCGCTCTTCGCGATCATCTGAAACTCCTGGCCGACGTGGATATCAGCCGTTCGTCTTATGTCCTTGGGAATCACGATCTGGTACTTCGATGAAACTCTGGTGATTGCCACCGTCCACCTCCCAGCCAATAGAACAACGAGCATAAGACGCGAACTTCAAAGTGCGCATTCGAGCGTGCGTAGCACGCCAAAAGATAATAGCCCCCGGCTCTCCGCCGGGGGGACGCAAGCCCAGATCTCCCGTCCGCGTAGCGGGCGTCAGATCACGCCCACAGGTATTGCGTGTCCCGTTCGAAGTGCGCGTGATCGCGCGTATCTCTTATATGGAGTGCGGCGGCCTTAGGAGGGTATCTCAAAACTGGCGTTATGCTTTGTCACGCCGAAGGCGTGACGTAGGGTAGCCGGTGGTAAGCGCCGACGGCGCGCCACCACCGGCTACGGTCGGCCTCATCTCCGACCCCGGAGGGGTCGCGTACGGCACCCTTTCTGGGTGCGAATCGTTGTCGCACCATTACCGGTGGTGGCGCGCCTTCGGCGCTTACCACCGGCTACCGTACGCCACGCCTCCGGCGTGAGAACCCGCGAGAGAACCGTTTTGAGACACCCTCCCTTAGCCGCCGCTTTCCAATTCGCGCGCACCCTGCCATGCGGGTGCGTCTCGCCAGTACTGCTCACGAATACAAAAGCGGCGGCCAGGCCGCCGCACTCCATAGAAAACAAAGCGGCGGGCTGAAGCCCGCCGCTCCACACGTTACTCCGCAGCCCCTCGCGCAATCTGCAACGACATCGCGCCGCTGCTGTTGTCGACGGCGGCGCCGTAGATGATGGCGCTGCCGTTCAGCACCTCGATCGCCACCGATTGATTCGCGCCGAGCGGCGTGCCGAGGAGATCGGAGAAGGAGAACTGCTGGAAGTAGTTCGGCGGGAAGGCGCGGGTGACGGAGGTCACGAGCGCGCCGGCGCCGTCGTAGAGACGGATGGTGAGATTCGCTCCCTGGCCGAGGGTGCGGATGCCGATGTTGAAGCGCTGTTGCGCGGGATCCGTGGGCGTGATCAGCGTGCCGCGCGTGCCGGTGGTCAGTGCGTCCGCCGGATCGACCGCCGGGATCTGCAGGCGGCTCATCGACGTCGTTTCGGTCATCGTCGTGACGATCACGGGCGCCGAGCCAACGCCCGCGAGCACGTCCAGCGAGCCCGCGCCGCTGGCCATCGGATTGGCCAGCGTCGCCGTCGCGAACGGCGCCAGGGAGTACGTCGCGGATGGATCGGTCGGCGATCCCGCCAGCCCCGCCGGACGGACCACCACCCGCCCTGAGATCGCGAACAGATAGGGATTGCTGATCTGCATCATCGTCGTGAAGCGCGCGCCGAAGGCACCGGCCACCGAGGCCACGACCGGGACGATCGCCGTCGGCGGCGCGGGCGGCAGCAGCGCCGCGGCGTTGATGCGCGTGATGAAGCCCGGGAAGACATGCGTAATGAAGATCTCCCCCGTCACCCGATCGACCACCATGCTGGTGGGCGTAGGGAGGTTATCAGCGAGAATCAGGTTCTCGGCGATGGTCGTCGACGCGCCGGACGGCGTCACCAGGCGCAGGCGGCCGGGCGCCTGCTGGACCATGTTCGTGCTGAACTCCAGCACCACCAGCGGGTCGTTGGGGCCGTGGCCGAGCGGTGCCGAGTCGATGGCGGACGTCAGGCCGGTGATGAGCGGCTGCGTCGCGCCGCCGGTCGTGCTCACCTTCAGCACGCTCGCGCTGCCGGCCGGGAACGGGAAGCCGGTCAGCGTCGTCACCACCAGGTCGTCGCCGCGCACGTGGACGCTGTCCGGCACCGGGTCGATCACCGGCGGGCCGACCGGCGTCGGATTCGGGATCTTGCCGAAGGTCGTCAGCGTCGTGGTCTGGCCCGTGTTCGCGTCGACGCGGCGGATGACGTTCTGGCTGGCGTCGACGACGTACAGCGTCTGGCCGAGGATCTCCACGCCGAACGGATTTCCGGCGCGGACGTTCGCCTGAAAGTCGGGACGCGGCTCGGGCGTGTAGTCCGGAAAGTCCGCCACCAGTCTCACGATCAGCTCATCGCCGATGCTGTTCCGTAGCGTGACGGCCGTGCCGTTCTTCAGCGTGGCGTGATCGGAGGCGTTCAGCACGAACCCGCCCGCGGCCGTGTCCAGCGGCGCGCTCGATTGCAGCGACAGCAGTGACGCCAGAATCGGCGAGGCGACG
>DASVSV010000190.1:0-10201 GCA_036387915.1 Thermoanaerobaculia bacterium
GCGACTGTTAAGCCGGAAGCCAGGCGCCCCCGCTACGACGAGATGATGCCGGAGCTGCAGGTGATCGAGATCGAGATCGTCAGACAGCCGCGGCCCGACCGGCAGATTCCGCCGCTGCCGATCCCGTGAGTAGAGCCAGACCCGGAACCTCTGCTCGCGGATGATGCCCGAGTAGAGGCTCCGGGCCTGCCTCTACTCCTCCTCATTCACTTCACGCAATGCCTTCCTAAAAACTCGCGAACGATCGGCTCCACCGAATCCGACGCGACGTTGAAAATCCGGTCCGCGTGGTAGTTCCCTTCGATGTCGAGCAGGTGCAGCTCCTTCGGTTCGTGCGCCGCGTCGTACAGCGCGACCGAGTGGTGATGCCCGATCAGCCAGTCGTTCTTCACGTGGATGAAGCAGACCGGCACGTGCACTCTGGCGATGTCTTCAATGGCGCTGAGCTTCGCGCTCTTGCGCACGTTCCAGGCGAACTTCGGCGTGCGCAGCGCCTGAGACAGCGCAATGTGGCGGTGCATCGTGAACGGGTTCAGCCGCGGCGTGATCATCGAGAAATCAGCCACGGACGAGATCAGCAGGATCGCCGACACCGGCAGGTCCTCATGACGCGCGGTCGCTGAGATCGCGATCGCGCCGCCGTACGAGAAGCCGAC
The DNA here is from genome assembly GCA_036387915.1 of Thermoanaerobaculia bacterium. Classification (GTDB taxonomy): domain Bacteria; phylum Acidobacteriota; class Thermoanaerobaculia; order Gp7-AA8; family Gp7-AA8; genus QHVT01. The sequence continues at coordinate 657 of DASVSV010000190.1, forward strand.
CAGCGTCACGTTGGAGATCGTGCCGTTGTTGCGCAGCAGGTCACGGATCACCGCGGCGACGTCGTTGTGCTCGTGCTGGTTGAAGCCGTACGTGCCCTCGCTCTCGCCATGCCCGCGCGGATCCATGACCACGGCGCGATAGCCTTCCGCGACGACCGACTGCGCGAGCCGCACCATCGACACGTGCCGCCGGTCGCGCCAGAAGCCCGGCACGACCACCACGGCCGAGGACGAGGGCGCGTCGTAGACGTCGTAATGGAGCGTCGTGCCGTCGAACGAGACCGTCCGCGCGTGCTGAGGCTCCGGGATTGGTGGGATCAGGGTCAGTGAGCTTGACATCATCAGACTCGGCCGTATCATAGCGCCGACGTGAGGGCGCCGTGCGCCTTCCGTGCCCCCGCCGGATTCGATCCCCAGAAACAGATCCTCAGGATCTGGAAAATCGTAAGGAGAAACTCGTAATGAAGAAGTCTGTCGTTCTCACCCTGATCGTCGTGCTCTGTCTCTCGCTCTTTGCCGTCTCGTGCAAGAAGGAAGAGGCCGCCACCGACACCGCCGCCACCGACACGTCGATGACCTCGACCGACACCGGCATGACCGACACCATGGCCACCGACACGACCACGATGTCGACCACCGACACCATGGCCACCGACACGATGGCGACCGACACGTCGGCCACCAGCGCCACCACCGAGACCTCGGCCACCGGCACCACGGCCACCACCACGACCTAGTCTCTGCCCCCGGGATCCGGGCCTCGAAACGCCTCGCTGCAAAGCGAGGCGTTTCTGTTTTGGCACTCGTGTTGCTCCTTGCCGCGTGGGGTTTTCTGCGCACTCATTTGCGTGAGGCGCAAAACAGCACACAGCTCGATTCCACGAACGGCAAGGAGGTGAGCGCCGGCACCCAGAGTGACGCATTCGACTGGAAACTGTCCCCAACCGAATACGAACACAACAATAAAGGAAATCAGAATGACCAAGAAGATTCTCGTATTGCTCGCGACCCTCACCCTCGTCATGGCCGTCGGCTGCGCCAAGAGCGAGTCGACCACTGACACCGCCGGCACCGACACCGGCATGACCGACACGTCGATGACCTCCGGCACCGACACCGGCATGGCCACCGACACCTCGATGACCATGAGCACCGACACGATGTCCACCGACACGATGGGCACGGGCGGCACGACCGGCACCGATACGTCGGGCACGGGCGGCACGATGACCGGCACGGATACGTCGGGCACGGGCGGCACGGGCACGGGCACGGGCACGAGCGGCACGACCACGACCTAGTCGTCGCAGTCGCTGTACCTTGAAACGCCTCGGAGGGCTCACCCCCCGAGGCGTTTCTTTTTGTCGAGGTCGGCGCGGAGGAGGTCGTACACGCGGCACGTCTCCGCCTCGAGCTGTACGCGGTCGCCGCTGTTGTCGATCACATAGTCGGCGTGACGCAGGCGCTCCTCGCGCGGAATCTGGTTGGCGATGCGCCGCTCCACTTCCTCGCGCGTGAGGCCGCGGGCAATGCCGCGCTCGATCTGCACCGCCGGCTCGACGTCGACGATCACCAGTTTGTCGTAACGCTGGCGTCCGCCGGACTCGATCATCAGCGTCGCTTCCACGACCGCGATGCCGTCGTCGAATTGCTGCAGCCAGTCTTCCGTCGCGCTGATGACGATCGGATGAATCAGCGCGTTCAGCTTCTTCGCCGCGTCCGTACTGGCGAAGGCGATGTCGGCGAGCTTCACGCGGTCGATCGTCTCGTCGTCGCGCAGGATGCCGCGGCCGTACGTCTTGATGAGCGCGGCGTGTCCGGCGCGTCCCGGCTCGTAGAGCTGCGCGACGAGTTTGTCCGCGTCGATGGTGTGACAGCCGAGTTGCGCGAGAAGCTCGCGCACCGTCGATTTGCCCGAGGCGATGCCGCCCGTCAAACCGACGCGGAGAATCATCGCCGCCGCCGCTCCGCTGCCGTGACCGTGTTCTGCATCAGCATGGCGATGGTCATCGGCCCCACGCCGCCCGGCACCGGCGTCAGCCACGACGCGCGCTCTTTCACGCGCGCAAAATCGACGTCGCCGAGCAGGACGGAGTTGTTCTTCTCGAGGAGGCGCGACTTGTCGGGATCGTGTGCGAGCTGCGCCGCGAATTCGGGACCGACGCGGTTCATCCCGACGTCGATCACCACCGCGCCCGGCTTCACGAAATCGTCATTGACGAAGATCGGCTTGCCGATCGCGGCGACGAGGATGTCCGCCTGCCGCGCGACGGACGGCAGGTCGTGCGTGCGCGAGTGGCAGATCGTCACCGTGGCATTGCGCTGCAGCAGCAGCGCCCCCATCGGTTTGCCGACGATGTCGCTGCGCCCGATCACCACGGCGTGCTTTCCTTCGATGGTTACGCCGGTCGACTCGATGAGGCGGATCACGCCCGCCGGCGTGCACGGCGCGAGCGCGGGACGCCCCTGGTGCAGCATGCCCACGCTGATGGGATGAAAGCCGTCGACGTCTTTCGCCGGCGCGATCGCGTCGATGACTTTGCGCGCGTCGATCTGCTTCGGCAGCGGCAACTGCACGAGGATGCCGTCGACCCGGTCGTCGGCATTCAATCGCGCGATCTCCGCGAGCAGCTCCTCCTCGGACATGGTGTCGGGAAAGATCAGCTCCGTCCCTTCCAGCCCGAGCTCGCGCGCCTTCTTCGCCTTGTTACGCACGTAGATCTCGGAGGCCGGGTCATTACCGACGCGCACCGCCACCAGTCCGGGGCGGAATCCGAGGCGGACGATGGCCGTGGCCACGTCGTGCTCGACCTGCTGCGCGACCGCTTTTCCGTCGATCAGGCTTGCGCTCACGACGCGCGCTTGTATCACAACGGCGCGATGCGCCGCTGACCGGAAAACCGGCTGCCGCAAGGCACGTCACAATGCGCAACGGAGCGCCATCGCACCATCACGACGGTAGCGGGAAGGGACTGGCTCGGATCGCGGTTCACCAACTTCGCGAACGGTAAGCCGTTCCGAGGGCGGAGACTCGGGAATGAACGCCTTGACTCCCCCTGTTCGGCAGTGTTACCGTTTTGGCCCTTTCCCCCAAGGGAAGGTGTGTGTTTCGTCTTTGAGTGACTGATTGGCGTTCGCGGTCCACACCTCCCGCCGATCGGTCCAGCAGCGAAGTGAAATTGTCAGGAGAGTCATGCGTACCTATTTTCCCAAGCAGGGCGACATCGTGCCGCGCTGGTTCATCGTCGACGCGGAAGGGCAGGTCCTCGGACGTCTGGCCACGACGATCGCCAACATCATCTCCGGCAAGTCGAAGCCGACGTACACGCCGTTCCTCGACACTGGCGATCATGTGATCGTCATCAACGCCGAGAAGATCCGCCTGACGGGCAAGAAGGAGACGGACAAGATCTACCGTCACCACTCGCTCTATCCGGGCGGCCTCAAAGAGAGCGCGGCCCGCTTCGTGCGCGCCGAAAAGCCGGAGCGCATGATCGAGGAAGCAGTCTGGGGCATGCTGCCGAAGAACAAGATCGGCCGCAAAATGCTGAAGAAGTTGAAGGTTTATCGCGGAACCAACCACCGTCACCAGGCCCAGAAGCCCGAGACGCTGCAGGTCGGCGAGTAATTTCAGGAGGATCTCTTGGCTTTGGTTGAATATTACGGAACGGGACGACGCAAGACCTCGACGGCTCGCGTGCACATCCGTCCGGGCGCCGGCGCGATCGTCATCAACCGCCGCACCATGGACGAATACTTCGGCAATGAAGTGCTGAAGATGATCATCAGACAGCCTCTCTCGCTCACGGAGACGGTCGACAAGTTCGACATCGTCGTCACCGTCGACGGCGGCGGCCCGAGCGGCCAGGCCGGCGCGATCCGCCACGGCATCTCGCGCGCCCTGCAGGTGTACAACACCGAGCTCCGCAAGCGTCTCAAGAAAGCCGGTCTCCTCACGCGCGATCCGCGCATGAAGGAGCGCAAGAAGTACGGCCAGAAGGGCGCCCGCGCCCGCTTCCAGTTCTCGAAGCGCTAGTCCGTCTCATGTTCCGGTTCACCTAGAGTTCGTTGGAAAGACAGGAGCGTCGCCAGCTCCTGTCTTTTTGTTTTTGCAGCAGACGTTCAGTACCTCGGATTCAATCTTCAATTCTCAATCGATAAAGGAGGGTTCACTTGGCGGTCTCTATTACGATGAAAGAGCTTTTGGAAGCTGGCGTGCACTTCGGTCATCAGACCAAGCGCTGGAATCCCAAGATGAAAAAGTACATCTTCGGGAAGCGCAACGGGATCTACATCATTGACCTGCAGAAGACGCTCAAGCTCTTTAAAGAAGCTTCCGCGTTCATCGCGGACCTCTCGTCCGCGGGAAAACGCATCCTCTTCATTGGCACCAAGCGCCAGGCGCAGGATGCCATCCTCGAAGAGGCCAACCGCTGCGGCATGTTCTACGTGAACAACCGCTGGCTGGGCGGCACTCTGACGAACTTCACGACGGTCCGGAAGTCGATCGAGCGGCTCAAGGAAATCGAAGGCCTGCTCAACGACCCCGACAAGGAAATGTCGAAGAAGGAGCGCGCCTCTCTCGACAAGGAGCGCGACAAGCTGCAGAAGAACCTCATCGGAATCCGTGAGATGGACGGACTGCCGGATGCGCTCTTCGTGATCGACCCGAAGAAGGAGTACATCGCCGTCAAGGAAGCCAAGAAGCTCGGCATCCCGGTGGTGGCCATCGTCGACACGAACTGCGATCCGGAAGACATCGACTACGTCATCCCGGGCAACGACGACGCCATCCGCGCGATCCGTCTGTTCACGACGAAGATCGCCGACGCGGTCCTCGAGGGCTACAACCTCGCCGAGGAGCGCTACATCGGCGTCGAGGACAAGGGCGATCGCGGCGAAGCCGCCGCGGCTCCCGCGGCTCCTGCGGCTCCGGCCGCTGCTGCCGCCGAGGTTCCGGCCGAAGAGCAGTTGCAGACCGCTCCCGCGGTCTGAGCCCTTCATTGACTCGTGGAGCGGCGGGCTTTGGCCCGCCGTTCCCCACGATGGCGGGCGGAAGCCTGCTACTCCACCAATTCAGAGAGGTTCGATATGACAGTCACTCCAGCCATGATCAAGGAGCTTCGCGAGCAGACCGGCGCCGGATTCGGCGACGTCAAGAATGCGCTCACCGAGGCCGAGGGCAACATGGAGCAGGCGGTGGTGATCCTTCGCAAGAAGGGTTTGGCCGCAGCGGGTAAGAAAGCCGGCCGCGTCACGGCCGAGGGCACCATCGCCGCGCGTGTCGACGGCAGCGTCGGCGTGCTCGTCGAGGTCAACTGCGAGACCGACTTCGTCGGCCGCAACGAGATCTTCCAGAAGTTCGCCGCCGAAGTGGCGGGCGCCATCGCGCAGAGCCGCGCCACCAGCGTCGAGGAGTTCCTGGCCGAGAACTGGCCGGGCACCGACGAGCCGGTGAGCCAGAAGGTCGCCGAGCGCATCGCGGCCATCAAGGAGAACATCTCCATCCGCCGCTTCGCGCGCTACGAAGCGCCGCAGAGCGCGAAGATCGGCACCTACATCCACGGCGGCGGCAAGATCGGCGTCATGGTCGAAGTGCTGGCCGAGAACTGCGAGGGCGGCACCGCCGTCGACGAGATCGCCAAGGACGTCGCCATGCACATCGCCGCGGCCGAGCCGCGCTTCCTGCGCCGCGAGGACGTGACGCAGAAGGATCTCGACACCGAACGCGAGATCGCCCGCGATGCGGCTGCCAAATCCGGCAAGCCGGAGAACATCGTCGAGAAGATGGTCTCGGGCAAGATGGAGAAGTTCTACGCCGAGAACTGCTGCCTCGAGCAGGCCTACATCAAGGACGACAAGCTCACCGTCTCCAAGTACCTCGAGAGCCGCGGCAAGGAAACGGGCTGCACGTACAGCGTGACCCGCTTCACCCGCTACAAGCTCGGCGAGGGCATCGAGAAGAAGAGCGAAGATTTCGCGGCGGAAGTCGCGTCGTACATGAAGCAGTGACCCTGCCTCATGCCCCGCAGAACAAAAGGCGACCTTCGGGTCGCCTTTTTGCTATAAACCGCCTCGCATGGCCGACCCCAAGTACAAACGCATCCTTCTCAAGCTGTCCGGCGAAGCGCTGATGGGCGGCCGCCGCTCCGGCATCGACTCCGAGGTCCTGGCCGCCGTGGCCGACGAGATCGCGGAAGTGCAGCAGCTCGGCGTGCAGGTGGCCATCGTCATCGGCGGCGGCAACATCTTCCGCGGCGTGACCGGCGCGACGCAGGGCATCGACCGCGTGGCCGGCGATCACATGGGCATGCTGGCCACGGTGATCAACGCCCTCGCGCTGCAGGACGCGCTCGAGCGCCGCAACGTGCCGACCCGCGTGACCACCGCCATCACCATGGCCGAAGTCGCGGAGCCGTTCCTCCGCCGCCGCGCCGTCCGCCATCTCGAAAAAGGTCGCGTGGTGATCTGCGCCGCCGGCACCGGCAACCCGTTCTTCACCACCGACTCCGCCGCCGCGCTCCGCGCCGCGGAGCTGAAGTGCGACATCATCTTCAAGGCCACCAAGGTCGACGGCATCTACACCGCCGATCCGAACAAGGACCCGAACGCGCAGCGCCTCCCGCACGTGACCTATCAGCGCGTACTGGCCGAACGCCTCGAGGTGATGGACGCCGCGGCCATCGACCTGGCCCGCGGCAGCTCGATCCCGATCTATATTTTCTCCCTGCGCGAGAAGGGCAACATCAAACGCGCACTGCTCGGCGAGGACGTCGGTTCGATCGTCTCCGACGAGGTAGCATGATTGAGTTCCTCGGAGTTCCTCGGGTTCCTCGGCGTTCCTCGGAGGAGATATGACTCTCCCGGGGTACCCCGAGGTACTCCGAGGTACTCCGAGGTACTCCGAGGTTGAACTATGTCGATCAATGACGTGACCAAAGACGTGCAGCACCGCATGCATGGCGCCATCGAGGCGCTGCAGAATCACTTCAAGACGCTCCGCACCGGCCGCGCGAACGCCGCCATGCTCGACTCGATCGTGGTCGATTACTACGGCACGCCGACGCCGCTCGCGCAGGCCGCGAGCATCAAGGTCCCGGAGCCCGCGCTGCTGGTGGTCGAGCCGTGGGACAAGTCGATGCTGGCCCCGATCGAGAAGGCCATCCGCACCTCCGACCTCGGCTTCAATCCGACCTCGGACGGCAAGGTGATCCGCGTCCCGATCCCCATGCTCACCGAGGAGCGCCGCAAGGACCTCGTGAAGAAGGCGCACGTGATGGCCGAGGAGTCGCGCACCGCGATCCGTCAGGTGCGCCGCGACGGCAACGACAAACTGAAGAAGATGCTCAAAGGCCACGAGATCTCCGAGGACGAAGAGAAGCGCGCCCTCGACGACATCCAGAAGCTCACCGACCGCCACATCGACGAAGTGGCCTCGGTGCTCAAGCAAAAAGAGCAGGACATCATGGCCGTCTGACCTGCGGCAGCCTGGCGGCTGCCTTCGGTCAAACGTGATTGAGGATGACGGATTGAGGATTGAGGATTAAGAACGTGAGACCAACGGCCGCCGTGCTTCTAATCCTCAATCCTCAATCCTCAATCCTCAATCCCGACGGTGCCGCGTGAGCGATCTCGTCGTCATCATTCCCGCCGGCGGCACCGGCTCCCGCTTCGGCGGCCCGCTCCCGAAGCAGTTCGTCTCGCTGGCCGGCCAGCCGCTGATCCTGCATGTGATCGAGCGTTTTCTGACCGAGGAGAGCGTGGCCACCGTCATCGTGCCGGTGCCGGAGAAGCTCCTCGGCCAGATGAAGAACACCGCGCGCGTGATGTTCGTCGGCGGCGGTGCGACGCGGCAGGAGTCGGTCATCCGCGGCCTCGCCGAAGCAGGCGACGCGGAACTGATTGCCGTTCATGACGCGGCACGGCCGCTCTTCAGTTCCGCCATTCTGAACGCCGTGGTGGCCGCGGCGCGCGAGGTCGGCGCGGCGCTGCCGGTGATCCCGGTCAACGACACCATCCACATGATGAACGCCGACGCCACGGTCGCGCAGACGCTCGACCGCGGAATGCTCGGCGCGGCACAGACGCCGCAGTGTTTCCGCGCGGAGATCCTGCGCGACATTCTCGAGCGCGCGCAGCGCGAAGGCATCGAGGGGACGGACGAGGCGGGCCTCGCGGTGCGCTTCGGCTACACGGTCAAAGGGATCCCCGGCGATCCGCGCAATCTGAAGATCACCGTGCCCGAGGACCTCGAGCTCGCGGAGTCGTACCTGAGGCAGTGGAGCGAGCAGTGATTCGCATCGGCCAGGGCGTCGACATCCATCCTTTCGACGCCACCCGCCCCCTGATCCTCGGCGGCGTCCGCATCAGCGAGACCGGCGGACTCTCCGGCCACTCCGACGCCGACGCCGTCCTCCACGCCATCACCGACGCCCTCCTCGGCGCCGCCGGCGCGGGCGACATCGGCCACTACTTTCCGTCGACGGACGAGCGCTGGCGCAACGCCGACTCTTCGCGCTTCGTCCACGAGGCTCTGCGCATCATCACCGACATGAACGCGCAGATCGCGAACGTCGACGTGACGATCATCGCCCAGCAGCCGAAGCTCGCCCCGCACCGCGACGCCATGGTCACGTCGATCGCCAGACTGCTCTCGCTCCCCGAGGGCCACGTGAACGTGAAAGCGACGACGACGGATCACCTCGGCTTCATCGGCCGTGCCGAGGGGATCTGCGCGATGGCTATCGTGCTGGTAGCGCCACGTCAACCCTGAGCGAAGCGAAGGGTCACCGGAGCCCTCACCTGAAGCGCGCCAAAGCTCGCCATCGTGAGGGCTCCGTTGATCCATTCGTCGCTTCGCTCCTCAGGATAGACTTCTGGAAATGAGCGTCCGCGTTCGCTTCGCCCCGTCGCCCACCGGGCACCTGCACGTCGGCGGTGCGCGCACGGCCATCTTCAACTGGCTGTTTGCGAAGCATCACCAAGGCACGTTCATCATCCGTGTCGAGGACACCGACCAGGCGCGGTCGACGCGGGAGTCGGAGCAGATGGTGCTCGACGACCTGCGCTGGCTCGGCCTGCAGTGGGACGAAGGTCCGGACGTTGGCGGGCCGCACGCGCCGTACCGGCAGTCAGAGCGCCGCGAGCAGTACAACGCCACCGCAGCGGAGCTGGTGACGCGAGGCGTCGCCTACCGCTGCTATTGCCGCGAAGAAGAGCTCGAGGCCAAGCGCAAGCAGGCGGAGGCCGAGGGGCGTCCGCCGCATTACGACCTCACGTGCTGGACCAATCGCCGCGATGACGATGCGCCGCACGCGATTCGTTTTCATGTTCCGGAGGACGGCGACGTCACCATCGACGACCAGATTCGCGGCGAGGTGACGTGGCGCAAGGAGTCGCTCGGCGACTTCATCATCGTCCGTTCCGACGGCTATCCGACGTACAACTTCTGCGTCGTGGTCGACGATCACGACATGGAGATCACGCACGTGATCCGGGCGGAGGAGCATCTGACGAACACGCATCGCCAGGTATTGATCTACCGG
>DASVSV010000191.1:0-15414 GCA_036387915.1 Thermoanaerobaculia bacterium
CGACTCGACGCTCGGGATGACAAACCTTTTTATCGCTGCATGTTGAACGTCACTGTGAGCTCGAGGTAGGAATCGACGGGCTTGCCTCCGTGGGTGGCGGGTTTGTAGCGCCACTGCGGGAGGACGTCGAGGACGGCGGCGTTGAAGGGCGCCATCGCGGGGACGATCACTTCGGGGTCGCGGACGTTGCCGTTCCTGTCGATCACGCAGCGCAGGACTACGGTCGCGGTGCCGCCGACGCGGGCCATGAGTTGCGGATAACGCGGCGCGACTTTGCGGATCAGCACGGGCGCGTTCACTTCATACGGCTGATAGATCTTTGCCTCGGGCTCAGCGTCTATGGGCACTTCGACGAGCGCGGGCGGCGCGTCGAGATCGCCGACTCCGTCTTTCGTTCCCCACGGCACGCCCACCGGCCCCACCTCCGTCCCCGTGCCGGTGCCGGTGGTGAGTGTGGTCTCGCCGGTGCCGGTCGACTGCACGGGGATGACGTTCTCCGGCACGTTCGCTGGCGCGGTAATCGTCGATGACGGCACGGGCGCGGGCGCCGGTTTCGGCTGCGCGGCCGGTTTCGCGCCGCCGTTCGGCGTGCCGAGGGGCGGTGGGACGGTGATCGGTGTGAAGACGGGAGCGAGTGAATACTCGTGCGGTGCCTCCGCCGGGAACTGCACCGTGGCGATGCTCATCGCGACGGCGCCGACGATCATCGCGCTGTGCGCCATCAGGGATGCGGTCAGTAACCCGACACGGCCGCGCGCTGCCTGCGCCTGAACGTGGACGACGGAAGTCTCGAACATGGAAATGCCTCCTTCACCAGCGTTCGATGAAGGAGGCATCCGTGAAGAAACCGGGTGGTGCTACGAAACGGCTACGGCTTGGTCGTGCAAAGCGTGAAGCTGCCGCTGCCGCTGTACGCGTAGACGCGCCAGCGGTAGGTGCCGGACGTCCCGCTGTACGACACGTTCTCGTTCGCGGTGGACGTCTCGCCGGCGGCGACCGACGCCCACGACGAGCCATTCCACTTCTGCAGGTAGAGGTCGAAGTCGGGACCGCTCGGACCGGTCAGCTTGCCGGTATGCGATCCGCTGACGCTCGACGTGTACTGCGCGGAGTACCAGTTCGCACCGGTTCCGGAGAGCGACCCGGAGACGCTGGTGCACGCGGCGGCGCCGGTGTACGTGGCCTTCAGCGAGACGCTGGAGAACGTCGAGTACGCGTAGATGCTGATGTACCAGTCGCCGGCGACGGGGTTGGACACGGTCACGGTCTCATTGTTGCCGCTCAGGTACGGACGGTAGTCGTAGACCGAGGACGTCGGCTGCGCGCCGCGCTTGACGTAGAGGTCGCCGTCGCCGCTGCCGCCCGACATCACGATCTGGAGCTGGGTCTGGCCCGTCGGGACCGCGATCTTGTAGTGCTTCCACGAGCCGGTCGAGGCGCCGATGCCGGTCACGGCCACGCCGTTCGACAGCGTCACGGTGCCGCCGCCGCCGCCGCCCGGGGTGCCCGGAACGCCGACCGCATCCCAGCCTTTGTGCACGGCGTCCGCGGCGGTCGCGCCGTAGAGGTCCGTCGCGGCCTGGGCGGTCGCGGTGCGCGCGCCCTGGAAATTCGTCGAGGAGGTCATGTAGACCGTCAGCGCGCGATACCAGATCTTCGCGGCCATGTCGATCGAGGTCATGGCCGTGGCGCTCAGCGCCGGCACGACGACGGTGGTCTTGCCGCGCGGGTGCGTGCCGCCGGTGACCCAGAGCTTGAAGGCCAGGTTGGCGATGCCGGAGTTGAGGTGGACGCCGCCGCTGTCACCAGTGCCGGTGTAGCGGGTCGGGTAGTAGTCGTAGGAGCTGCCGTCCGCGACCGGGTCGTCCATGTAGCGGAGCGCGTCGCCGGGGGTGTTGGGAGTGGTGATGTCCTCGCCGACTTTCCAGGTGTCGGCGCTGACGGCGCCGTCTTTCCACGCTTCGACGGCCGCGGCCATGATGTCCGAGGTGCCTTCGTTGAGCGCGCCGGACTCGTACGAGTACGTGAGGTTGGCGCTGTAGGTGGTCACGGCGTGCGAGAGCTCGTGCGCGCCGACGTCGAGCGCGTTGCCGAGGTAGCGGAACTGGGTGCCGTCGCCGTCACCGTAGACGAGCTGCGAGCCGTTCCAGAACGCGTTGTTGTAGTTCACCTGGTGATGGACGGTGGTTTTGATCTGCGCGCCCGCGTTGTTGTACGAGTCGCGGTTGTGCACGTTCTTGTAGTAGTCGTAGGAAGTCGCGGCATGCGCGTGCGCGGTCGAGATCACCGCGTCGCTGGTCGTGCCGCCGGTCTCGGTCAGCACGAGCGTGCCCGGCAGCGTGGAGGTGCTGTTGCCGTTGTAGGTGTTGCGGTTGCGGGCGCGGTGGATCTGCGGAGCGCGCAGGACCAGGTCGCCCGTGATCGCGTCGGCGTAGATGATGTCGCGCTGCTCCCCTTCGGCGTCGACGTACTCGACGGTGGCGCGCCAGGCCAGGTAGGCCGAGCCCTTCTCCGTCGCCACGTAGACGAGCGAGGCTTTCACGTCGCTCCAGCGGCCGTTCTCGATGCCGGCCTGCGAGGCGGAGCGCTCGAGCGCCGACCAGCCGTTGACGGCCGGGTTGCGCGGCAGGTCGCGGTCGGGCGCGAAGCGGCCGTTGATCGCGTAGACGTTGCCGTTGCCGTCGGCGTGCACGATGTATTCGGCGCCGTAGACCGGCAGGCCGCGCAGGCGCTGCTGCAGGCGGACGTGCGTGTGGCCGAAGTTGTCCTTCGTCGAGCCGATGGCCTCGAAGTCTTCGGTGCCCGCGCCGCCGAGGAGGCCGCGCTGACCTTTGAGAAAGTCGGCGGCAGCCTTGTTGGTCGCGCCGGCGCCGAGCTGTCCGAGCTCGCCGGTGACGAAAGTCGGGACGCCATTGGCGTCGGTGTCTTTGACGTGGACTTTGCTTTCGGTGGGATTCTTGGCGAACGCCATCGTGGCGGTCAGGAGCAGCGTGGCGACGAGTAGTTTCTTCATTTCCGTCCTTTTTTCCTGTTGCGACTGGCCGTTCTCCTAGGGCAACGGCTGCGCCAGCGCGTAAGTTGTTGATTCCATTGAAAATCCCGTTTCAAAGGATCAACTAACGACCCGCTGTCACCATAATCACGGGTCACAAGATGACCAAGTGGGTCAAGAGAGACCAGTGGCACGGTTCATTCGTAGATCGATGGTGATGAAAAAGCTGGTACCCGACCCGGAGTTGCAGGCCCTCGTCCGCGAGCTGAACGATACCGACGCCGCCACGAACGAAGAACGGGCGGTCACCGCCTGGGCGCCCGCGACGCTCGGCGAAGGCAATCCGCTGGAGCGCCTGCTGATCGAGATGGCGCAGCGCGGCGCCAGCGACCTGCTGCTCGTGGCCGGAGTGCCGCCGGTGTTCCGCATCGCCGGGCGCCTCACCCGCACGGCCGACGCGCCGCTCTCGAATGAAGACCTGCAGTCGCTGCTGGCCGGACTGGTGACGGCGAAGATGCGCGAGAAGATCGAGGCCGACGGCGCCGCCGACTTTTCGCTGCGCCTGGCGCGCGGCGCGGACGACCAGGATCGCCGGGCGTGGCGCTTCCGGGTGAACGTGCATCGCCAGCGCGGCTCGCTGGCCGCGGCCATCCGCGCGTTGCCGACGGAGATCCCGACGCTGACGCAGCTCCGCTTGCCGCCGTCACTGGCCGAGCTGGTGAAGCCGACGCGCGGGCTGGTGCTCGTCTGCGGCCCGACCGGCTCGGGCAAGTCGACCACGCTGGCGGCACTGGTCGGCGAGATCAATCGCAGCGAGGCGCGGCACATCATCACCATCGAAGACCCGATCGAGTACGAGCATCGCAACACGAACGCGGTGATCGAGCAGATCGAGGTGGGGCGCGACGCGCCGTCATTCGCCGCGGCACTGCGAGCGTCGCTGCGTCAGGATCCGGACGTGATCCTGGTCGGCGAAATGCGCGACCTCGAAACCGTTTCGACCGCGCTGACCGCGGCGGAGACCGGACATCTGATTCTCTCCACGCTGCACACCAGCGACGTGGCGCAAGCCATCCATCGCATGGTGGATGTGTTTCCCCCGGCGCAGCAGACGCAGATCAAGCAGCAGCTCGCCATCAGCCTCAACGCGATCGTGGTGCAGCATCTCCTCCCCCACTCCGACGGCAAAGGCCGCGCGGTGGCGGTGGAGGTGCTGCTCGTCAACACCGCTGTGCGCAACCACATCCGCAACGAGAAGCTCCAGCAGCTCGCCACCGAGATCACCCTCGGCCGTCGCCAGGGCATGATCTCGCTCGAAGACTCGCTCGTCCGCCTGGTGAACGAGGGCGCCATCACCGCCGACGACGCGCGCATCCGCTCCTCGCGGCCGGACGAGCTGGAGTCGCTGCTGCGCTCGCCGTCGCGGTGAAGTAGGCGCGCACACGACGAACGCGCAGCGTCTGGAGTGCGGCAGGGCACGAGCTGCCGCTCTCGCTCGCGGAAGCCACAGCCTCCGCTCCCGCTGCACGACGTAGGGCGTGGCTTCAGCCCGCCCAGAGCGTGCACGATGCGCAGCATGCGACGGCGCACGAGGGTGGCGGGCTGAAGCCGCGCCCTACGTTGCTCAGACGTAGGACGGGCTTCATCCCGTCCAGAGGGTGCACGATACGCAGCGTGCGACGGCGCACGAGGGGGGCGGGCTGAGGCCACGCCCACGTTGCGGAGGCTGCGGCCTCCGCGACGGAGAGCGGCAGCTCGCGCTGCCGCTCTCCAGACTCAGAAACGGTAATCGACGGTCATCGAGGTGGTGCCGGCGACGTTGCCGCCTGCGGTGCGGCTCGGCTTGACGGAGCTCTCGCTGATCGTGCCTTCGAGCGAGAGTTGCAGCGGGCGCACGGTGGCGACGGTCATCTTCAGCGTGCCGGTGAACGTCACGGTCGTCCGTCCCTCGGGCGCCGTGCCGTCCTTCTTCCTTTTGGGAGTGCTCTCCATCGTCATGGTCACGCCGAAGTCGGCTACGCCGTTGGAGACGGAGCGCGGGGTGAAGGCGAATGACTGGAGGCGCGTGCGGTCGGGGACGTTCAGCAGTTCCTCCGCGTCGAGGCGGTTCTTGGCCTCGTAGGTCTTGCCGATCTCGAACGTGTCGTTGCCGAAGATGCGCTCGATGGCGCGGAACAAACCGAAGTTCGCGTTGTCGACGCTGACGAACGCGGCCTCGGCCTCGGGCACCTCGCCGCCCGCGGCGGACGACACGTTGTGGCGTGTGACGAGGTACGACTTGCCGGCCACCGCCTCGTTCGAGGACGCGCTGTACGTGACGGTCATCGAGTCGATGCGTCCCGCGCCGTCGACGGCGTGAACGACAGAAGTCCTGTTGCGTGCGGCCGTCTGCGTCACGGATGGCGCGGCGGACGTGGTGAGCGCAGCCGAGTCGCTCCACGTGGTGCCGGAGCCGACCGCGGCGGGCACGGCGAAGGTCACGGTCTCGGCGGACGCCGTGGCCGCCGAGCAGAGGAGCGCGAGAGTCAGGGTGATGACGAAAGTGCGTTTCATGATGTCCTCCTCAAAGGGTGCCGCAGTTGGGCGAGCCGTCGCAGTCGGGGTCGACGAGACGATCGCAGTCGAAGTGATAGGAAGCCGAGGCGCCGGGACGAAGGGTGATGCTCCGCGCGGAAGCGGCGCCTTCGAGACGGCTGCGTTCTTCGAAGGTCACGTTCGTGCGCGGCGCGTAGAGCGTGGCCCGCACGGTCGCGCCCTGGCCGATGCGCACTTCGCCCGGATCGACGATGTTGATGACGCCGTTGCGCGTCGAGCCGAGGACCTGCAGCAGGCCGCCGTTGGCGACGGAAAGCTTGCGGAAGAAGTACGTCCCCGGCTCGAGCATCAGCGCGGCGTTCGCGTTGACGGTGACGTCGCCGTAGTGGCCGGGCTGCAGGAGCCGCGACTGGTTGTCGCCGACCCAGACGTTGCCGAGGAGCGGAGTGGACGGCGGGATGGCGGCGAGCGTGTACGCCGGCACGTTGGCGCCCTGTTTGACGTTGCCGGAAAGGGTCAGGCGTCCCTTGCCGACGACGTCGACGATGCTGCCGGCGAATGCGTAGTCGGCGGTGATGGAGCCCTGCACGCGCACGACCCGTCCAGCGCGCAGATCGCCGGCGACGATGCCGGAGAGGCCGTTCTTCACCTCGACGAAATCGTTGGAGCCGACGTGGCCGAACGTGTTTGCGATGGCGTCGAGCTTCACGAACTGCTCGCCGAACAGCACGTAGTCATCCGCGCTGGTGATGATGCCGGAGCCGAGAAGGACGTCCGAGCTGTCGGTCTTGGTGACGAGGGTGCCGAGCTGGCTGGTGCCGTCGTCCACGGAAGTCAGCGAGTAGACCGGCGGATCGGGCTTCGGATAGACGGAGACGATCAGGATGACGCGCGCCTTCGCGCCGACGCCGAGCGACGCTCCGGAGGCGAGCAGCTCCTTATCCGCTCCGCCGTTGAAATTCGGGTTCGTGGCGACGTCGCAGCCGATGACCTGGTCGACCTTGTACGAATGCGCGGCCGCGAACGCGGCGGCGAGGTCGCTCTTCAGATGGACGTCGGAGAGCTTCACGTCGCCGCCGTTGGCGAAGTCGATCGCGTACGCGACCTGGCGACGCCCGCCGCCGAGGTTGCGCGTGGCGCCGGTCTGCTGGTCGATGGTGACGATCGGATTTTCGGGATCGAGCGCGAAGGCCTGCACCGTGATGGGTGTGAAGCCTTCGAGCGTCCATGAATGGTTGTAAAGATCGGGAAGTTCGTGGCCGCCCAGGCTGAAGTCGCGGTCGTAGAGCGGACCGATGGAGACGCCCATCGACCGCGACCGGAGCGCCGGCGTGCATCCGAAGAAGCCGAAGCAGATCTCCGGAATGATCTCGACGGAGGGAACTTCCAGTCCCGCGCCGAGGGATTCCACCTCGATCGATTTCGCGAGCTGCAGGCCGGTCTCGGAGTGGAACGTGTTGTCGAGGCGGAACGTTGGACCGACGTCCGTCGGCTGCTTGTCGTCGGAGGGATAACGCACCTGCACGGAGTCGCCGACCGTGACGACCACGGAGTTGCCGGTGGTGAACTCGCCGCTCGTGCCGATGCGGTACTCGAGCGTCTTGGCGAACTGCAGATTCACTTTCAGGTTCGGGTCGAAACGGAAGCTCTGCCGGGCTTGGAGAGTGAGCGTCGGCTCTACCTTCAGGATGGTGTACCAGGCGCGCACGTCGACGGCGTAGCTGCCGTAGTCGGTCGAGTCGAAGCTCGGAGGGATCGGACTCTTCGCGGCGGCGAATGCGATGTCAGCCAGATCGATGCTGAGCTCGAGGAAATCGTCCGCGCCGCTCCCGGTCAGGCTGCGGCCGTCGAGCGCGGCCGAGGTCTGGATGTCCGGGATGGTGATGGTCGCCTCGATCGGGAAATCGACGTACGCTGGTTTGGAGATCGACGACCCGGGACGGAGCGTGAAGATGTTGAACTCACCGGCGTCGTACTTAAGCAATGGGATCAGGGTGACGTTGCCGCAATCGAAGACGCAGATTTCCGCCGAGGCATGGGCGCTCACGGCGAAGGAGCCGTCCAGCTCCAGCACGAATTGCGGCGAGGTCGTCTCCATCTCCCACCCGGGGTCGACCGTGTACGAGGTGTGGACGGTCACGGTGTCGCCGGCGCGAAACGAGTTCGCATCCGGAAAGTCGATGCGCGGCGTGACCGGATACCTCACGTCGACCGAGCCGAGGTCCTGCATCTTCAGGTCGAGCCACAAGCCGATGCGGCCGGTCGTCCCGGCAGTCACGCCGGCACCGAAGTCCTGCCCGGCGAACGAGCCGACGGACCTGTCGTTCCCGGACCGGTCCCAGCCGGTGTCGAGGAGGGGCACCGTGTAATTGAGCGTCGAGCTCCTGCCGGGCCCCCAGATGCTCTGGTTCAGACTCTGAAAAACGAGGGGTTGCTGCATGCTGTCGGCTGCCAGGGAGGTCGCCAGCAGCAGAACTGAGAGAAACACCACTCCACGAAGTGCACGCATGAATTGCCTCCTCGGTACGGAGACAGAAATAAGGCGCGCCGGAGTTTCGCGAAAGGACAGGCGGCCCGGCCGCGATGGTCATCCGACCAAAGCGGCGGGCCGAGTCTCACCAGGCGATGCCGTAGTCCTCGCCATGATTCGAGCTGCCGCCCCACATCGTGCCGTGGGCGCGGTCGAACCAGATCGCGTTGATGGGGCCGGAGGTGCGCTCTTCGAAGGTCAGGTCGTAGCCCATGCGGCGGAGGTCGCTGCGCACCCAGGGCGGCGTCTGCTCGTGCAGCAGGATGCGTCCGGGGACGGAGAGCCGGTCGCCGAGCCACTTCCGCACCTGGAACGAATTGAAGTTCGCGGCCTCGGAGGCCTCCTGCGGCGTCATCCCGAACTCGACGACGTTGAGGAAGAACTGCAGGAGATTCTGGTCCTGCGTGTCGCCTCCCTGCACGGCGAAGGAGAGAAACGGCGCGCCGTCCTTGAGCGCGAGCGTCGGCGTCAGCGTCACGTGCGGGCGCTTGCCCGGCTCGATCACGTTGTACGGATTCTGGGCGCGATCGGTGTCGAAGCTCTGCGCGCGCTGACTGAGGCCGATGCCGGTCTTGCCGGCGATGACCGCGGGCATCCAGCCGCCGCTCGGCGTGATCGAGACCACCCATCCTTCTTCATCTGCTGCTTCGACCGACGTCGTGCCGAGGCGGAAGGACTCGTCGAAACTCTGCAGCGCGGCGGTGGTGCGCGGCTTCCCGCCGGTGGCGCTCCAGTTCTTCAGCAGATCGAGGAACGGATTCTTGTCGCCCTGGAACAGATAGGGATCGCCGGGGACGATGTTCGGATCGTTCCGATCGGTGCGGATCAGCTTCGCGCGCTCGCGCGCGTACTCCTTCGACAGCAGTCCGAGGACTGGCTCGTGCGGCGGAAAGGCGGGATCGGGATCGCCGTAATAGAAATCGCGGTCGGCGAAGGCGAGGCTCATGGCCTGATAGACGGTGTGGATGTAGCGCGAGCTGTTGTAGCCCATCGACCTGAGGTCGAAGTTCTCGAGGATGTTCAGCATCTGCAGCATGGCCGGGCCCTGCGTCCAGACCGTGAGCTTGTAGACGTCGATGCCTTTGTACGTCGTCTTGACCGGTTCTTCGACGCGCACCTGCCACTTGGCCAGGTCGCCGGTGGTGATGAGGCCACCCTGCTCCTGCGTGGAGCGCGCGATCTCCTGCGCGATGTCTCCCTTGTAGAAGCGGTCGTACGCGGCGTAGATCGCTTCCTTGCGCGACTTGCCGCGCCTCAAGGCCTGCTGTTCGGCGTCGACGAGCTTGCGCAGCGTGGCGGCGAGGTCGGGCTGGCGGAACATCTCGCCGGCGTCCGGTGCCTCGCGTTGCGCGGTGTCGGTGCGCGTGACGCTGGTGACGACGTCGTGCGAGGGGGTGATGCTGTCGGTGGTCGTGCGCGTGGTGGTGACGGTGGTGGTCTGTCCGAGACGCGGCAGCAGCACCGCCTTCGAATAGGGCCACTGCTTGACCCACGACTTCTGCCGCTCGATGTTGTTGGCCAGCTGCGCCTCGATGGGAAAGCCGTCGGCGAGCTGGATGGCCGGCGCCAGCACTTCCTTCAGCGACAGCTTTCCGTACTCGGCCACCATCAGCATCAGGCCGCCGGGCGTGCCGGGCGTGACGGCGGCCAGCGGGCCGTACTCGGGCGGATACTGCAGGCCCTTCGAGTGGTAGTACTCGGGCGTGGCGCCGGTCGGCGCGACGCCGAGGGCGTTGATGCCGATGACCTTTTTCGTTTTCGGGTTGTAGATCAGGGCCTGCGTCTCGCCGCCCCAGCCGAGCGTGTCCCACATGGTGCAGGTCGCGGCGAGCATGGCCGCGGACGCGTCGACGGCGTTGCCCCCCCGCTGGAACATCATCGCCCCCGCGGTGGCGGCCAGCGGCTTGCCGGTGATGGCCATCCAGTGCGCGCCGTGGAGCGGCGGTTTCTGCGTGCGCATCTGGGCGTTCGAGGCGGCGGCGGTGACGAGAATCGTGAGCAGCGAGAGGGCGCGAAGGCTCATAGGCGCATAGTCTCATAGGGTCGGAGAGGCAGGGATGAGGTACGAGGCATGAGGCATGAGTGGGCGGCGGGCCACTCATACCTCGTACCTCATCCCTCGTACCTGATCCTTATTCCTCATTTTCGAGCCGGTGAAACTCAATCCTCGCACCCTCCTTGCAATCACTCTCTTGCGTGCGACATCGCACAAGAAAGGAAGCCATGGCAATGGGACGCAATATGGAAACGAAGTCGAAGGGAGTCGGCCCTCTCCGGAAGGTCGCGGAGGCGGTGAAGCGTGTTTTCACACGCGGCCGCTCCGAGGACACCAGTGAGACGGCCGCGACTCCGGCCGGTCAGCCGCAGCAGGCCCGCTCCAGTAAGACGGAGCCGAAGGCTGTCGCGCGGGCGCCGCGCCGCGAGACGGACATCCCGCTCGACGTGCTCGACCGCGCCTACACGCCGCCGGCCACCAGCGCGAAAGCCTCGTTCCGCAGCGACGGCGCGGATCATCAGCACGACCAGGAGTTCAGCCGCGGAGTTTCGGCCGCCGACTGGAAGGACGAGGACCATTTCACGAACAAATCCGGCGATCCGCGCATCGGCACCCGCGGTCGTACGTACGAGCCGAACGAGCAGCGGGCTGAGACCCGCGATGAACAACGTTGAGGAGGAGAAACGATGGACCAGCAGAATCCGGGAAACAATGACTGGGGAACGGGCTCTACGGGGAGCATGGGCGGCTCGAGCAGCGGCACCGGCGGCACGAGTGGAACCGGTGGTACGGGTGGTACCGGCGGTACGGGCGGTACGGGTGGTGCGACCTACGGTAGCGGGGCCGGCGGCAGCGGCGGCGTCAGCAGCGGTGGCGGCTTCGGCACGTCCAGCGGAACCGACACCGGCTCGTGCCCGACCTGCGGCCGCGCCAACAGCGGCGGCGGACTCGAGCAGTTCCTCGGCCGCCTCGGCATCACCGACGACATGATGAACAACCTCAAGGGTCAGTTTCAGAACGTCGACATCGACGAGTACATGAACACGGCCCGCACCTATCTCAAGGACGGCAGCGGCAAGGCCACGAACTACGCCAAGGAAAACCCGGGCAAAGTCGCGGCGGGTGTCGCGGCGCTCGCGCTCGGCGCGGGGCTGATCTACGCCGCCGTCAACCGCGAAAAAGAATAGTGAAGCTGCAGTGCACGCAGGAGGGCGACGGGCCTCTCGTCGTCCTTCTGCATGGCTTCCCCGAGTCGCGGCTGTCGTGGAAACGGCAGCTCCCCGCCCTCGCCCGCGCCGGCTTCCGCGCCGTCGCTCCCGATCTCCGCGGCTACGGTGACTCCCCGAAACCGAAGGGCATCGACGCCTATCTCATGACGGAAGTCGTGACCGACGTCGCTGAGCTCATCGAGTCCCTCGGCGATCATCCGTGCATCGTGGTCGGCCATGACTGGGGCGCGGTGGCGGCGTGGCACCTGACCATGATGCGCCCCGAGCTCGTGCGGAAGCTGGTGATCGTCAACGTGCCGCATCCCGCCGCGATCGCGCGTGAGGTCGCACGCAGCACGCGGCAGAAGCTCAACCTGCTCTATCAGGTCTTCTTCCAGTTGCCCGTGCTGCCGGAGCTCTTCATGCGCCTCTTCGGCCGCCTGCTGCTGCATCGAGCCGCGCGCTTCACGGCCGAGGAGACGAAGGCGTACGCGCGGCAGTGGCGCAACGGCAGCATCACGCCGATGCTGAACTACTACCGCGCTCTCCGCCGCTCCCGCGGCGTCATGCGCAAACTCTTCCGTCGCATCGAAGTGCCGACGCTCATCCTCTGGAGCGAGAACGAGCCGGTGTTCTTGGAGTCATCACTCGAAGACATGAGCGCATGGGTAAGCGACGTGCGCATCGAAAAGCTCGCCGGCGCCGGACATTTTGCGCAGACGGACGCGCCGGAGCGGGTGACGAAGTTGCTGATTGAGTTTGGGCGCGGTTGATTAGCGGTGAGCACAGCGGCGGCGAAGCCGCAGTCCAGTCCCCTCTGGCCGCACGGGCGTACGCGCTAACTTAACGTGAAAACAACCCTCATCCGCCCGTTGGGCACCTTCTCCCCTCACGAGGGGAGAAGGGCAACAAACAAGAATCTCGCGAGAAATGAAGTTTGTTGCCCTTCTCCCCGCGAGGCGGGGAGAAGGTGCCGAAGGCGGATGAGGGGCCGGCTCTCGCCTAAAGTTAACGCGTATGCCCCGCACGCGGGGGGCGGGCTGAAGCCACGCCCTACGTTTGGCGCGCGCAGCGCAGCTGCCGCCCCTGAGCTGTCATCCCGAGCGTCGAGTCGAGGGACCTGGGCGGGTGGGGGCGCGCTGCACGTGCTTCGGAGCATATTGCACGCCCCCGCCCGCCCCGGTCCCTCGACTCACGCTCGGGATGACAGCGATTGATCCGCGCTCGCGTTGAGTCAGTCCCCGCTCCCCGAGCGCCGTCCGTATGGATCACTCAGTCGCTGATTGCGTTTGCCGCCACTCCGACCACTGTTCCGCGATCGAGTTGACGAACGTGCGGGTGGGTGCCCAGCCGGTTTTCGCGCGGGTGATCTTGCTGTCGATGACCTGGTCGACCGCGAGCGCGTCGGCGAACGGGCCGAGCTTCGCGCGGGCGTCGTGGAGCGGGGTGTGCTCGATCGACCCGTCCGGTGCGACGGCACGCGCGGACTGGTCGAGCGTGGCGTGCGAGTCGTCGATGCCGTGCAGCACGCCGGTCGTGCGCTGTTCCAGCGCGCGGACGTAGAGATCGGTGAGGTCGTTGAGGTGGACCATCGCCCAGCGATTGGAGCCGTCGCCGACGATCTGCAGCGGGCGTCCCTGCGTCGCGGCGACGAACCAGTCCGCGAGCAGCGACTGCTTGCCGCCGTACACGCAGCCGGGACGGAGCACCGCGCCGCCTGCGCCGAGGACGAGCTCTTCGTGCGGCGGGCGCCACGCCACGAGCTCGAGCGGATTCACGTCCGACGACTCGTCGCTCGACGGTGTGTTGCCGAGAACCCAGACGCCGGAAGTGTAGATAAAGTGGCCGGGCAGCGCGGTGAAGGTGTCGACCGCGGCGCGATCGGCTTCGACCGTGTTCTGCCGCGACTGCGCCGTGTGCACGAAGGCGTCATAGCTCTCGAGCTGATCGTGCAGCGACGGCAGCGACTCGAGCTCGCCCGTGATGAGAAACGCGCCGAGGTCGCGGAGGTGGCGGGAGTCGGCGTCGGCGCGCACGAGCGCTCCGACTTCATGACCGGCACCGCGTAGCGCGGTCGCGACCGCGCTGCCGATGTAACCGGTCGCCCCGGTGAGGAAGATGCGCATGTTGTTTTCGCTCCTGAAAAACAAAAGCCTCGGGCAACAGACGTGCCCGAGGCTTTTTCGATCCGCTTTCGCGGCGTCGGATTCAGCGTTTCTTCTGTTCCATCGCGCGGCGGAACGCGAGGGCCATCGCTGACTCGCTCGAATTTTCGTCGTTCCGCTCGTCCATGAACTTCGTGTACTCCTCGCGCTCCGCGGCGGCCTTCGCGGCCTCGTGGGAGAGCGAGATCCGCTTGCGGCTCGGGTCGATGCTCATGATGCGCACCATCAGCTTCTCGCCCGGCTGGTGCACCTGCGTCGGGTCCTGACCCGGCGCGACGCCGATCTCCGAGTTCGGGATCAGGCCCGTGAGGCCCGGCTCGAGCTCGATGAAGACGCCCGGCGCGGCGGCGTGGTCGACGGTGCCTTCCACGACGCGGCCGATGCCGTAGCGCTGCGACGCGGTCTCCCACGGGTCATTCGTGGCGACGGCGCGGAGCGAGAGCGAGAGGCGCTTCTTGGACGGGTCGACCTCGCGCACCCAGCCCTGCACCGAAGTGCCGATGGCCACTTCCGCGTCGCCCGGCTTGATGCCGTGCGGGAGCTGTGAGACGTGCACGAGACCGTCGACGCCCGGCTCAACTTCGACGAAGTAGCCGAAGTCGGTCGAGCGGACGATGCGGCCGGTGAACTCGGTGCCCGGGACGTAGCGGTCGGCCACGTCGTACCAGGGATCGGGCTCCTGGTCTTTCATCGACAGCGAGATGCGCTTGCCGTCGTTCTCGATCTTGATGACTTTGACGTGGACTTCCTGGCCGATGGCCACGACGTCCTTCGGGTCGGTCACGCGGCGGCGGCTCATCTCGGAGACGTGCAGCAGACCGTCGATGCCGCCCAGGTCGACGAACGCGCCGAAGGGCGTGAGCGTCTTGACGCGGCCGGTGAGCTCGGCGCCGGGGACGATGCGTCCGCGGGTTTCGGCGGCGCGCTCGGCGGCTTCTTCCTTCAGCAGCGCGGCGCGGGAGACGACGATGCGGCGGCCGTCATCGGAGAGCTCGGTGACGCGGAACTCGATGGTCTGGTTGACGAACGAGTCGGGGGTCTCGATCTTGCCGAGGGCGATCTGCGAGAGCGGGCAGAACGCGCGGAGGCCGGCGATGCTCACTTCGAAGCCGCCCTTGTTGCGGCCCGTGACTTTTCCTTCGACCGGCAGCCGGCTCTCAAAGGCCTGGCGGAGCTGGTCGAGCGATGCCTTCCCCTTGATCAGTTTGCGGGAGACCCGGATCTCCGCGCCGGCCTTGACGACCGTCGCTTCGATCTGATCGCCGACGTCGAGACCCTCGAGCTCCGCCGTGTCCATCACGGCCTCGGACGGACCACCGTACGAGATGTAGGCGTCTTCGCCTGAAATCGACACGATCGTGCCGCGAAGCAGCTCACCCTGCTGCGGGGTTTTGAGGTCCAGATTCTCCATCGCTTCGGCGAAGGACGTAGCCTCAGCTGTCTCTCTCGACTGACTCATGGGAGTGTGCGTTACCTTTCAGTGATTGGTTCTCGGTCCTGAGAACGGTTGGGACGCGCATGTTACTGCAAATCGCGCGCGAGGTCACGACCGAGCGAAGACCGACAACCGAGTCCCCGTGAAAAATATTTTCCGTCCGATATCTTGACGATTCGGAGTCGAGAGCCGAGATTGAACGTCACCTTCGGCTCGGATGCGCCACGCACGATGTCAACGAGCTGATGTGCCGCGGCGGAAATGCGATGGATGCCGGCGCGAAAGTTCGGTTCGAATGCGATCTGGTCGCTGTCAACGGACCGAGAATGGGCTCGCGGAACCAGAGACCGCGAGCCTTTTTCGTCTCCACACCCTGAGCGAAGCCGAAGGGTCAAGTTCGCACTAACGCTGAACGATCCGACACGCGACCTCACGTGCATCGCGCTTCGTGCACGCGCAGCGCACTGCTAAGTTGACCCTTCGGCTTCGCTCAGGGTTGAAGTCAACTACTCCACGCGGAACGTCACTCGCGCCAGCACCGGGTCGTTCGCCG
>DASVSV010000192.1:0-4266 GCA_036387915.1 Thermoanaerobaculia bacterium
CCCCTCGTCGTCTCCCTCGCGTAAGGCTCTTCGGTGCTATGCTTCGCGCCGTTTCACGCCTGTCGTAATTCTCTGCAGCACCACAGACTCAGGAGGTCATCCCACCTTGCGATTCTTCAGACTTTCCGTCGCGCTCGGCACACTGGCCGTGAGCCTCTCCGCTTTCGGCGCGGGCTTCTCGATCTTCGAACAGGGCGCGAAAGCCAGCGGCATGGCCGGCGCGTTCGTCGCCACCGCCGACGACCCGAGCGCCATCTTCTACAATCCGGCCGGCATCGCCCAGCAGCGCGAGCTCACCGTGCTGGCGGGCGCGACGTTCATCAACTTCTCCAACGAATTCACCGGCGACCCCAACAGCGAGTACACCTCCGGGACGTCGGGCAAGTACGACCGCCACACCTTCGTCCCGCCCAACATCTACGGCATCCTGCCGATCGGCGACAACATCACCATCGGCGTCGGCACGTACTCCGCGTGGGGACTGCGCACCGACTGGGCCGATCCCTGGGTGGGGCGCTTCATCTCGCGCGACGCCGACCTCAAGACCATGTCGGTCCAGCCGACCATCGCCTGGCAAACCACCGACGGCCGCTTCGCCGTCGGCGGCGGCGTCGAGTACCGCCGCGCGCGGGTCATCCTCAGCCAGAACATCCAGCTCCCCTTCCTCAACCCCTTCACCGGCCGCGTCACGGACATCGGCAACGCGCGTCTGGCCAGCGATTACGGCTCGGACATCGGCTACAACGTCGGCATCCTCTTCAAGCCGTCGGACCGCCTCCGCTTCGGCGCGTCGTACCGCAGCGAGATGGACATCGAGCTCGAGGGTGAAGCCGACTTCACCCAGATCTCGACCGGCAACGCGCAGCTCGACGCCGGCGTCGCGGCGACGTTCCCGCAGGACGACACGATCTCCACCACCTTTCCCTTCCCGGCCGTGGCCGCGATCGGCGTGGCCTTCAGCCCCACCGAGCGCGTCGACGTCGAGTTCGACATCACGCACATGACCTGGAGCCGCTTCGAGGCGCTCGCGGTCGACTTCACCAACCAGCCGGCGCGCAGCTTCGTGCGCGAGCAGAACTGGGACGACTCGTCCGCCTACCGCCTCGGCACGAACATCACCGCGACGGAGAACTGGGACGTGCGCCTCGGCGCGCTGTACGACCAGAACCCGCAGCCGGTCGAGTCGGTCAGCCCGCTGCTGCCGGACTCCGACCGCCTCGGCTACACGTTCGGCGCCGGCTGGCACCGCGGTCCGTTCATCGCCGACTTCGCGGCGTTCATCCTCCACTTCAAGGACCGCAGCACGCAGGGCCGCAACCCGGAAGGTTTCGAAGGCACGTACGAGACTGACGCGGTGCTGTGGAGCTTCAACCTCGGCTACCGCTTCCAATAGGAGACCCTGACCATGAATCGATACGCAAAACTCGCAGCGGCTTTCGTCGTCGCAGCACTCGTCGCCGTCCCTTCGTTCGCCCAGCGCGGCTCGGCTGACTTCACGCGCTTCGTCGCCCTCGGCGACAGCTACGGCGCCGGTGTCGTCAGCGGCTCGCTCAACGAGCGCCACCAGGTCTGGAGCTGGCCGGCCGTCATGGCCCGTCAGGTCGGCCTGACCACCTGTCAGCCGAACGAAACCCTGGGCCTGGCCTGCTTCGCGCAGCCGCTCGTCACCTTCCCCGGCATCGGTCCCGAGCTGCAACTCGTCAACCTGACCCCCACCATCGCCCCGGCGGCGGGCGGCGGCGTGCCGGTCATGACGACGTTTGGGCGCCCATACAACAACCTGAGCATCCCCGGCGCGACCGTCGGCGCGCTGCTCACGCTGACCGGCGCCGAGCCGCCCACCGCGGGCGAGCCAACCGCCGTCTCGATGGCGCGCTTCATCCTGCGCGGCCAGGGCACCGCCGTACAGCAGGCCATCGCCCAGCACCCGACCTTCATCGCCCTCTGGATCGGCGGCAACGACGCGCTGAGCACCCTCTTCAGCGGCACGCCGAACACGCTGACGCCCGCCGCCGACTTCAAGACCCGCTACGAGGCCCTGCTCACCGCGCTCGTGGCCGGTGCGCCGGATGCCGGCATGGTCGTCGGCAACATCCCGACCCAGCCGCTTCCGTACATGATGCTCATCCCGCGCTTCATCGTGAATCCGGCCACCGGCCAGCCGGTCCCGGGTCCCGACGGCAATCCGATCCCGCTGATCGCGGAGCTCGGCAACGGCACCGTCGGCCCGTTGCCGGCCGGCAGCTTCGTGCTCCTGCACGCGCGCGACCGTCTCTCCACCGGCTTTGGCCTGCCGGCCGTGGCGCCGTTCACCGCCTTCCCGAACGCGGGCAAGCCGCTCCTCGACGCCGACGTCATCACGCCGACCGAGTTCGCGACCATCGTCTCGCGCGTCAACGAGTACAACGCTGCGATCAACGCCGCGGCCGCGGCGCGCAACATCCCCGTCGCCGACATCGCCGGACTCTTCAACCGCGTCTACGCGCCGGGCGGCACTCGCGTCGGCCCGATCACCGTCAGCGCGGCCCCGGTCACCGGCGGCTTCTTCGGACTGGACTTCTTCCACCTCACCGACCTCGGCTACCTGATGTTCGCGAACGAGTTCATTCGCACCATCAACTCGGCATACGACACCGAGATCCCGGTCGCCTCCATCGCCCAGCTCTTCGCGAACAACGGCGCGTTATTCCCGGAGACGATCAGCGGCCAGCTCGTGCTCGACGCCGACAACCTCTTCGTCACCACCGAAGCCATCGACCAGCTCCACCAGATGTGGGCGCCCAAGCTGAGCTTCCGCAAGCGCGCCGCGCGCCACTGATCCGCACCTACTCAGCAGCAATGAAAAAGGCGGCCGACGTGGCCGCCTTTTTTTTCGTTGGGCGCAGCAGGACGCTCGCATTGGAGCCACGCAAGGGAGACGACGAGAGGCCTCCGGCGGGCCGGTGCGACCGGCGGCGCTTGTTGGCCTAGCCTGACCGCACGCCTGTCTACGAAACGCGTGTTTGCGCGACGACTGGGCTCACTAAGCGCCGCCGGTCGTACCGGCCCGCCGGAGGCCTCCCGGTCGTCTTTCACTGCCTGGGTGCAATGAAAGCGTTCAGGTCCCGGCGGGGCGGCCGCGGGGCGAGGGCCGGGAGATGTCGATCATGGCCATGCGCTCCTTCTCGTCGTACCAGCAGTGGAAGCGCTTGATGCCGGGGACCTCGATGTCGTACGAGCGGAAGAAGCTGGGCACGTGCAGGGACGTCGACTTGTCCGACTGCCGGATCTTGGCCGCGCCCTCTTCCTTCTTGTCCAGCGGCTTGATGCCGATGATCTTCCGCTTCTTGTCGTAGTAGAGATTCGCGCTCGTTTTGCCCCGCAGGCGGAGCATGTTGGCGACGGGCGACGGCAGACGGATCAGGCGCGACTGGACGATGGTCGCCGAAGCAGGAAAGCGTTCGAACTCAGGCTGAGGCTCCCACTTCTCAAAGGCCATATACCGACTCCTCACCCATCACGGACCCTCTGGCAACGTGACGATCATAAAAACTGGAATGATTTTGTCAACAATTAATCGAATGTGTTTCGCGACAGGAAAACGTCATGCCAACGTGAGATATTCTGAATTTACCGGTAATGGTGGTGAGTTTTCGCACGGCCGGACGTAAGGCAAATCGCGTGCTGAATCCGGCTAAGTCGTTGATTCGACAGGATCGGCCGCGATCCGAGCGCGGCCGTTTCGCTAGCTGCGCTCGTATGCCAGCGCGGCTGCGGCGACGTCTTGCAGCGCGGTGCCGGTACTGTCAAAAATCACCACTTCGTCGTCGGAAAGGCGCCCGCGGACGGTCCCGCGCACCACTTCCGCCAGCGTGGAGCGCACCGTCGCGGCCGGCGCGTGATGCAGATCGCCGAACGCGCGGCACTGCTCCAGGTCGTCCACAATCACCGCGCTCGAGGCCAGTAACTCGGGAGCGATCTCCTGCTTCTCGCTGCTGTCCGCGCCCACCGCGGCGATGAATTGTCCGGCGTGCGCTTCATGCACGAACGCCGTGCGCGAAGGCGTGCACGTCACCACGATGTCGGCCCCGCGCGTGTCGAACTCGCGCAGCACTTCCCCGCCAATCTCGTCCGCCAGCGCGGCCGCGCGCGCGGGGTCGATGTCATGCAGCAGCACGCGACGGATGTCGCGCACGCGCCGCACCGCGTCGACACTCACCCGCCCCTGGTTGCCGCACCCGCTGACGAGCAGCGTCTTCGCATCCGCGCGCGCCAGGTACTTCGCCG
>DASVSV010000193.1:0-4822 GCA_036387915.1 Thermoanaerobaculia bacterium
CTGATCCGCTCCGCCGACTTTCGCCAGCTCGCCGGCGCCGACAAAGTCAACCACCTCCCCGTGCCGAAGGCGATGCTGGCCATGGCCGTCACGCTGGGCGGACGCATGGAAGGCTTCCTCATCTTCGACAACTTCGACGACGAGCACGCCTTCGGCCGCAGCGACCTGCAGAAGCTGGCGCGCGTCCGCGAGCACGCCGTCTCCGCGATCGCCAAGGCGCGCATCCTCCGCGAGCTGCAGCTCAAGAACGAGCAGGCCGAGGAAGCGAATCGCGCCAAGAGCGTCTTCCTCGCAAATATGAGTCATGAATTGCGCACGCCGATGAACGCGATCATCGGCTTCTCCGAGATCCTCGTCGAGCGGCTGCAGGAGCGCATCGAGCCGAAGTACACCGGCTTCCTCCGCTCCATCCTCCAGTCCGGCCAGCACCTCCTGGGCATCATCAACGACATCCTCGACCTCTCCAAAGTCGAGGCCGGGAAGATGGAGATCTATCCGGAGACGTTCCCGGTGCGCCCGGCCATCGAGAGCGTC
This sequence comes from Thermoanaerobaculia bacterium, assembly GCA_036387915.1. GTDB lineage: Bacteria > Acidobacteriota > Thermoanaerobaculia > Gp7-AA8 > Gp7-AA8 > QHVT01. The sequence continues at coordinate 535 of DASVSV010000193.1, forward strand.
TGCCAGGTGATGAAGGGTCTCTCCGCGAAGAAGGGCATCACCTTCGAGGTCGACGTCGAGGCCGGCCAGATCGAGACCGACCACGCCAAGTTCAAGCAGGTCCTCTACAACCTGATGTCGAACGCGGTGAAGTTCTCGAAGCCGGACAGCACCGTCACCATCCGCGCGCGGGTGAAGGCGGACGTGCTGGTGGTGTCGGTGATCGACCGCGGCATCGGCATCGCGCCGCAGCACCAGGCCCTGATCTTCGACGAGTTCCGCCAGCTCGACAACGCCGCCAGCCGCACCTACGGCGGCACGGGCCTCGGCCTGTCACTGGTGAAGAAGTTCGTCGAGCTGCAGCGCGGCACCGTGGCCGTGCAGAGCGTCTTCGGCGAGGGGAGCGAGTTCACGTTCACGCTGCCGCTGCGCTTCGCCGGGCGCGTGCTGCTGGTCGAGGATGAGGACGAGGCGTTCGACGCGTACAGCGCGCAGCTGCGTTCCGCGGGCTACGTGCCGATCCGCGCGCGCAGCGGCGACGATGCCGCGGAGCGCACGCGCGTGATGAGTCCTCGCGCGGTGGTGCTGGACACGGGAGCCGCGCTCGTCATCCGCTCGACACGCGGCGACGAGGACTCCTTCGCGAAGCCGGTGGAATGGCCGATGCTGCTGCGCCGCCTCGCCGAGGTTACGGGAAGGGTGTAAGCGCCCTCGTGCGCCGTCGCACTCCGCGCAGCCTGCACGCTCTGGACGGGCTGAAGCCGCGTCCTACGTTCGGCTCGCGCTGCGTTCGTTGCAACGACTGCGCGTTTCCGCACGTCTCCTGGTGCTCCTCGCGAAGAGTGGCCACGGCGACGGAAAGCGTGGAAACGTAGGGCGTGGCTTCAGCCCGCCCCCCTCGTGCGCCGTCGCACTCCGCGCAGCCTGCACGCTCTGGACGGGCTGAAGCCGCGTCCTACGTTCGGCTCGCGCTGCGCTCATTGCAACGACTGCGCGTTTCCGCACGTCTCCTGGTGTTCCTCGCGAAGACTGGCCGATGCGACGGGAAGCATGGAAACGTAGGGCGTGGCTTCAGCCCGCCCTCCTCGTACGCCGTTGCACTCCGCCTGCCCCGCACGCGCTGGACGGGGCTGACGCCACGTCCAGCGTTCGAGATGCGTCAGCTGCGCGGCCGGGCGGCGGCCTGCTGTCCGAGGACGCGGGCCGTGTCGATCAGCTCCTGCACGGTCGCCTGGTCCTTGCCGCCGGCCTGCAGCAGGGCGATACGGATCGCGCTGCCGATGGGGATGACCGTATTGGCCGGGTCGGCGTAGAAGCGCTCCAGGCTCGACACCAGCTCGAACCCGGACAGTTTCCCGGAGGTCGAAGTCTGCCGCTCGGTGCGCACCGCGAGACTGGCGCACGGAGAGGTCGGACCCGCGGTCACGTCGATCTTGTCGAGCGCCTCGCGGTATCCCTGTGAGTAGCCGATGGCCCAGAAGAGCTTCTCGGTGCTGCTGAGCCGAAGCCACTCAGTGCCGTTGTCCGGCGGAGTGAGCTCGGGGGTCGTTGCACGCTCGGCGGAGAAGCCGGCGGTGGCGAAGAGGAGCAGAGCAAGCCCGAGAACGATTTTTTTCATTGCGCACCTTTTCCGAATGTGGAGGCGGCGCGATTCTAACCAAATTCAGGCGAGCGACGGAAGATAGTTAGCGAGCGGCTTCGATCTTGACGCGGTAACGCTGCACGTCGGTGGTCGCCTCGATGTACGGAAGGGCGCTGGCCAGCTCCCGTTTGGCGCGGTCGAACTGTCCGGTTTCGAACGCCGCGACGGCGATGTAGTAGCGGTACGCTTCCTCGCCCGGACGGAGCGTGCCGACGCGCTGGAACGCGGTGAGCGTCCCCGCGAAGTCGCGCGCGCGGTACAACCCCTCGGCGATGCGGATCCACGTCGCATGATCGATGTTCGGCAGGTCGAGCAGCTCGCGGTAGATCCGCTTCGCCTCGACGAGATTCGCGGCGCTGAGGGCTCGCTCCGCGGCGACGATTCTCGCCGGGACGTCGATGCGCGGCGCCTGCGGTTGCTGCTGCGCGGGCGGTGGCGGGGGAGGGGGCGGCTTGAGGGTGAGCGTGGGCGCCGGCTGCTGCTGCGGACTCGTGGCCGTGGGCTTCGGATCGGCGGCGACCAGTTTCGTCGCGGGCGGCGTGGACGGTTGCGCCGACGGTTGCGTTGACGGCTGCGTGGTCACGTTCCTCGGCTGCTCGACCTTCGGTTGTGTGACGACACCACGGCTCGGCGTCTCGACGGCCGGCCGGCTAGGCGTCGGCACCGACGCTGCGACCGTGGCCGCCGAGAGCGACGCCACTTCCGCGGACGTCAACACCTTCCGCGCCACCGCGTCGAACGACGCGCGGATCGACGGCGGAAACGTCAGCGTGGCGAACCTTCGCTGCACGCGCTCCGCGGCCAGGATGCGCTGCAGAGCCTCGCGGGTGCGCGTCCCGTCGCCGGTGCGGTCGAGCGCGATGGCGAGATATGCGAGCGCCGTCTCGTACTGGTCGATGGTCTCCACGAGCCCGAACGCGGCCAGACGCAGCGGCGTCAGCGCGTCGTTGAAACGCCCCGCCTCCACGTCCGCGGCACCGCGGCGCAGCAGCCCCATGTAGAAGTCGTTCGGCGTGGCAGCCGTCGCCGTCACGCTCGTCGAAAGCGCGAGGAGAAGGAGCGTCGTCTGGAAGAGTTTGCGCATGCTGGTCTTAGCCGGACGTGTGCAACACGGGAACGGGCCGGATTCTGCCATACCTCGCCGGCGATGCTGTACCATCCCGCGCATCCGTGAGTAAAAACGTGGTCATCGTGGGAGGCGGGCTGGCGGGCCTTGCCGCGTCAATCTACCTCGCCCGCGGTGGCCGGACGGTGACGGTTTTCGAAAAGCGCCGCTATCTGGGCGGCCGCGCCATCACCCAGCTCCGCCAGGGATACCGCTTCAACCTCGGCGCGCACGCCTTCTACCGCACCGGCGCGGGCGCGGCCGTCTGCCGCGAGCTCGGCATCCCGGTGCGCGGCGTCGTCCCCAAACCGAAAGCCATCGCGCTCGTCAACGGACAGGAGCGGCGCTTCCCGACGAACGTCCTTTCTCTACTGGGAACGTCGCTGCTCTCACTGAGCGGCAAGGCGCAACTCGGCCAGGCGCTCTGGCGCATCCGCCGCATCGAGCGCAATCCGCCGGCGCCGTCGCAGACCGTGCGCGACTGGATCGACGAGCACCTGACGGACACGCGCGCGAAGCAGGTGCTGGAGACTCTGATCCGTCTGGCGACGTATTCAAATCACGCCGACACCGCCAGCGCCGCGCTCTCACTCGCGCAGATGAAGATCGCCCTGCGCGGCGCGATCTACGTGCACGAAGGGTGGCAGCGCATCATCGACGCCATGCACAGCACCGCCATCTCCGCGGGCGTGAACTTCGTCAGCAGCTCGCGCATCGTCGGCGTCGACACCGGCGGCGGCGAGGTGCGCGCGATCCGCCTGGGCGGACTGGAGTTCGACGCCGACCGGATGGACACGCTCGCCGTCGCCTATCCGGAGACGACGCCGGAAGCCGTCGACGGTGCCCGCCTCCCCGCACAGACGGTGATCCTGGCCGTCGATCCCGTAACGGCCTCGGAGCTCACGGGACAGAACTGGTCGACCACTCCGATCACCGCCGCCTGTCTCGACGTCGCCCTCCGCTCGCTGCCGAAGCCGAAACGCACCTTCGCCCTCGGCATCGACGACCCGCTCTACTTCGCCGTGCACTCCGCCTGGGCGCAGCTCACGCCGAAAGGCGGCGCGCTCATTCAGTCCGTGAAGTACGGCGGCACCGCCGCGGACGAGCCGGTGCTCGAAGGCCTCCTCGACCGCATGCAGCCCGGCTGGCGCGACCTCGTCGTCCACCGCCGCTTCATGCCCGCGCTCACCGTCTCGAACGCGCTTGTGCGGCCGAACGCGCCGCGCCCCGCGGCGGTGACGAACGTGCGCGGCCTTTACCTCGCCGGCGACTGGGTCGGCGACGAAGGCCTCCTCTCCGACGCCGCCCTCGCCAGCGCGCGCACCGCCGCGAAGGCCGTGCTGGCGACCACATAACGCGAGGCGTCTGGAGTGCGGCAGCGCACGAGCTGCCGCACTTCACCCGCGGAGGCCGCGGCCTCCGCTTCTCCGCCGCACCCCTGCCCGCCCGCCCACGAGGGGGCGGGCTGAAGCCACGCCCTACGTTTCCACGCTCACCGCGGGCGGCACCAACGCTGTCGTCCCGAGCGTGAGTCGAGGGACCTGGGTGGGTGGGGACGCGCT
>DASVSV010000194.1:0-8269 GCA_036387915.1 Thermoanaerobaculia bacterium
ATGTTGCTCACGGCGCTGTCGTGCAGGAAAGACGACACGACTACGCAGCCGGCTGTACAGCCAGAGAGTGCGTCAGCGATGACGGCGACGGCGAGCATTGTACATGTCGATTTTTATGGCCTAATCGCACAGTTGGCGAAACAAGAAGTATCTACCAACATCCCCAAACGTGCTGTCGTGCTAAAAGACAATGGGGGGAGTCATCCTCACGAGCTTATGATTGAGATACCACCTGTCAACGCGACAGAGAAGGATCTGGAGATCATCGGCGCCGATGTCGATTGCGGTACTGACAAGAATGCGGGATGCCAGATCACCTCCATCACAGACGGGATCACCTTGTCGGTTGCCGCAATGGAACCCTCTCCTCTGGCGACGACGCTGACGTTCGATACATTGGTGCCAAGCCTCGGCGAAGCGCATGGAAGCGCTATTCCTGCTTCGAGTTTGCACCCGGAGGTCGACGATGCTACTCCCACACCAGGCGGTCCGTTTTTGGCATTTTTCGATTACTCCGGTGGCGAATTGTCGGCCGTTGGATACTGCGGGCGCGGCGCATTTAAGAAAGCGACGCTTGTGCAGCGGCGCTTCGCGCGGACTGTGACCCTTCTTGGCACTACGTCCACCGCTGCGCAGTTGACCGTTTCCAATCATAAATTAAAGAAAACCGCGACCTTTTCGTTTGTGTATCCCGATTACATACATATCACCGTCTACAACATGCCACACGGATCGGCCACCACGGATCATTTCCCCTTATATAGTTATCTTTTCAGTTCTTCCGCCGCAATATCTCTGCCCGAGGTCGATACGACGGAGGGTTGCAAGGGAAAGGGGACGGTCGTCGGCTGTTCCGATTCTCGATGGCCATAGGAGAAGGTATGCTCGCCATTCGTGTCGCCGCGCTTTTAATTGTCTTTGTCTTTCCGACAGTTACAATCTCTAACATCACATTCAAAGACGTGGCCCGCTTCAACAATATCTCTGACGTCCACAAGATCGAAGCTGAACTCTCCAACCGTGCGTTCAATGCGGACCCCACAACCACGCGTAAGGGCTTCAAACGGCCCAACGACCCTCGTTTCGCCGAGTACTCTACCAAGGCGTTAGCCATGATACATCGACAGACAACCGTCTACGGGTGGCCAAACTACGCAGTGATGGCGAACACACCTGCGTCCGTACAGAAGCTGATTGAATCCACCGCCGCAGTATTTCATAAGTCTCAGCTGGAGAACGTGCCAAACACCGACAACCTGAGGATCAAAGATGCGCGCTCGCTAGAGGAGCGCGGCGTCTGTAAGGACTCTTTGACTTTCAATGATCGGTCGTCTATTACAACGGAGCCGGGCGCCGCCATTTGTACGGGATTTCTCATCGAACCTGACGTGCTCATCACCGCATCACATTGCGTTCCGGATGCCATCGTCAGGCGCTTGCGGTTTGTCTTCGGCTACCACGAGCTGAACGGAAAGGTGAAGACGGTCTTCCCGGGTCGGTCTGTCCTTAGCGGCACGGTCATCGACCGACATGACGCCAACGTCGGCGCGGAGTGGGCGAGGATTAAACTTGAACGCGCACCGGGCGCGCCCCAGTTGACGCCGCGATTAGGCGAGATACGCGTGAGCGAGCCGGTTTCGGTGATCGGGTGTCCGGCAGGAACCGGTGTGAAGTTCGCAGACGGCGCTAACGTCCGGAAAGTTCTGAAGAACACATTTATCGCCAATCTCGACGTATTTGAAGGTCACTCTGGCGGTCCGGTGCTCGACGCAAATCACAAAGTCATCGGATTTGTCGCTCGCGGCGAACGCGACTGGGTGCCGGCTGAGGATTGTCGCCAGCCATACAAATGTCCGGACGAAGGTTGCACCGGCGAGACTATCACTCGGATCACAGCGTTGCCTCCGTTCCTTAACGTGAGCCGATAAACATGAGGTGTTGCCAGTAATCCGCCACGTTGCGCGACGTTTTTATGCACTAGCTCGCTGAATCCGAACGTCATGTTATTCATCGCAGGATTCGTGATAAGGGTTGGATCTTGTGTCGTGTGTGTGTGCGCAGTTGCGCGCGTAAAGGTTGCGCGTTTACGTGCAGAATGATGTCAGCCGCCCTTAAATCTCAATCGCCTCCTGCGCTCTCCTACGCCCCCACCCCCGCCCGCCCGTACCCCGCATCGCCCGCCGCAAACAACTCGTACTTCACCATCTTCCGGTACAGCGTCATCCGTGAGCACCCGAGCAGCCGCGCGGCCTCATTCCGGTTCCACCCCGCGGTCCGTAGCGCCCCCAAAACCTGGTCCCGTTCCGTGTCGCGTTTGCGTTGTTCGCTGGCGAAGAGGGCGCGGAGGTAGGGGGGGAGGTCGCGGCGGGTGACTCGGTTCGAGGTCCCGAAGACCATCGTGGATTCGACGACGTTGCGGAGCTCGCGGATGTTGCCGGGCCAGCCGTAGCGGAGGAGGGGCTCGATGAAGGAGAGGTCGACGGCGTCGACGCGGCGGCCGACTCGGGCGGCCAGCTCGCGCACCACTTCTTCGACGAGCTCCGGGATGTCCTCGGTGTGCTCGCGGAGCGGGGCCAGGTGGAGGCGGGCCACGTTGAGGCGGAAGAAGAGGTCCTGGCGGAACTTCTGCTGCGAGGTGAGTTGCTCGAGGTTCTGGTTCGTGGCGGCGATGATGCGGATGTTGACGGCGATCTCGCGGTTGCCGCCGAGGCGCTGGACTTTGCGGCTCTCGATGGCGCGGAGGATCTTGGCCTGCGCGTAGAGCGTCATGTCGCCGACTTCGTCGAGGAACAGCGTCCCGCCCTGCGCGTACTGGAGCTTTCCCTCGCGCGCGGCGTGGGCGCCGGTGAAGGCGCCGCGTTCGTAGCCGAACAGTTCGCTCTCCAGTAAGCCTTCAGGAATGGCGGCGCAGTTGATGGAGACGAAGGGGCGGTCGCGGCGGCGGCTGTTCGCGTGGATCAGCTCCGCGGTCAGCTCCTTGCCCGTGCCGGTCTCGCCGGTGATGAGCACGTTGCTGTCGCACGACGCGACGCGCTGGATGGAGCGGCGCAACTGCTCGATGGACTTGCTGCGGCCGACCAGGCGGTTGCCGGCGATGAGCTCCGTCTGGGGACGCACCACGCTTTCGGTCCGGGCCACGCGCCCGACGATGTCGCCGACCTCCTCCGCCGTGCTACTGCCGGTGAGGAGGTCGTTGATGCCCGCTCGCATGGCCGCGAGCACGAAGTCGCCGTCGCAGGCGGAGACGACGAAGAAGAGCGTCACGTGGCGGTCGAGCTGCCGGATGCGCCGCGCCAGCGCGAGCATGGCCGCGGGCGCGAGCGTGGTCTGCACGGCGATGAGATCGGCGTCGCCGGCACCGGCAATAGCGAGCAGTTCGACCTCGTCGGCAGGCTCGTTGACCTCCCACTCACCGGCGTCCAGTGCCGAAAGGACCAGCGGACCGGCGAAGACTCCGTCTGTGCTGAAGACCAGCGCGCGCATGACTGAATTCGAGAACCGTACTCCAGGAATAGTGACGCATAGGTGCCCATCGTTACAAAAGTTTGATTCGTGCTCGCGTTAGACTCACCGGTTGCATGTCTTTCAAGCTCATCTCCCCGTTCCAGCCGCAGGGCGACCAGCCCGAGGCGATCCGCCAGCTCACGGAAGGCGTCGAGCGCGGCGACCAGCACCAGGTGCTCCTCGGCGTGACCGGCTCCGGCAAGACTTTCACCGTGGCCAAGGTGATCGAGCACGTGAACAAGCCGACCCTCGTCCTCAGCCACAACAAAATCCTCGCGGCGCAGCTCTACCAGGAGTTCAAGAACTTCTTCCCCGAGAACCGCGTTGAGTACTTCGTCTCCTACTACGACTATTACCAGCCCGAGGCGTACATCCCGCAGAACGACCTCTACATCGAGAAGGAGATGACCAAAAACGACGAGATCGACAAGCTGCGGCTCTCGTCGACCAAAGCGCTTTTCGAGCGGCGCGACGTGATCATCGTGGCCTCGGTCTCCTGCATCTACGGTATCGGCGAGCCGGAGCTCTACTACGGCATGCTGCTCTTCTTCGAGCGCGGCGTCGAAAAGCCGATGACCGAGTACCTGCGCAAGCTGACGGAGATGCAGTACGAGCGCACGCCGTACGACCTGGCCCGCGGCAACTTCCGCGTGCGCGGCGACGTGCTCGAGCTCTGGCCCGCGTACGAGGACGACGCGGTGCGCATCGAGTTCTTCGGCGACGAGATCGACAAGATGACCCGCATCGACCCGATCACCGGCAAGAGCTCGGGGCGCAGCTACGACCGGCTGGCCATCTATCCTCGAACGCACTACGTCACGCCGCGCGAGCGGCTGATGATCTCGATGGAGAACATCCGGGTCGAGCTCGACGAGCGCGTGGCCGAGCTGCGCGCGCACGACCGTCTGCTGGAAGCGCAGCGGCTCTCGCAGCGGACCATGTTCGACCTGGAGATGATCGCGGAGCTCGGCTACTGCAACGGCATCGAGAACTACTCGCGCCACCTCAGCGGACGCCTGCCGGGACAGCCGCCGCCGACTCTCATCGACTACTTCCCGAAAGACTTTCTGCTCGTCGTCGACGAGTCGCACCAGACCATTCCGCAGGTGCGGGCGATGTGGGGCGGCGACCGCGCGCGCAAGGAGACGCTGGTCGAATACGGCTTCCGTCTGCCGAGCGCGATCGACAACCGTCCGCTGTCATTCGAGGAGTTCGAAGGGAAGCTGAAACAGATCATCTACGTCTCCGCGACGCCCGGAAAGTACGAGCTGGAGAAGACGGGCGGACTCTATGCGGAGCAGATCATCCGCCCGACGGGGCTGCTCGATCCTGTGATCGTAATCAGGCCGGTCAAAGGGCAGGTGGACGACCTGATCGGCGTCATCCGCGAGCGCACCGCGCGCAGCGAGCGGGTGATGGTCACGACGCTGACCAAGCGGATGGCCGAGGATTTGACGCGGTATCTGATGGAGCTGGGGATCAAGGTCAACTACCTGCACTCGGACGTCGAGACGATGGAGCGCATCGCCATCCTGCGCGACTTCCGGATGGGCGTCTTCGACGTGCTGATCGGCATCAATCTCCTGCGCGAAGGACTGGACGTGCCGGAGTGCTCCGCCGTGGCCATTCTCGACGCGGACAAGGAAGGCTTCCTCCGCTCGCAGACGTCGCTGACGCAGACCATCGGCCGCGCCGCCCGCCATCTCGAAGGGACGGCGTACCTCTACGCCGACAAGATCACCGACTCGCTGCGGTGGGCCATCGACGAGACCACGCGCCGCCGCACGATCCAGCAAAAGTACAACGAGGAGCACGGCATCGAGCCGGCGTCGATCATCAAGTCGATCGACTCGGATCTGGTGAAGATGGCCAATCTCGATTACCTCGACGTCCCGATGCCCGGCCAGCGCGCCAACCTTGGCCTCGGCGAAGGGGAGGACCTGGACAAGGCCATCGCCCGCCTGTCGAAGGAGATGAAGGACGCCGCGAAGAACCTCGACTTCGAGAAGGCCGCCGAGATCCGCGACCGTCTGCGGGAGCTGAAGGAGATGCGGATCTTCGTGTGACGGGGGCGCCGCGCTGCGCCCGCCCACCCACGAGGGGGGCGGGCTGAAGCCGCGCCCTACGTTTCCACATGTTCCGCCTGCCGGGGCCTGCCCGGCGACGGGCCGTCAGCGTTTCGCGCCGCGCGCCTGTGACGCCAAGCGCGCATCTCGCGATGCACGCGGAAACGTAGGGCGCGGCTTCAGCCCGCCCCCCCGTGCGGCCACGGCGTACTCCGCTACCCGTCGTCGAAGAGGCGCTCGAGCTCGCGTTGCGCGAGGGCCTGCAGCTCGCGCACGAGGAGGTCGTCCGCGCCGCCGGCGAGGAAGACGTTCACTTCCGTGCGCGTGATCAGCCTGGCCATCGTCTCGGGGTCGAAGGGGCGCGGCACGGCCAGCGTGGCCGTTCTGCCGCCGAAGGCGCAGACGAACTCGCGCTCGCTGCGGCGCGACCAGCCGCGCCAGTGCTCCAGCGCCTGCAGCACGTCCGGCGCGTCGCGCACGAGCGTGTACACCGAGTGCGCGGTGCTGCGCGCGGCGAACGTGCGCATGGCGCGGTCGGCGCGCTCGGCCAGGTCTTCGAACTCGATCGTGCTCATGACAGCGCCTTCCGTACCCGCTGCAGACCCTGGTCGATGTCGGACAGCGACACCGCGCCGGCGCTCAGTCGGAACCAGCCGTCTTCGCGCTTCAGACCGAAGGCCTGGAACGGCACGACGGCGAAGCCGGCTTGCTCGAGGAGGAACTTGCGAATGGCCTCGTTCGTGCCGAAGCGTTCGATCAAGTCGAACTGTACGGAGAGATAGATGGCGCCCTGCGGCGCGATGGCGTGCACCGGCAGGCCATCGCGGCGCATGGCCTCGAAGCCGTCGTACAGCGCGTCGAGGCGGAGGCGCAGCTCGCGGATCATCTCCTCGTGAAACGCCGCGATCTCGTCCTTCTGCCGGAGGAACGAGGCCACCGCGAGCTGCTCGGCTTTCGGCGCCCACGCCCCCATGTGGCCGATGACGTCGCGCATGCGCGAGGTCACGGCGGGCGGGGCGACGGTCCAGCCGACGCGCAGTCCGGTCGCGGCGAAGGCCTTGGAGATGCCGTCGACGAAGATCGTGTACGCCGCCGCTTCCGGCACGACCTGCGGCGGCGCCCAGTGCTTGTTGTCGCCGAAGGTGAGCATCCAGTAGACCTGATCCCAGAGCAGGAACAGGGGACGCTCGCCGGTGCCGGCGCGGCGCTCGTTTTCGTCGACGACCAGCCGCCCGATTGCTTCGACGTCGCTCTTCGCCATCACCGTGCCGGTGGGGTTGAGCGGCGTGCAGACGGCGATCAGTCGCGCGTCGCGCACGTGCGGGCGGATCATCTCCGCGGTGGGCATGAAGTTCGTTTCTTCGCCGACTACGAGCTCCACCGGCACGCCGCCGGTGAGGTAGGTGTAGTGGTTGTTGTTCCACGACGGGGTCGGGTAGATGACCTTGTCGCCGCGATCGACGACCGCCGCGAACGCGGCGTAGATGATCGGCCGCGAGCCGCCGGCGATGAGCGTCGACTCGAGCGGATACTCGAGTCCGAGCTCGTCGCGGAACAGCTCGATGACGCTCTTCCGCAGCTCCATCGTGCCGTCCGACGGCGGATAGTTGGTCTGCCCGTCGCGGAGGTTGTCCGCGATCAGCGACTCGAGCAGCCGCGGGATGCGGAACTCGCTCGGCGAGAAGTCGCCGACCGTGAGGTTGGCCACCGACCGCCCCGCCGCCGTCAGCGCCCGGACCTCGCTCGCAATCTTCAAAACCTCCGAGCCGACCAGGCCCTGGGCGAGCGTGGAGAGGGAGGAGTCGGTGACCTGGGTCAGCGTGTCGCGCATCGCGGCCATTCTACTGTCGATAGGCGCGATGGATCTTCCAGAGATCCTGGAGGGCGCGGATGAAGTCGGTCGAGCGCACCTTCGAGCCCTTTACGTCGTGCCACGAGCGGATCGGCAGTTCGTAGATCGCGCGCGCGGCCGCGTCACGGCCGCGCTGCCGCACGAGGCGGGCGATGATCTCGACGTCGAAGATCCAGCGCGACAGAAACTTCTCCGCGAAGATCGCGCGCAACGAGTCGTTGGCGCGGAAGACTTTCGCGCCGCACTGGGTGTCGTACACGGCCAGTCCCAGCGACGACGAGATCAACGTCGCGCCGACGCGGCCGACGTAATGGCGCCGCGGGTTGCGGCTGATGGAACGGCCGAGGAGACGGACGCGGGCGGCAAAGACCATTTCGATTTCAGGACGCGCCGCGAAGACGTCGATGAAGCCGGACAGCTCACTGAGTGGCGTCGCGAGATCGGCGTCCCAGAACCCGATCAGGTCCGGCTTCCGCTCCATCGCCGCGACAAAGCCGCGCCGCACCGCCTCGGCCTTCCCGGAGTTGCGCTCGAGGTCGAGCACGGAGAAGCGTTGCGGGTCTTCATTCGCGAACGACTGCAGGAGGCGCAGCGTGCCGTCACGGCTGCCGTCGTTGACGAAGAGGAGCTCGACGCGCATCCCCGGCAACGCGAACGCGCGCAGCTCGTCCACGGGCAGACGCCGCTCTTCGTTGTAGCAGGGAATGACCAGGACCAGATGCACGGCGCGCATTCTACGCACCCCGGGGAGGGAACGACGAGGGGCCTCCAGCGGGCCGGTGCGACCGGCGGCGCTTGTTGTGCCCAGTCTTCGCGCAAACACGTGTTCCGTCGACAGGCGTGCGTT
>DASVSV010000195.1:0-2315 GCA_036387915.1 Thermoanaerobaculia bacterium
CCGAAGCGTTCGAGGAGGAGGCGCTTGCGTTTCGCGCCGATGCGCGGGAGGTCGTCGAGCTCGCTGTGGAGCGTGCGTTTCGAGCGGCGGCGGCGGTGCGAGGAGACGGCGAAGCGGTGCGTTTCGTCGCGCACCATTTGCAGCAGCTGCAAAGCCGGATCGTGGCGATCGAGGCGCAATGGCTCGTCGCGATCGGGCACGTAGATCTCTTCCTCGCGCTTGGCCAGGCCGGCGATGGGGATCTCTTCGATGCCGAGTTTGTGCAACGCCGCGAGGGCCGCGTTGAGCTGGCCGCGGCCGCCGTCGATGAGGATCAGGTCGGGCAGCGCCTTCTTGTCCTCGAGCACGCGCCGGTACCGCCGGTCCACCGCCTCGGCCATCGAACGGAAGTCGTCCGAGCCGACCACTGTCTTGATGTTGAAGATGCGGTACTGGTTCTTGTCGAACTTGCCGCGGTCGAAGACGATCATCCCCGCCACCGAGTCGCTGCCCTGAATATTGGAGATGTCGAACGACTCGATCTTCTGGATCTCGCGCTGCTGCCAGCCGCCGGCCTCGCCGAGGAGCTGCCCAAGCCTTTGGGCAGCAATGGCGAGGCGGTCCTGTGTCGACTTGCGGAACCGGGACTCGTGCGAGAGACGCGCGTTCCGGTTGGCCAGCTCGATGCGGTCCACGCCGCGGCCACGCTGCGGCACGCGCACCTGCACCTTGTGATTGGCCTGCTGGGTCAGCCACTCGTTGACCAGGTCTTCGTCCTCGACGTCGAACGGAATCAGCACGTCGCGCGGGATGAAGAGGTTGTCCTGGTAGTAACGCTGCAGGATCTCGGAGAGGAAGTGCCCCGGCTCGTACTGCGGCACCTTCTCCCAGAACAGCTCGCGCCGGTCGACGACCGCGCCGCTGCGGATGACGAAGAGCTGCACCGCGACGTCGTTGCCTTCTTCGTAGAGGCCCCAGACGTCCATGTCCTCGTCTTCCGCCGACGCGACCTGCTGCTCGGCCTGGATGCGCTCGACGGTGCGGATGAGGTCGCGATAGTAGGTCGCGACTTCGAAGTTCTCCTGTTCGGCCGCGCGGTACATGCGCCCGCGCAGCCGCTCCTGCAGCTCCTTCGATTTGCCGCCGAGGAAGAGGACGACGTCGTCGACCATTTCGCGGTACTCGTTCTGTGTGGTCAGGCCGACCACGCAGGGGCCGAGGCACTGGTGCATGTCGAAATAGAGACAGGGGCGGGCCAGCGCGTTCTTGCCGTCGGTGATGTCGAGGTCGCAACTGCGCAGCTTGAACTGATCCGCGACGAGCTTGAGGATGCGCCGCGCGGTGCCGGCGAAGAAGGGTCCGAAGAAGAGGTCCCCCTTCTTCCGGTCGACACGCCTCGTGAAGACCACCCGCGGAAAGTCCTCGGACATCGTGACTTTCAAATACGGGTAACTCTTGTCGTCGCGAAGAAGGATGTTGTAGCGCGGCTGGTGCGCCTTGATGAGGTTGTTCTCGAGGAGGATGGCCTCGAGCTCGTTGTTCGTGGCAACGTAATCGACGGCGTCGATCTCGTTGATCAGCGACATCGTCTTGGTGTCGCGCGCACCGCGGCCGACCAGGTACGAGGTGACCCGGTTCCGGAGATGGCGCGCCTTCCCGACGTAAATGACCTGCCCCTCGGCGTTCTTGTGCAGATAAACGCCGGGACGCTCGGGGATTTCCTTGAGGCGCGCCTTCAGACGCTCGGCGCGAGACTGCGGCATGACCTCAGGAGAACAAAGGAAGAGAGGGAAAGTTTCCGCGCCTTCCGTGCTTCCTCTCTTGCTGACAAGGTTCGGAACCGTACAGACCGCGGCAAGCGTGTTGCGTATATCGGAATCAGCAGGGACAATGTTTGCGTCCGACGCAAGCGTTAATCGAGCAGGAGATCACCGAATGCGCACGATTGCCAACGCCGTTCTCGACCGCCTGGGAGCCGCCACGTGAGCCGCGTCGAAGTCGATCACGACGTTCCGCCGCAGTTCCGCCACCACTACCGCCGCCCGCCCGTGAGCCTGCCGCTGGAGCTGCCGCTGGAGCTGCCGTTGGATGAGGCTCCGCCGCCGCCGTCCTCCGGTCCGCAGCCGGTGGAGGAGCCGGTCCCGGATCCGTTCCTGCGGCGCTGATCCAGCCTCTCACTGCGCCCGCGCAAGGGAGACGACGGGAGGCCTCCGGACATCTGAGCCTCCGTGTCAAGTCAGGCGGCAGCCGTGGCGAGAGATGAGCCTCGCAGGGCGAGCTGCTTGAGGTAGCGAGTTTCGTCGTAGGCGGTGCGACTCTTCCAGCAGGCGTAAAGG
>DASVSV010000196.1:0-6718 GCA_036387915.1 Thermoanaerobaculia bacterium
GATCTGGCCATGGTGGACGCCCAGGTGCTCACGCCGCTGGACGAGCGGTCGATCATGCGCACCCCGCCGCCCACCCCCGTCGCACCGCCCATTCCTCCCGCCCCCCAACCACCCAGGTCCCTCGACTCACGCTCGGGATGACAGGATGTGACGCGTGCGCCGGTGCGGATCTCCACGCCTTCGCACGCGCGTAGCAGCGCGTCGACGACGCTGCGCGCCTTGTCGGTCGTTGGAAAAAGCTTCCCCGTTTCCTCGCGCTTCAACGTGACGCCCATCTCCGCGAACCAGGCCATGGTCTGCTCGACCGTGAACGTGCGCAGGACGCGCGCGATGGCGTTGCGGTTGCCGTTGAAGTCGTCCGGCGTGACGACGTCGTGCGTGATGTTGCAGCGCCCGCCGCCGGAGATGAGGATCTTCGCGCCGATGCGCGGCGCCCCGTCGAGCGCGACGATTCGCGCATCCGGCGCCTCGCGCCTCGCAAAAATCGCGGCCGTCAGCCCGGCCGCGCCGGCACCAACGACCGCGATGTCGTAGATCACGATGGGGATGGTACAGCGGACGACGCAGGCGCAGCCCGCCCACCCCCGGGAGGGGCGGGCTGAAGCCACGCCCTACGTCAGCTTCGCTTACTTCGTGGCCGGTGCGGCCGCGGCCGGCGCCTCGACCTTGCGATCCACCTCGAGGTTGATCGACACCTTCACGTCGTCGCTGAGCATGAAGCCCCCCTCGTCGAGGGCGCGGTTCCAGGTCACGCCGTAGTCCTTGCGGTTCAGCGTCGTCTCGATCTCGAAGCCGGCCTTCTCGCCGCGCGGGTGCTTGAGGAAGCCGAGGAACGTGACCGGCAGGGTCACGCGCTTGGTCACGCCGTGCATGGTCAGGTCGCCGGTCACGTCATACGTGTCCTTCGCCTTCGGCACGACCGAGGTGCTCTTGAAGGTGATGGTCGGGAACTTCTCGGCGTCGAAAAAGTCCGCGCCGCGGAGATGGTTGTCGCGGCGCTCGCTGCCGGTGTCGATGCTCTTCGCCTGGATCGTGAACTCGACCGACGAGTTCTTCGGATTGGCGCGGTCGATGTTGATCGCACCGTCAAAGTCGCGGAACTGCCCGACGACGTTCGCGGTGAAGTGGCGGATCTTGAAAGTGGCGGTGGAGTGGCCCTTGTCGACCGTCCACGATTCGGCCGCGAACAGCGGCGTGGCGACGGCGAGAGCAACGAACAGCAGGAGGCGGATGTTCTTCATGGCGCGTCAAACTGAACCGGAGTGGGGACGAATTCCGTGAACCCAGTCTCACAGTCTCATAGGCTCACAGTCTCATAGTTACAGACCCACACACGACGCGCCTCTCCTATGAGCCTATGAGACTGTGAGACTCCCCCCTCCGTCTCCGAGAAGTAACACCAACGACACCCTATGAGACTTTGAGACTCTGAGACTCTGCGACTATCCTCGCGCCCTATGCGCCGCACGCTCCTCCTCCTGCTCACGCTCTTCGCGACGACGGCCGCGATCGCCAAAGACGCGGCCCAGTTGCAGCTCGCCCTGCGCCGCCTCAACGTCGTCGGCGGCGCGCTCTACGTCGCCGCGCATCCCGACGACGAGAACACGGCCATGCTGGCCTGGCTGGCCAACGAGCGGCTGCTCCGCACCGCCTACCTCTCCGTCACCCGCGGCGACGGCGGCCAGAACCTCATCGGCGACGAGACCGGCCCCCTCCTCGGCGTGATCCGCACGCACGAGCTCCTGCAGGCGCGGCGTATCGACGGCGCCGAACAACTGTTCACGCGCGCCGTCGACTTCGGCTTCTCGAAGAATCCCACCGAGACCCTCGGCATCTGGGGCCACGACGCCGTCCTCGCCGACGTGGTCTGGGCCATCCGCCGTTTCCAGCCTGACGTCATCGTCACCCGCTTCCCCCCCACCGGCGAAGGGGGTCACGGACATCACACCGCCTCGGCCATGCTCGCCGAAGAAGCATTCGTGGCCGCGGCCGATCCGACGAAGTTCCCCGAGCAGCTCAGGTTCGTCGCGCCGTGGCAGGCCAAACGGATCTTCTGGAACCGCTTCTCCTTCGGCCGCCCCATCGACCCGAACGATCCCGCCGTCGCGAAATCCCTCCGCGTCGACCTCGGCACCTACAACCCGCTCCTCGGCCGCGCCTACACTGAAATCGCCGCCGAGAGCCGCAGCCAGCACAAGAGCCAGGGCTTCGGCTCCGCCGAGCGCCGCGGCACGGTCCTCAACTACTACGACCTCCGCGGTGGCGCGCCCGCGACCACCGATCTCTTCGAAGGCGTCGACACGACCTGGGCCCGCTATCCGGGCGGCGAGCAACTGAGCGCGCTGCTGAAGAAAGCCGCGGACAACTTCGACCAGGACGCGCCGCAGAAATCAGTGCCGGCGCTCGTCGACGCGTACAAAGTCGCGGTGCAGCTCGCGGCCCGTCCCGAGTGGCAGCAGCGCCCGTGGATCCATCAGAAGATCACCGACATCAGCAACGCCATCCGCGACTGCGCCGGCATCGCCATCGACGTCGCCGCCTCCGACTCCACCGTGACGCGCGGCGCCGAGCTGCCGGTCAGCGTCACGGTCGTCAACCGTTCCGACTATCCGTTCCGCCTCTCGATGATCGGCTCGCTCTTCGCGACGAAGAACGCCGCGCCCGGCACGCCGCTCGAGAACAACAAGCCGGTCAAGACCGACCTCACCCTCAAGTTTCCGATCGGCCGCGCGTACTCGCAGCCGTACTGGCTCGCCGACAACCCCTCGAAGGGGCTCTACAAGGTCGACGACCAGCGTCTCATCGGCCTGCCCGACAGCCCGGCCGAGATCCCGATCATCGTCACCCTCGACGACCCGCGGACCAACACGTTCTTCTTCACCACCAACGCCGTCTATCGCCGGACCGATCCGGTCAAGGGTGAAGTGATCCGCGACGTCGACGTGCTGCCGCTGGTCTCGCTCAAGACGGGCTCGAACGTCTATCTCTTTCCGGAGAACAAGCCGCGCCAGGTTTCGGTCTGGATGCGCAGCTACGGCGCCGCCGAAGGGACGCTGCGCCTGACGATGCCCAACGGCTGGAAGGCGGAGCCGGCCAGCGTGCCGGTGAAGTTCGCCGCGAAGGGTGAAGAGTCGCAGGCCACGTTCACCGTGACACCGCCCGCCGGCGAGTCGACGGCCGCCTTCCGCGCCGAGCTGACTGTCGGTGAGGACGTCCTCTACGAAGGCGTGGTGGAGCTCGACTATGCCCACATCCCCGCGCAGCGCATCCTCGGCGACGCCACGGCGAAGCTCGTCCGCGCCGACGTCAAACGCCGCGGCGACCGCGTCGGCTACATCATGGGCTCGGGCGACGACGTACCGGAGATCCTCCGCCAGGTCGGCTACGACGTGACCCTGCTCACCGACGCCGATCTCGATCGCGGCGACTTTGCGAAATACGACGCCGTCGTCACCGGCATCCGCGCCTACAACACGCGCGACCGCCTCCGCCTCGCGCACGACAAGCTGATGAAGTACGTCGAGAACGGCGGCACCATGGTCGTGCAGTACAACACCGCCAACCAGCTCGACGACCTGGCCGTGCCGGTGCCCGGCCCGTATCCCTTCAAGATCTCGCGCGACCGCGTCACGGTCGAAGAAGCGCCGGTGAAACTCCTCGCCGCCGACCACCCCGTCCTCAACACGCCGAACAAAATCACGTCGAAGGATTTCGAAGGATGGGTGCAGGAGCGCGGCCTCTACTTCCCCGGCGAATGGGACCAGCGCTACACCCCTGTCCTCGCCTCCAACGACCCCGGCGAGCCGGAGAAAACCGGCGGCCAGCTCGTCGCCCAGCACGGCAAGGGCACGTTTGTCTACACCGGCTACTCCTGGTGGAGACAGCTCCCCGCCGGCGTCCCCGGCGCCATCCGCGCCTTCGTCAATCTGGTGTCGCAGTGAGAATCAGAGGACGCTCCGCGAGGTGAGAGGAATGAGAAAAGAGGACAGAGGAAAGACGACGCTCCGCGCGTCCGCGGCCTCAGTCCCCTCTCCCCACCGCAGTGGGGAGAGGGCTGGGGTGAGGGGCGGCGCTCGGGACCACGAAGCCGCTCACCCTGGCCATCACGTAGCGCGAGCGACAACCCCTCATCCGCCTTCGGCACCTTCTCCCCTCACGAGGGGAGAAGGGCAACAAAGAGAGCGTCTCGCCAGAGCCATGTTTGTTGCCCCTCAGCGTCTCGCGAGGGCCGTGTTTGTTGCTCCTCTGAGTCTCGCGAGAGCCGTGTTTGTTGCCCATGAGCGTCTCGCGAGGGCGGTGTTTGTTGCCCCTCAGCGTCTCGCGAGAACCGTGTTTGTTGCCCCTCTCCCCGCGGAGAGCGGGGAGAGGGTGCCCGAAGGGCGGGTGAGGGGTCGTGCGACTGGGGACGAGGGAGCCCCTCACCCTAACCTCTCCCCGTGCGCGCGGAGAGGGGACTGGCCACGCGCCGCCTTACCTTTCCTCTTTCCTCCTTCCTCTTTCCTCTGATCCTCTAATCGCCCAATGAGCATCCAATGACCAACGAACCGCCTCCGATCCTGAAAACCTGGCGCCGCCTCTACACCGCGGTGCTGCTCTTCCTCACCTTGGAGATCATCCTCTTCTACGCCCTGACGAGGTCCTTCTTTTGATGAAGCCGGCGGACTGGCTGGTCCTGATCGGGACGCTTGCGGCCATCGTGATCTACGGCGTCTGGAAAGGACGCCGCCAGAAGCGGCTCGCGCAGTACCTGCTCGCCGACCGCCAACTGCAGTGGTACACCGTCGCGCTCTCGGTCATGGCCACGCAGGCCAGCGCCATCACCTTTCTCTCCACGCCCGGCCAGGCCTACAGCGACGGCATGCGCTTCGTGCAGTTCTACCTCGGACTGCCGATCGCGATGGTCATCCTCTCCATCACCGCCGTCCCCATCTATCACCGCCTGAAAGTCTTCACCGCCTACGAATATCTCGAGACCCGCTTCGGCCTCGGCACGCGCATCCTCATCGCCGGCATCTTCCTCCTCCAGCGCGGCCTCGGCACGGCCATGACCCTCTACGCCCCCGCGCTCATCGTCTCGCTGGTCCTCGGCTGGAACATTCATCTGACGACGCTGGCCATCGGCGTACTGGTCATCATCTACACCGCCACCGGCGGCACCAAGGCCGTCTCCTGGACGCAGACCCACCAGCTCCTGATCGCCCTCGGCGGCATGGCCGTGGCCATGATCATCGCCCTCCGCTCGCTCCCCGAGACCGTCGGCTTCGGCGATGCCATCGCCGTCGCGGGCCACATGGGGCGGATGAACGTCATCGACTTCAACTTCGACTTTTCGACGCAGTACAACTTCTGGTCGGGACTCTTCGGCGGCCTGTTCGTCGCGCTCGCGTATTTCGGCACCGACCAGTCGCAGGTGCAGCGCTACCTCACCGGCGAGACCATCACCCAGTCCCGCCTCGGCCTGCTCTTCAACGGCATGGTCAAAGTGCCGATGCAGTTCTTCATCCTCTTCGTCGGCGCGATGGTCTTCGTCTTCTACCAGTTCGTCGCCCCGCCGCTCTTCTTCAACCCAATGCAGAGCGAGAAGGTCAAGGCCAGCGCGCACGGCGCCGAATACCGCGCGCTGGAGAACGAGCATCAGGCCACCTTCGCCGCGAAACGCGACAAGGCCACGGAGCTCGTCGCGGTGATGAAGACCGGCAACGCCGCCGCCATCGCCCAGACCAAAGCGGAGCTGCGCGTCCTGCAGGATCGCAACGATGCCACGCGCAAAGCCGCCTCCGCGCTGATTCGCAAGAACGACCCGCGCGCCGACGCCGCCGACACGGACTACGTCTTCCTCACCTTCGTCATGCAGAACCTCCCCACGGGCCTCGTCGGCGTCCTGATGGCAGCCATCTTCTGCGCCGCCATGTCCGCCACCGCCTCCGGCCTCAACTCGCTCGCCTCGACCAGCGTCGTCGACGCGTGGAAGCGCCTCATCCAGAAGGACCTCGACGACCACACCTACGTCCGCATATCCAAAGGGATGACCATCTTCTGGGGAGTCTTCTGCATCGGCTTCGCCCTCTACGCCAACCAGCTCGGATCGCTGATCGTGATGGTCAACAAAGTCGGCTCCCTCTTCTACGGCACCATGCTGGCCGTCTTCCTGGTCGCCTTCTACGTCAAGCACGTCGGCGGCAAAGCGATGTTCTGGGCCGCGATCATCTCCCAGCTCACCGTCTTCACCTGCGCCGCCACGTTGAGCGTGGCCTGGCTCTGGTGGAACGTCATCGGCTGCGTCACCGGCGTCCTCGCCGCGCTGATGCTGCAGGCATTCATGGCCCCGCCGCGTGTCGCCGTCGCCGCAGAATGACCTCGCCCGCGACGGCAGCGATGAAGAGACGCGGAGGGCGACAGAGTTCCGTTTCCCGCCCGCCCGTCTGCCGCCCGCTAACGCGGGCTCGATAGGGGGCACGTACCAACCCCCGGCTGAAGGGCTTGTTGCTCAAACCCCGCGGAGCGATTTCTGCGCTTCGCAGGTGCACAGAATTCGCGTGTGTCCCACGAACACGTCGCCGCTGCGCAATAGAGCTCAATTTCGACACTCCAAAATCGTCCGTCTGCCGAAGCAGGAGCTGAGCAACACGCCCTGAAGCCGGGGGATCGGGATAGGAGGGCGCCTCGCGGCGCACCCCCTCCCACACCACCGTGCATGCGGGTCCGCACACGGCGGTTC
>DASVSV010000197.1:0-8329 GCA_036387915.1 Thermoanaerobaculia bacterium
CCCCGACGTTCCATCGCCGCACTGAGCGCTTCGCTGAGACTGCGGTCGTCGTCGAGGATCAGTACCGTTTGCACGTGAGTGGGGCTCCGGCCGGGCTCAGGCTGCCGAATGTCTCGTTGTCATCGCAGTCTGCGATGGCACCGGGATCGTGTGGCGGACATTCGCGTTCAAGGCAGCTCGACCAGGGTCCAGTACTTGTTGAGCGAGGCCATCGTTTCGCAGAAGCTGGCGAAGGTGACGGGCTTCAGAAGGTAACCGGCCACGTGGAGGTTGTAGGCCTCGACCTTGTCGCGCTCCGCGTCCGAGGTGGTGAGGACGACCACCGGGGTCAGCGTGAGCTCGGGGTCGGCGCGGAGGGCGCGCAGGAACTCGATCCCGTTCATCTTCGGCATGTTGAGGTCGAGCAGC
The DNA here is from genome assembly GCA_036387915.1 of Thermoanaerobaculia bacterium. Lineage (GTDB taxonomy): Bacteria > Acidobacteriota > Thermoanaerobaculia > Gp7-AA8 > Gp7-AA8 > QHVT01. The sequence continues at coordinate 409 of DASVSV010000197.1, forward strand.
ACGAGCCGGCGCGACCGCGGAATGGCATCGCCGCGAAGCTGTTCCAGCGCCTCCAGTCCATTGCCGGCCACGAACAGCGGGTTGGTGATGTTGCCCTTCGTGAACGCGCGCTTCACGTTCATCACGTCCACCTCGTCGTCCTCGACGAGCAGGATGTTGAGGATCTTCTGGGTCATGCGTGTGCCTCCTCCTGCGCGGCTTTCGGCCACGTGAAGCGAAACGTCGTACCGCTGCCGCCCTCGGACTCGATGCGGATGCGTCCCCCGCGGCTGTCGACCGTCTTCTGCACGATCGACAGGCCGATCCCGGTGGCCTCGACTTTGTCGCGCGCTTCGAGGGTCTGGAAGAGGCCGAAGATCCGCTCGTGATACTCGGCCGGAATGCCGGGGCCGTTGTCGGCGACCGCGAATTCGATCATGTCGCCGGCGTCGGCGGCCGAGACACGGATGTGCGCGTCCGGACGGCGCGTGTACTTGATGGCGTTTCCGATCAGATTCTGGAGCACCTGCTGCAGCGGCAGCTTCTCGGTGATCAGCACCGGCAGGTCGGGAGCGATCTCGATACGCACCGACGGCGGCGGCGCGAGCAGGTCGACCACTTCGTCGACGAGTTTGCCGGTCTCGACCCGCTCCGGCTTCTCCCGCACGCGTCCGGCGCGCGAGTACTGCAGGATGCCGTCGATGAGCGCCTCCATGCGGTGGACGCGGCCACGGAGCAGCGAGAGATGTTCGCGCGTGTCGGCGGAGAGATTCTGCGCTCCGAGGTCTTCCTCGATCCACTGCGAGAGATTGGCAATGCCGCGCAGCGGCGCCTTCAGATCGTGACTGGCCACGTACGCGAACTGGTCGAGCTCGCGGTTGCTCGCTTCCAGCGCGCGTGCCACGCGCGCCAGCTCGTCGGCTTTCTCTTCGACCGCGTGACGGGCTCGCACCTGCTCGGTCACCTCGACGGCGTGGACGAAGATGTCGCTGGTCTGATCGTCGTCGCCGAGGATCGGCTGGAAAACGAAGTTCCACCACGTCGTCTCGGGCGTGCCGTTGTTGTGGCGGTCGATGGCGATCTCCGTCTCGTTGCCGACGTAGGAGCGGCCGGTGGCGAACACCTCGTCGAGCAGCTCCAGCAATCCCGTCCCGGCGATCTCGGGGAAGAGCTCCGCCACCGTCTTGCCGACGGCATCGGTGCGGCCGAGGACCTTCTCCCACATCGGATTGATCATCGTCACCACGTGCTCTTTGCCGCTGTACATGGCGATGACGGCCGGCGCCTCGGTGAAGACCTGCTGCAGGCGCGCCTTCTGGTTCTCCGTCTCCCGCAGCAGCCGCTCGCGATCCTCTTCCGCGGCCACGCGCGCGGTGACGTCGATGGCGGTGCCGGTGAACCGCGTCGCTTTGCGCGTCTCTCCGCTGCCCTCGAAGAACGTCTGGCCCGCGGCGCGAATCCAGCGGCAGGAGCCGTCGTCGAGGACGGCGCGATACTCGGTCTCGAAGTAGCCGTCATTCTTTCCGGCGAATGCCTCCTGCACGGCGCGATTGGCGGGCTCGCGGTCGTCCGGATGGAGGCGCGAGGCGAAGAGGTCGTAGTTGATGGGTGTAACGGGCGAGAGGCCGAAGATCTCGTACGTCCGCGCGTCCCAGACCAGCTCGTTCGAGAGGAGGTCGAAGTCCCACGTGCCGATGCGCGCCGCGTCGAGCGCGAGATCGAGCCGGGCCTTGAGCCGCTCCACCTCCCGCCGCGCCGCGACCTGCTCGGTGACGTCGACGCCGTGCACGAAGATCCCGCTGACCTGGCCGTCGCGGCCGGCCATGGGCTGGTAGATGAAGTTCACGAAGTGCTCTTCGTCGCGGTCGCCGGCGGCATTCCGCAGCATGACCGGCACCTCGGTGCCGATGAACGGCTCGCCGGTGTTGCGCACGCGGTCGAGGAGCGCGAGAAATCCCTGTTCGACCACTTCGGGCAGCGCTTCACGGACCGGCAGACCGGCCACTTTCCGGCCGCCGACGAGCCGGAGGTAGGCATCGTTGGCCATCTCGAAGACGTGCTCCGGGCCGCGCAGGGTGGCGATGAACGCCGGCGCGCGGTGGAACACCTCGGTCAGGCGGCCTCGCTCGCGGCGAAGGTCGTCGATGAGCTGCTGCCGCTCGGACTCCTGGCGTTTGTCCTCGGTGATGTCGCGCGCCTCGATGATGGTCCCGACGATGCGGTCGTCCTGGCGGATCGGGCTGGCGGTGAACGAGACCGGGTAGAGGTGGCCGTCCTTGTGAACGAACATCTCTTCGCCCTGTTCGCGCATGTTCTGCGGGAAACGCGCGGTCGATCGGACACTCCTCGAGCGGGTAGTGCGATCCGTCCGGCCGCTTGTGATGGACCTAGTAGTGGAGTGGCCGCCCCTGCAGCTCGTCGAGCGTGAAGCCGGTGAGCTGCTCGGCGGCCGTGTTCATGTACGAGCAGCGCTGCTGGTCGTCCATGATGAAGAGCGCCAGCGTAGCGTTCTCCGCCACCGTCTGTAACTGGCGGCGGTAATGGTCGGAGTCGAGAGGCGTGGCGGTCGCGTCGGTTTCGATGGTGGACATTCGATGTTCCTTCTGGCGTCAGGAGGTGCCGAAGAGGCGTTGCAGCGAGCTGGAAAGCAGGCCAGGGGTGAAGAGCGCCTTTGGGATGTAGTCCGCGGCGCCCGCCGACATCAGCTCGGCCGCGACGGCGTCATCGGGCTGTGCGGTGATCATGATGACGGTCGCGGAGATGCCGGCGCCGCGCAGACCGCGCAGGAATGTGAGCCCGTCGCCGTCCGGGAGGTTGTAGTCGAGCAGGACGCAGTCGAACTTCTCCGCGCCGAGCAGGTCGATCGCCGCGAGCACGCCGTCCGCCTCGCCGACCGTCACGTCGAAGTCGGTCTGCTGCAGCGCCCGCCTCAGCGCGAGCCGGTCGACGCGGTCGTCGTCGACCACGAGCACGCGCAGCGGCCGGGCCGCCGTTCCGGCCGTGGCATTGCGGTCGCGCCCGGCCCGGCCGCTCGATGAATGCGCGTGAGGCGATCCCTCGCCCGATCGTTTCGTCATGCTGTGGAGTCGCGGAGACCGCGCAGACTGTGGAGGGCAACGCTAGCGGATTACGCGCCAAAAATGGATGGTGGCAGGCGCCGGTTGCGCGCGATGCGATCCGGGGAAGCGACATCTGACTCTTCGCGGCCCGCGCACCGCGGCGCGCGTCGGTTGATGGCCGCTCGGCGACATGCACGAAGCTGCCTGGCACGCGCACGGCACATAATGATCGGACATGAGGTCCGTGTCGCTCGCAACATCGCCGCAGAACGTTTCGTCCCGTCCGTCTTCCGGCGCTTGCGGAGTGACGAGTTGAAGGATGGCGTGGTGCCGTTCGTGTCCGGCGAGCCGGGTGACGATCTCGAGTTGTTCCGCCAGCTCTTCGAGCTGATGCCGCAGCTCGGGTGGACGGCTCGGGCGGACGGCTACATCGACTTCTACAATCGCGGCTGGTACGAGTACACCGGCACGACGTACGAGGACATGGCCGGCTGGGGATGGCAGTCGGTGCATGACCCTTCGATGCTCCCCATCGTCGCCGAACGGTGGAACGTCTCGATCGCCACTGGCGAGGACTTCGAGATGGAGTTCCCGCTCCGGCGTCACGACGGCGTGTTCCGCTGGTTCCTGACGCGCGTGCGTCCGCTGCGCGACGCCGAGGGGAAGGTCGTTCGGTGGGTGGGCATCAACGCCGACGTGACGGTGATTCGCGAATTACGCGAGTCGCTCGAGCGCGAGCGCGCCAACCTGCGCGAGATCTTCCAGCTCGCTCCGTCGTTCATGGCCCGCCTGCGCGGGCCGAGCCATATCTTCGAGGAAGCCAATCCGTCGTACATGCGCCTCGTCGGCGAGGACCGCCCGCTCATCGGGCTTCCCGTCCGTGAGGCGCTGCCCGAGGTCGAGGGGCAGGGTTTCTTCGAGCTGCTCGACAGTGTCTACGCGACCGGGACGCCGTTCACCGGAACGGAAGTACGGATCATGCTCCGCCGCAGCGACACGCTCGAGGAAAAGTACGTCGATTTCGTCTACCAGGCGACCCGGAACGCGGAGGGGGAGATCGACGGCGTCTTCGGTCACGGCACCGACGTCACGGCACAAGTGCGCGCGCGGCAGCAGGTCGAACAGCAGGCCATCGAGCTTCGGCAGGCAAACCATGCGAAGGATCAGTTCCTGGCGACGCTCTCACACGAGTTGCGGACGCCGATGACGGCGGTCCTCGGGTGGGCGCGCCTTCTTCGCATCGGCCTCAGCGCACCCGAGGCCGCGGTTGCGGTCGAGGCCATCGAGCAGGCGGCATCCGCTCAGGCCCAGCTCATCGAGGATGTCCTCGACGTCTCCCGAATCACGTCGGGAAAATTCACGTTCGAGCGTCGCCCTGCCGATCTCGCGGCCATCGCGCGCGCCACCATCACCGCATTGCATCCGACGGCCACGGCCCGCAAGGTCGAGGTCCTGACCAGCTTCCCGCCGGCGCTTCCGCCGATCGCCGGAGACGAGGGACGGCTGCAGCAGGTGATCTGGAACCTGGTCTCGAACGCGATCAAGTTCACGCCGAAGGGGGGGACGGTCACGGTGCGCATCACGCACGCCGGTTCGGACGTCCTCCTCACCGTGCAGGACACAGGGCAGGGGATCGCTCCCGACTTTCTCCCGTTCATCTTCGAGCCGTTCCGTCAAGCCGACTCGTCGACGACGCGAACGCACGGCGGCATCGGCCTCGGCCTGTCGATCGTCCGCTCGATCGTCGAGCTCCACGGCGGCCGGGTGACCGCGGAGAGCGAGGGGGAGGGTCGAGGCTCTACGTTCACGGTCGAGTTGCCGGTGCTCGAATCAGAACCGGGCGTCGGCCAAACGCCCAGCGCAACACGTGCATCGCTCGACTCCGCGCCCACGGCGGAGCTGCCGCTGCTCGCAGGCGTGGTCGTCCTCGTCATTGACGACCAGGCCTACACGCGCGACGTGGCCTCTGCCATCGTGCGCAGAGCGGGGGCGATCGTCCACGCCGCCGCTTCCGTTCGCGAAGGCCTGGAGATGCTGCGGAAGCACGAGCCGGATGTGGTGGTGTGCGACATCGCCATGCCGGAGGAGGACGGCTACGACTTCGTGCGCATCGTCCGTGCGCTCGAGCCGCCCGCGCGTGATACTCCGATCGTCGCACTCACCGCGTATGGCCGTCCGCACGACAGGCTGCAGGCGCTCAACGCCGGATTCAACGACTATCTGAAGAAGCCGGTCGAGCCGATCGATCTCGCCCGCGCCGTCCTGCGGTTGACCACGGAGCGCTAGCGAAGCGCCCTCGCCGGCAGCCTGGCCCTCCCACCTGGGTCCGGCCGGCGCTCAGCGGCCTGCGCACGCCTGCACGAGCTGAATCAACTCGCGGGGGTCGAACGGTTTGGAGACGATGCAGCACAGGTGATGCAGGCGTTCCTTCGCGGCTACTTTCGGGTATGCCGTCATCACCACGGTCTTGTCGATCATCTCCGGCCTGGTTTCGATCAGATGCTCGACCACGCCGAACCCATCCACGCGCGGCATCATCAGATCGAGAACCAGAGCGTCGAATGGCTCGGCCCCGAGCCGCTCGATGGCCTCCTGGCCGTCCGACGCCTCGACCGGCTCGAATCCCGCGCGCACGAGCATGCGCACAACGAGCCGACGGATCGATTCTTCGTCGTCCGCAACCAATACCCGGGGCCGTTTCAGTTCGTTCGTCGCGGCAGGCATGCACGAATCGGCGTGCGCGCTGGATTCCCTCGGGACCGCGATGCGGTGCTCGGTCAGGTGGGAAGCGCGTCCGCCTAGCGTACAGCATCCGCTCGCGAACGACGCGCGTGGCGGCAGTTGCAGGACCAGCCCGCGCCAGTCCGCACGATGGCTTTTCGCACCACGATCAGCGTCGCGGGTCGTACTCGTCAGGCGGGCGTACGAGATCGCAGACCTTGCAGGCCAGGGTCTCATCGGCGGTCACCCCGATTGATGATGAGGAATGCCGCACTCATGTATATGCTGCGTTGGAGGAGAGACGCATGCTCATTCGGAAACTCGCGATCCCGTGTCTGTTGTTCGCGCTCATCGCGTGCAGGAGGGAGGAACCGGCTCCAACGACGGTGTCGGCACCGCCGGCAGCGGTGGCGGCGGCCATGGCCGTTCCCCCGAATTGCAAGGGCGCGTGTCCCGGCTCGACCTGCCTCGACGCCACCACGATCAAGAATGCCTGGACGCCGCCTGCCGAGGCGTGTCCGTCCGAAGGCGGGCCGGGGCAGTTCAACGTGGACGTGTTCTCGTGGAACATGTTCGTCGCGCTGAACTGGCCGGCGAACACCGCGACCTGCACGCCGGACCAGACGAAGTCGATCCTCACCGCATCGGCCAGCGATCCCGTCGTGTGGCAGACCTGGAGCAACGACTCGGACGTGTTCGTGGCCAAGGGTTCTTCGCCGAAGAAGTGGTGTCAGCAAGCCAAGCTGTCCCTCGATGACGTCGCCAAGGCCGAGCCTGAATTCGCGGCGTTGGGCGCGGACTTCGTCGGAATCAGCGAGCCAGGCAAGGACGTCACGCAGGTTCGCGGGAAGGGCGTACTGACCGATCAGAACGGCCGGTGGGTGAGATACCAGAAGCTGTTGAACAACACCGAGTACCTCTACATCACCCAGAAGAACCTCTGGAATGCAGAGGGGCAGAAAGGTGTGACCGTCGCCCTTCCGCCAGGCTCGGTCGAGATCAAGGCAGCATGGAAAGTATTGAACGCCGACGAGAAGGCGAGCAACCGTTTCTACATGACCACGGCCACCGTCTACAACACACCGGACGGCAGCCAGGCCAGTCCGGGCGCGAATCCCGTCACCCTCGGCCTGGTCGGCCTGCACATCGTCAGCAGTACCCCGAAGTTCCAGCGGCTGCTCTGGGCGACGTTCGAGCACGTCGATAACGACACGAAGTGGTTCCACAACCCGGCGAGCACGCAGACCCCGAACACGCAGACCGCCAGCACTCCTTACGTCGAGCTCAAGACGGACGGCACGCCGAACAACCAGCCGGTGCAGGTGACGCGCGTGGCGCAGCCCGGCGTCCCGTCCAGTCCTGCCGCAACCGATTACTACCGCTCGCTGCTCAAGGGAACGGTGTGGGAGAACTACGAGCTCGTGGCCACGCAGTGGGGCCAGGGCATCAATCCGAACGGCATCCCGGAGTTCGTCGCCAATACGGTCATCGAGACCTACATCCAGCCGAAGTCGAGTTGCATGAGTTGCCACACGACCGCAAAAACGACGGCCGGACTCCCCGCCGGAATGAGCTTCCTGTTCGGCGAAGCGAAGTGACCTTTCGCACCAGGGGCCGGCGGAAGCGCCGGACGAGACACCAATGACCACGTTTACGACCTCGCGTGAGATTCCGGCGCTGCCGGAACAGATCTTCGCCGCGATCGGCGATCCGCAACGGCTGGCCCGCTGGTGGGGCCCGGCTGGATTCACGAATACATTCGACGTCTGCGAGTTCCGGCCGGGCGGGCGATGGAAGTTCGTGATGCACAGTCCCGACGGCCACAACTATCCGAACGAAAACGTCTTCGCGGAGATCGAGCCGCCGGCGAAGGTGGTCGTGGAGCACGCGTCGGCGCCGAAGTTCAGCCTGACCATTACGCTGGCTCCATCGGCAGGCGGCACGACCGTCACGTGGGCGCAGACGTTCGAGAGTGCAGAAACCGCGAGCCGCATCGAGCACATCGTCGTCCCGGCGAACGAGCAGAACCTCGATCGGCTGTCGGCCGAGGTGGCCGAGTACAAATCATGACGAAACGCTTTGCGTGCGCTCTCACACTCATTGTCTTCGCGCATGGCGCGCGCGCTCAGGTCATCGACGACGCGGCCATCCGCAAGATCCTG
>DASVSV010000198.1:0-9485 GCA_036387915.1 Thermoanaerobaculia bacterium
CCATCATCTCCGACCCCGGAGGGGTCGCGTACGGCACCCTTTCAGGGTGCGAATCGTTGTCGGCACCATTACCGGTGGTGGCGCGTCTTCGGCGCTTACCACCGGCTACCCGTACGCCACGCCTCCGGCGTGAGAACCCGCGAGAGGACCGTTTTTAGACACCCTCCCTTAGCCGCCGCTTTCATATTCGCGAGCAGACTGCCGAGACGCACCCGAATGGCAGGTCGCACCCGAATACGAAAGCGGCGGCCAGGCCGCCGCACTCCATAAGGACGCGCGGCACGCGCCAAGCGTAGGGGCGCGGCTTCAGCCCGCCCCCCTCGTGGGTGGGCGGGCTGCGAAAACCGAAACCGAACGCCTAACTCCGCGACGCGCGTCGCTTGGAGGTCGTGACCGGCGTTGCGTGCGCGGTCACGGTCGTCGCGCTCAGTTTTCCGTCCGAGGCGGTGATGCTGCAGGAGATCTGGGCGCCGGGGGTTACGTGCTGGCGGGCCAGGGCGTCGCTGGTGGCGGCGGTGGTCACGTCGCGCACCACCGTCCCGTTCACGTTCCACTGATAGCGATAACGCACCACGTCGTAGTCGGGATCGGGCGGGAGCAGGCTGGGGCTGGTGGCACGGCAGACCGCGACTTCGGACGCGTGCAGCGCCACCGGCTCGATCTGCGGCGTGACCGGACTGGGGACGCGGTTCACCACTTCCGCCTGCGTGGCCACCACCGTGAAGGGGATGGAGAAGAGCCGGCGGTCATTCAGTTCCAGCACGATGGCCCAGGTGCCGGGGCGGTCGAGGTTCACGTCGAGCGCCCACCAGATCGAGGCCAGCGAGACGTCGATCGTCGTCAGCACTCCCGACGACGCGAAGGTCGTGCGCGTGCTGCCGGGGCGCTGGAGCATGAGCGCGTAGCGCGTGCTCGCGCCGATGTTCGCCAGTTCGGCCTTGAAGTAGATCCTGCGCTGCCCCTGCACGAACGTGCCGACGTGCGGCGCGTCGTCGTGCGGCGGCGCGGCGAAACTGCCGAACGACTGATCGCTGAACGTCGTCCCGACCACGATCGGCTGGTCGAACAGCGTCGGCTGCGACGGGAAGAGCGAGCGTCCCGGACGGCACGGACCGGCCATCGGCTCGATCGGCACGTCGTTCAGGCGCGTCTCGAAGTGAATGTGCGGGCCCATGCTCTGGCCGCTGCTGCCCACCCAGCCGATCTGCGTGCCGGCCGTGACGGTGTCGCCGACCTTCACCGGGATCCCCTTGCGGAGATGCACGTACTGCGAGACCTCGTCGTCGTCGTGGCGGATGACGACGTAGTTCGCCAGCGCGTTGGTCTGATTGCTCGTGTTCTCGTCCGCCTGCCCGTCTCGGACGTCGATGACCGTACCGTCCCGCACCGCGAACACCGGCACGCCGATGCGCTGCTCGCTGAAGCTGCGCGCGTACGGGTCGTGGCCCGTGTGGCCGTTGAACGTGAGGTCGGTGCAATGCCAGTCGCGCTTGACGCTGGTCGGATCGAGGTCGACGTAATAAGGGATGGAGAGATCGCGGCCGACGGTGCCGGCCACCGGATAGACGGCCAGCGGCGTCGGCTCGCCGGCCGCATTCGCCGCGACGGCATTCGACAACTCGCCGCGGTCGACTTCCCCGCGGTGCTCGGTGCGATCGGGTGCAGCCAGCGGCTGCACGTGCATTTCGCGGACGCGCACCTGCGCCAGCACGCTGCCGGCCGCGAGCGAGAACGCGAACGCAATAAGAAGATGACGTTTCATGGAGAACCCCTGCCCAGGATTGCGAATAACCGTTGTATGACTACAGAGAGACGCCCAGTCCGTTGTGCAAAGGGTTTGCCCGGCGCTACTGAAGGCCGAGCGAGAGTGCGTCCACACAGAGATGCCCGGTCAGGGCCGGCTGGTCATACGCCAGCAACACCTCGGTCACAGATTGTCCGGCGGTGGGATTCTGCAGCGACTGCGGCGGACCGTTTCCGATGCGCAACGTGGCCGTGCCGGGCGAGCGCCATACGATCTCCACCGGCTGCCATCCCGCGCCCAGCGCGACATAACTGGTCCGCGCCTGTACGGTCCCGCCCGCATTGAAGAGCGCCAGCCGGACGCTGCGCGTGGACGGGTCGAGCTCGAGCCGCGCCGCGCGCGTGACCACGGCACTGGCCCGCGATTGCAGCGTCACCAGGTCGAACAGCGCGCTGGCCGGCCCTCCGATCCCGTCCGCATTCACAGAGAAACGCGTCACTACGGGATTCATCGCGTTCCCCGTCGGCGCGACATTACGGCTGAGGCGAATGCGCGGGCCGCCGGTCAGTTCCAGTCCGGTCGGACCTTCGATCGCGCAGCGCGCGGAGAACGCCAGCTCCCCTTCCTCCCCACGCCACCCCGGCACGAGCTTGTCCTCGGTGCCCTCCAGCGGGCAATTGAACAACTCGCGCATGCGCACGCCGTTCGCGGCGACCGGCTCGTACGCCTGCAATCCACTGAGAAAACGGTCCAGGACATTGCGCGTGATCTGCTGTACGACCGCATCGCTGTCCAGTCCCAGAGCCCAGTCCTGCGTTCCCGCATTGAACACCGCGCCGCCGGACGGAGTGGTGTAGACGCCGATCGTGCCGTGCCCTTCCGCGGCCGGCACCGTGGCCACGATCTCGAAATTCAGCGGCGTGCCGTCGGAGCCGTCCGGTTCCAGCCCGTTCTGCGTGCAATTGTAGAGAGCGCCGTCGACCTCGAGCCCCGCCGCTTCCGCTCCGAACTGCTGCCCGTTCTGTGTGCCTGTCTTGGCCAGCAGCCAGTGACCGGCGTCGGTCACGGTATATCCGTATGTCTTTTCCACGCGATTCGTAAATCCGCCATGGCGGAACGACGAGCCGATGATGAGGTTCTCCGGACGCAGCACCGGCTCCATGAACCAGTTCGTCGTCACAATGGCATTGTTGCGTCCGGTCTCCGGGTCGAGCGCGGCGCTCTTATAGACGGTAAAGCGGCGGGCGTTCTCTTCCAGCCGGGCCTGCCACCACATCGTATTGCCGCCGAAGATCGCCACGCGTCCGCCGCCGTCGACGAACGACTCCAGCGACTGCCGTCCGGCCAGGGTCCAGTATTCGGAGTGACCGACGATCACCGCCACGTCGTACGAGCGGAGAATCTGCGGATCCTCGACATCGCTGTCCGTGATCACTTCATACGCCCGATTCTCGCGGGCCAGAAACTCCTCGAATGGATGGCCCCACTTGGGATAACGGCCCAGTCCGCGATTGTCGTGGTATGGGCGCTCGAACGAGACACTGTGCGCGCGCTGCGGCGAATTCGACGGATAAGTGCTCCGTCCGCCGAAGCTGTTGTAGGCCTGATAGGTATTGGTGGTGGCGATGATGACCATGCGCGCGGTCGAGCCCGGCGCGTCCTCGCGCACGATGAAGAAAACATTACGCGTCCCGAACGCCGTCGGGAACCGCGCCGCGTAAAAACCGCTCGGCCAGTTCCGCGGAACATTGAGGACGGTCGTCACCGGCCACCGGCACCCCGCTTCGGAAAGCCCGGTGCAATCACGCGGCGACGAGGAAAGCGTCTGCGTGTGCAGCACGGCATCGGGCCGGGCCAGATTGACGACCTCAAGCTCGAACGGACTGACGCTCGTGGCGATGTGCAGCTCGAGCGCGCTCCCCTGCGGGACGCTGGCGAGACTCGCATATCCGCCTTCGGTATAGAGAGGATTCGTCAGCGGCCGCGGATGCTGCACGGCCCGGCGTTTGCCGTACGCCTCTACGGCGAGCGCGAGCGTAGCGACGAGAAAAGCGGAAAACAAAGGTTTCGGCGGCATTGGATTTTCGAGCACAACGGAAGCTGCCCGGCCGAGCCGCTGCAAGCAATCTGCCCGGTTCCATGAAAATTGGCGACTCGTTTGCAGAGACCCCACAAACGCAAGACGCGCTGCTTCAGCCGCCTTGCCAGTAAGCAGAGAGCTTCACCGCAGGTCGCACCCATGTCCGATTATCATTTCGATTACGAGCTCCCTCCTTACCGCGGCATCCCGCAAGCCCAGCCCGCAGCCCTTCGCAAGGCAGCGCGCGGCGTCAAAGGGATCGTCTTCAACGACGAGACCGGCCCCAACGCTTATTACTACGATCTGGCCACGCGGCATCCGATCGGGGCGCGCGCGAAGCGGGCCGTCGACCTGTTCGCCTCGCTGGCGCTGATCACCATCCTGGCGCCGCTGTTCCTCGTCATCATGGCCGCCATCAAGCTGACCAGCCGCGGCCCGATCATCTTCCGGCAGCGGCGCATCGGCTTCCGCTGCAATCAGTTCGACATGTACAAGTTCCGCACGATGGTCGTCAACGCCGACAAGATGGAAGTGGGCGGCGGCACGGCTTTCGTCAAACCGAAGAACGACCCGCGCGTCACGTCCATCGGCCGCTTCCTGCGCAAGTATTCGCTGGACGAGCTGCCGCAGCTCTTCAACGTGCTGGAAGGGACGATGAGCCTGGTCGGTCCGCGCCCGCTGCGCGAGGTCGACCTGGAAAAGCTCCACCGCCGCAGCAGCGTCCGCCGCTTCGCCACTCCCCCGGGCATCACCGGGCTCTGGCAGGTCAGCGGCCGCAGCAACTGCGTCGGCCACAAGGGGCTCGCGCTCGACCGGGAGTACGTCGACCGCTGGAGCCTCGGTCTCGACTTCGAGATCCTGCTGCGCACCATCGACGTCGTCATCACCGGCCGGGACGCGGTGTAATGGACCACGGGATCGCCCGTCACACGCTTGCGGCGCCGCCTATGACCAAGACGGCCGCGAAAACGGAACGGGACGACCGAGCCACACACGAGCCGAGCGTCCGCACCGCCATCGCCGTCCTGATGATGCGCTTCCCGCGCATCGACGAGACGTTCATCCTCCGCGAGATCAATGAGCTCGAGCGCAGCGGCCAGCCGGTGCTGGTCGTGCCGATCCTCCGCGACCAGCAGCGCATCGTCCACGAGGAAGCGAAGCCCTGGGTCAAGCGCGCGTTCTACACGCCGTTTCTCTCCGCGGGCATCATCCGCTCGAACGTGGTCGCCTTCTTCCGCGATCCGCTTCGCTATCTGCGCCTGCTCTCCAGCCTGATCGGCTCGACGGTGATCCGCCCGTCGACGCTGCTCCGCACCCTGGCCCTCTTCCCGAAGTCGGTGCATCTCGCGGTCGAGCTGCCGAAGCGCGGCATCAAGCACGTGCACGCACACTTTGCGACGCACGCGACCACCGTCGCCTACATCATCTCGGGACTCAGCGACATCACCTACAGCTTCACCGTGCACGGTCCGGACGTCTTCGTGCACCGGGTGATGCTGCGCGAGAAGATCGAGAAGGCGAAGTTCATCCGCGCCATCTCGACGTTCAACAAGGCCTTTCTCTCCGGCCTCTATCCCGTCGCCACGGACGGCAAAATCGAGGTCGTGCACAGCGGCGTCAATCCCGACATCTACGCCGACGCCGCCGCGGCCACCGGTCCGCATCCGGCCCGCACGCAGCTCCTCTCGGTGGCCGGCCTCACGCCGAGCCGCGGCTTCCCGTTCCTGATCGACGCCTGCGCGCGTCTGGCCAAAAGCGGCGTGGACTTCGAGTGCAACATCGTCGGCGACGGTCCGCTCCGCGAGGTCACCGAGCAGTGGATCGCCCAGCACGGGCTCTCCGACCGCGTCCACCTCCTCGGCGCGCGCCCGCAGCACGAAGTGGCGAAGCTGATGGGCGAGACCGACATCTTCATCCTCCCCAGCATCATCGCCCTCGACGGGCAGATGGACGGCATCCCCATCTCGCTGATGGAGGCCATGGCCGCGGGCAAGCCGGTCGTGGCGTCGTCGATCTCCGGCATCCCCGAGCTGGTCAAGCACGACGTCAGCGGCATCCTCGTCGACGCCGCGTACGCCGGCCGTCTGGCCGACGCGGTCCGCAAGCTGATCGACGATCCGCAATACCGCGAGCGCCTCGGCCGCGCCGGACAACTGAAAGTCCGCCGCGACTTCGACATCCGCCAGGCTGCCCGGACGCTGGTCGCGCTCTTCGACCGCCAGGGGCAGATCAACGACGTCCAGCCGAAGACCGCCGACCGCGTCCGCTCGCTGAACTGGTCCCGCCTCGAGACGACGCTCGTCGGCGTGCGCCGCGTTCACGAACGGCCCGACGCGTGGGTGGCCGAGGTGGCCATCAGCGACGGAGCGAACCGGCGGGATGTGATCGTGCGCAGGCCGCGCGGCGAGGACGCACTCGAGCGCGCGCGCGCCGAGTTCGAAGTGCTCTCCACGCTGCGGCAGAGCATGGGACCGGAGAACCTCGACGAAACGGGCGGCGCGGCGTACACGGTGCCGCGCCTGCTGATGTTCGACGAGCCGAACGCCGCGCTGGTGGTCGAGCGCGCCGACGGCCGCTCCATGGCCGGGATGATGCGCGCCAGCGCGCTGTTCAAGGCCGGCAGGTGGCTGCGCATCATGCAGAAACAGACCCGCGGCGACGAGGACGGCCGCTACGCGCTGACCGCGATCCTGCTCATCGCCCAGCGCGATCTCGACCTCGCCATCGCCGGCGACGCCGCCCTGCGCCGCCGGCGCTACAAGATCCTGGCGCGGCTGCAGGAGCTCGAAGCCCGCGTGGCCGACACGAAGATCCCCGTGGTCGGTCAGCACGGCAACTTCGTGCCGCACAACGTCTTCATCGGCGAGCGCCGCATCGCCGTGATCGACTTCGGCTGCTATCGCGAGGGCCTGGCGCTGGAAGACGTCGCGCAGATGCTTCTCCACGTCGACCGCCCCCAGTTGCGCCGCGCCTTCCTCGAAGGCTACGGCGGTCCGATCGACGAGGACGCCCTCAAGCTCTTCACGATGACCAAGGCCCTCGAGCTCCTCGCCCGCGGCGGCATCGATCGCCAGACGCGGAAGAAGCTGGTTGGCAAAGCTCTGGCGTAAGCCGTTGGACGTTGCTCGTTCAAGGGGCTGCACGGACTCGCGACACGGCACCCCGAACGAACGACGAGCAACGCCTAACGACTCATGCGTCTTCTCTGGCTAATCGACTCCCTCAACGTCGGCGGTGCCGAGCGGCTCGTCATTCCTTTTGCCGCGCACACGCGCGATGAGCTGTTCGTCGCGGCGATGAGCAGTTCGGGGGAGAACCTGGTCGAACAGGAGCTGCGCCGGCGCGGCGTGAACGTGTTGAACCTCGGCGCGCGCAACCTGCGCGACCGCCACGCGTTCCGTCGGCTGGCGGACTTTGTGCGCGAGCAGCGCATCGACCTCGTGCACGCGCACCTCACCTACTCCGCGATCTGGGCCGCGCTGCTGTCGCGCCGCACCGGCGTCCCGTCCGTGGCGTCGCTGCACGTTTCGCCGTGGGCCACACGCGCGCTCGAATCATCGGCGCTGGGACGCTTCAAGATCACCGTCAAAGACCGCCTGCTGCGCTTCGTGCTCAATCGCTGGTCGTCCGCGGCCATCCTCGTCTCGGCCGGACTGGCGGCGACGTATCGCGGACTGAAACGCCCGCGCGTCGTGCACAACGGCATCGAGGTGGACCGCTTCCTCCGCGACCGCGCGGAGACGCGCGCGCAGCTCGAGCGCGACTTCGACATCCCCGCGGGCGCGAAGCTTGCCGTGACGGTGTCGGTGCTGCGTGCGGCGAAGGGTGTCGAAGTCTTGCTCGAGGCGGTGGAGCGCGTCCCCGGCGTTTATTTTCTGATCGTCGGTGACGGGCCGAAACGCGCCGAGTGGCAGGCGCTCGGGCAAACTGCGCGCGTGCGCTGGGCGGGCTATCGCAACGACGTCGAGACCATCCTCGCCGGCTGCGATCTCTTCGTGCATCCCAGTCTCGACGACGCCTTTCCGACCGTGCTGCTCGAAGCGATGGCCGCGGGCCTGCCCGTCGTCGCCTCGCGCGTGGGCGGCATTCCGGAGATCGTCGAGGACGGCGTCACCGGAATCCTCGTCCCTCCCGGCGACGCGGCGGCACTGGCGAATGCGATCGGCAACGAAGCGCTGCCGGACATGAGCGGCGCCGCGCGGGAACGGGCCGCGCGACTCTTTTCGACCGAGGCGTGGATCGGGCGGTTGGATGTTGTGTATCGGGAGGCGCTGGCGTTGGAAAAAACGGGGCGCAAATCATCGTGAAAATCGCATTCCTCGAGCCGGCCGGCAAGGGCGGCATGATCCATTACGCGTATCAGCTCTGCAGCGCGCTGGCCGCGGAAGGGGCGGACGTCACGCTCATCACCGCCACGAACTACGAGCTGGAATCGCTGCGCGCGCCGTTCAAAGTCGAGCCGTCGATCGAGCTCTGGGACCCGAAGCCCTCCGGCGAGCAGTCGACGAACGCACTCGCCGTCGCATGGCGCAAGCTGCGCCGCGTCACGCGCGCCGTGCGCCACTACCGACAGTGGCTGCGCCAGATCCGCCGCGTCGGCGAGCTGCAGCCGGACGTGGTCCTGATCGGCGACATCCGCTTTCCGTTCGACCTCTTCCCGCTCATGCTCCTGCGACGAAAGGCGCGCGTAATGGCCGACATCTGCCACAACGTGCATCCCTTCGCCACCGGCGGAAAGTCGGCCGGGCTCTTCGACCGCTCGCGCTGGCAGGCCTTCTTCTACCGCCGTATCTACCACCTCTTCGACGCGGTCTTCGTGCACTTCCAGCGCAACCGCAAGGAGTTCGTGGAGTCGTTCGGCGTGCCGGAGTCGCGCGTCGGCGTGATCGTTCACGGCAACGAGGACATCTTCAAAGAGTTGCGCACGTCCGGCGTCGACGCGGCCGCGCTCCGCCGCCGCATCAAGATCGGCGACGAGCCGGTGGTGCTCTTCTTCGGCACGCTCTCGCGCTACAAAGGGACGGACGTACTCATCGAGTCCTTCCCCCGCGTGCACCGCGAGACCGGCGCGCGCCTCGTCCTCGCCGGCTTCCCCTTCCACGACTTCGACCTCGAAGCGCACAAAGAACGCGCCCGCGCCCTGGGCATCACCGACGCCGTGACCTGGGTCCCCGAGTACATCGACTCCGGCGACATCGCCGCCTGGATGGAGCTCGCCTCGGTCGTGGTCTTCCCCTACCGCGACATCTATCAGAGCGGCGCCGTGCACGTCGCCCAGACTTTCGCCGTCCCGACCATCGCCAGCGCCATCGGCGCGTTCCAGGACGTGATCGAGCACGAGGTCTCCGGCCTCCTCGTCCCGCCCCAGGACGCCGAAGCACTCACCAACGCACTCATCCGCCTGCTCCAGGATCCCGCCCTCGCCAAACGCCTCGGCGACCGCATGCACGAGGACGCGCGAGGGCCGTTCGCCTGGACGACCATCGCGCGGATCATTCTCGACAAGCTCGATGGAGTGCGGCGGCCTTAGCACGATGGTCGCATTGCATTCACGCAAGGGGACGACGGGAGGCCTCCGGCGGGCCGGTGCGACCGGCGGCGCTTGTTGGCCTAGCCTGAACGCACGCCTGTCTACGAAACACGTGTTGCCGCGAAGAGTGG
>DASVSV010000199.1:0-3053 GCA_036387915.1 Thermoanaerobaculia bacterium
CCGCCGGTCGGATCGCCCTGGGCCACGAAGAACGAGCCGAGGGCCAGGCCCAGGCTGCCGCCGAGGAGGGCGATGAAGAGCGACTCGATGAGGACGAAGGAGAGCACCTGCATGTCGCTGAAGCCGATTGCCTTCATCACCCCGAGCTCGCCGGTGCGCTCGCGCACGGCCTGGGCCATGGTGTTCAGCGCGACCAGCAGGATGGTGATGAACACCGCGGTCAGGACGAACTGCACGATCGCGCCGATGTTGCCCATCTGCTCGGCGAAGCCGCGGATGAAGGCCTTCTCCGTTTCGGTCTTGGTCTCGGCGGGGGAGTTGGCGAACGCCGCGTCGATGTCGCGCGCCACGCGCTCGGCCTCGTTCGGGTCGTCGACCTGCACCGCGTACCAGCCGGTCAGCCCCTTGCCCCAGACGCGGTTCTCGTCCATGTAGTCGTGGCGGAAGTAGAACGCCGTGGTGTCGGTCTCGGGGTACTGACCGTCGTAGATGCCGACCAGCTCGAACGTCCAGGTGTTGCCGTCCTTCCCCTGCATGAACGTCGCTTGCAGCGGGATGCGGTCGCCGACTTTCCAGCCGTAACGCACGGCGGTTTTCCGTCCGACGATGGCACCGGTGCGCGTCTTCAGGAACGCTTCCTTCTGCGGCTCCGGCAGCAGGATCTCGGGGTACATGCCGAAGAACTCGGACGGCACGACGGCGATCTGTCCCCACTGCACCTGCTTGTCCTGATACTGGCCGCCGAACCACGCCTGCTGCGTCGCGTCTTTCACGCCGCGGATCTGTTCGATCCGCCGCTCGTAGCTCTGCGGCAAGGGCTGGATGAGTGTGACGCGGTGGCGCGTGACGAGGCGATTCGCGCCCGCGACGCTGGTGCCGAAGCGGAAGGCGTTGCGGATCGCGGCCAGATACGCGAAGAGGATGAACGCGACCAGGATCGAGAGGATGGTCAGGATCGTGCGCGTGCGGTGGCGCCTGAAGTTCGAGAGGATCAGCCCGACGTACTTCATGCGGCCATCTCGTTCGAGACTTGTCCGTCGATCATGTGCAGGCGGCGGGAGGCGCGGTCGGCGGCGTGCGGATCGTGCGTGACCATGATGATGGTCTTGCCTTGCTCGCGCCCGAGGCCCTGGAGGAGGTCGAGGATGCCGTCGCCGGTCTTGCGATCGAGGTCGCCGGTCGGCTCGTCGGCGAGGATGAGGGTCGGGTCGGTGACGATGGCGCGGGCGATGCCGACGCGCTGCTGCTCGCCGCCGGAGAGCGTCCGCGGCGTGTGTTTGGCGCGATGCGAGAGGCCGACGATCTCGAGAGCCGTGGCCACGTGCTTCTTCCGCTCGGCGCTGGAGAGGTTCGTCAGCAGCAGCGGCAGCTCGACGTTGCGTTCGGCCGAGAGCACCGGCAGGAGGTTGTAGAACTGGAAGACGAAGCCGACGTGGCGCGAGCGCCACTGCGCGAGCTGCTTGCGCGAGAGGTTGTCGATGCGCTCGTTGGCCACTTCGACCGTGCCGCTGGTGGGGCGGTCCAGTCCGGCCAGGAGGTTCAGCAGCGTCGACTTGCCCGAGCCCGAGGGACCCATCAGGGCGAGGAACTCGCCGGGGGCGATGTCGAGGCTGAGGTCACTCAGCACGCGCACTTTCTCGGCACCGCGATCGAACACCTTCTCCACGTTGCGCACTTTGACGAGCGAGCTCATTTCGTCTCCTTCACTTTCACCGAATCGCCATCGACGAGGTCCGGTCCTTCGATCACTACTGCTTCGCCGGCGCTGACGCCGGAGGCGAGGCGCACCACGTCGGCCTGCGTCGACAGCACCTTCACGGCGCGCCGCTCGGCCTTCTTCTCTTTGACCACGAAGACGACGTCCTGCTCGCCGTCCTTGCGGAGGGCGCTCTTCGGAATCTCGATCGCGGCCGTCGCCGCGCTGACCGGCTCGTCGGTGATGAACGCGACCTTCACTCCCATGTCGGGGAGGATGCGCTGGTCTTTCTGGTCGAAGGCGATGCGCACCTTGACGGTAGCCTTCTGGCGGTCGGCCGTCGGCACGGCGGTGATGACGTGGCCGGGGATCTTCCAGTCCGGATAGGCGTCGAGCGTCGCTTCGATGCGCTGGTTCGGGCGCACGCGGTTGATGTACGCCTCGTTCACGTCGACTTCGATTTCCAGCGAGGTCATGTCGACGATGGTGCAGATGCCGGTGCGGGTGAAGCCGCCGCCGGCGGAGACGGGGGAGATCATCTCGCCCGGCTGCGCGTCCTTGGAGACGACGATGCCGTCGAAGGGGGCGCGGATGATGGTGTCCTCGACGCTCTGGCGCTGCAGGTCGACCTGGCGTTGCGCGGTCGCGAGCTGGTCGTTCTGCGCGTTGAGGCGCGCCCGTGCGGCGTCGAGCTGCGCGCGGGCGCGGTCGAGATCGGAGCGGCTGGAGATCTCGCTGCGCGCCAGGCGGTCGGCGCGGTCGTAGTCGAGCTGCGCCTCGCGGATGCGCACGCGCGTTTCCTCGAGTGCGCTGGCCGCGGCACGGGCTTCGGCCTGCGAGAGCGCCAGTCCGCGCGAGGCGTACCCGGCGTCGAGCCGCGCCAGCTCCTGTCCCGCCTTCACCTGCATGCCTTCTTCGATGAAGACGTCGGTGACCTTGCCCGTGACCTTGGAGGAGACGGTGGCCTGGCGGCGCGCGGTGACGTAGCCGCTGGCGTTCAGCACCGCGCCGCGCGTCTGACCGGCGACGGCTTTGGCGGGGACGACGCGTACTTCCTTGCCGCCACCGCCGCGCGCGAGTGCCCACGCGCCGGCGGCGAGGAGCAGGAGGGCGACCGGTACGATCACCCACCAGGGATTGCGCCGGCGGACGTCGTCTGCCGGACGCGCAATGCGGAGACCATCGAGCGTTGCTTTATCAACCATTGGACGGCGTGCATTATGGAGGGAGATGCAAGCTCTTGTCAGTTGACGAATGTCATGAAGAGAGCGGGAGTTTCGCGGGGATACGGCAGGTAGAACGGGGATGACGCCGGCGATGACCTCTGCGCCGTCATCCCGAGCGTCGAGTCGAGGGA
>DASVSV010000200.1:0-2246 GCA_036387915.1 Thermoanaerobaculia bacterium
GGCGTTCACAACACCGATCAGCTTTTCCCGCTCTTGCTCGGTCAACTGAATGACGTATCTCTTCTCCGACATAGCCACCCTCCCTCCCAGTCGTTCCTTCGGCACACTCAGTTTAACAAGACTGAACGTGCACTAGGCCAAGAAGCGCTGCCGGTCGTACCGGCCCGCCGGAGGCCTCCCGGTCGTTCTCTGTCGCGCGGTAGGAAGAGCTAGGCGCTCTGGACCTGTTTCTCGCGCTTGAAGACCATGCCGATGTGGTCGGTCGCACCGGTCTTGAAGTTGATGGAGGTGATGCTCACCAGCTCCCATCCGTCATCGCCGAGCCGGTTCAGCTCCTCGGCGCGACGCGGATCCATCGAGTAATTCTCCGACCGGACGTTGATGATCTTGTATTCCCAGGTCTTCATGTCCGTGGCTCTCCCCCATCCCGATTGCTGGTGAATTCGCGGCGCAGTGTAGCAAACGGGCCCGCGTTGCGGGGATTGAGGATGAAGGATTGAGGATTGAGGATGCCCGCGACCCCCAATCCTCAATCCTCAATCCTCAATTCTCAATCCCGTCCCTCCCGCCACTCCACCGCCTCCGCCGGCAGATCCGTGATCACGCCGTCGCAGCCCACTTCGCGCAGCCGCTCCCACTCCTGCTTGCGGTTCGGCGTGTAGGGGACGACCTTGATACCGCGCGCGTGCAGCGACGTCACCATCTCCTCGTCCACGAAGTGATAGTTGGGGAACGCCCACGTCGCGCCGACGCGTGTCGCGTACTCGGCGACGTCGACGATGTATCCGTGGAAGGTGATGCCGAGGGGGATCGTCGCGTTGCGGTCGCGCAGTGATGCGATCAGTGAATGGTCGAACGAGGCGATCACCGAGTCGGGCCATGCGCCGACGTGCTCGATCAGCGTCTCCTCCCACTTCGAGCGCTTCACCTCCAGGATCATCTGCGCGCGTCCGGCGTAGCGCGCCAGGTCGCTGAGCCGCTGGACCAGTTGGCCGCGCTCGGCGCATTGCGTGAACGTCAGCGACTCGATCGCCGTCTCTTCCAGCTCGTCGTCGTGATAGAGCACGGCGGTGCGGTCGAAGAGCAGGCGCAGGTCCGTTTCGAAGCCGTCGGCGCCCGCGCGCAGCGCTTCGTCGAATGACGCCAGAGTGTTCTCGGGAAAGCGCTTCGGACTGCCGCGATGGCCGAAGATGAGGAACCGCACGGTCATGGTGATCTCTTGTGGCTCCCGGAGTGACGTGGTAGCTTGCTGACCGATCCCAGGAGCAGAAAGATGCCGAAAAGAATCCTTCTCGCGGACGACAGTATCACCATTCAAAAGGTCGTCGAATTGACCTTTTCCGACGGCGATTACGAGGTCACCGCGGTCAACAACGGGGCGAAGGCCATCCAGAAACTCAGCGAGATGCGGCCCGACATCATCCTGTCGGACATCATCATGCCGGAGAAGAACGGATACGAGGTCTGCGAGCATGTGAAGTCGCATCCCGAGTACCGGAACATCCCCGTCGTCCTGCTCACCGGGACCTTCGAGCCGTTCGACCCCGACCGCGCCGAGAAGGCCGGCTGCGACGCGGTGGTGACCAAGCCGTTCGAGTCGCAGAGCCTCATCCACAAAGTCGAAGAACTGATCGCCGCAGCGCAGGCCGCTTCCGCATCCGCCGCCGCGGCACCTGCCGCCACTCCCGAGCCGGAGCCGGAAGCGCCGTCGCCCTGGATGGACGACGAGCCGGCGGCGGCCACGACCGAGCCCAGCGCCGCGATGCCGTTCACGACGTCCGGCGGCTCGCTGCCGGCGCCGCCGGAGGCGTTCACGCACGATGCCGACATCTTCAATGCCGCGCCGGTACCGGCAGCGACGACGGAGATGCCGTTCGACGCGACCGCCGACTCGCCGTTCGCCGGCGAGACGCGCGCGTTCCCTCGCATGAGCTTCGACGACTTCCCGCCCGTTCCGCCCCCCACGGCCGAGCGCTCGCCATGGGACGAGCAGGACCTCGGCGGCGAGACCCGCGCTTTCGGCAAGATCAATGTCGAGGACCTGCAGTCGATGCAGCAGCCGATTGAGCCCGAGGTCACGCGCGACGATCCGCAGCCGGAGCCGCAGTTCGGAGCGCCGGATTCGCAGTTTGCTGCGCCGGATTCGCAGTTCGCCGCTCCCGATTCGCAGTTCGCCGCTCCCGACGCGGACTTCGCTACGTCGGGCTTCGATGCACCGGAGCCGCAGTACGGCGCTCCCGAACCGC
>DASVSV010000201.1:0-21210 GCA_036387915.1 Thermoanaerobaculia bacterium
CCCGTGGTCGTGGCCACGATGAACGGCGTGCGCAACGTGCCGCCGATGTACGTGCAGGCCGGCCGCAACTTCGGCCTTTCGACGATGGCGCTGATGACGCGCGTGATCGTCCCCGCCGTCCTGCCGCGCATCGTGGTGGGACTGCGCATCGCCTTCGGCGTGGCCTGGCTGGTCCTCGTCGCCGCGGAGATGATCGCCGTCGACTCCGGCCTCGGATACCTCATCATCGACGCCCGCAACGCGGGCAAGCGCTACGACCTCGTCGTCGGCGGCATGCTGCTGATCGGCGTGATCGGGTTGGCGCTGGACGCGCTGATCCGGACAACGGAGAAGTTGAAGTTTGTGAGATGGGCGTTTAGTGAGTGAGTGGCGTTTGACGTTGCTCGTTGCTCGGCAGGGGTGCTTCAGCGGCTGAAGGCACCCCGGACGAGCAACGAGTAACGAGTAACGAGTAACGAGTAACGAGTAACGCGAAAGGGGGTGATGGACAAGATGACTGACGCGCGCAAGATCGCTCTCGCCGTCGCCGCGTGGGTAGCCGTGATCACGGCCGCGCACCTGGCTACGAACGTCGACTGGACGGTGCTGCTCAACGACCGGCTGCCGGAGAGCGAGCGGAAGCTCAACGTTGCGTACATTCCGGTGACGTGACACCTGGCGTGCCCGGTGACCGACTACATCTCCGCCTACTCCAAATCCGGACATCTGTTCATCCCTCGAATGTTTCAGGGATTTCCCGAGATCAAGGAAGCGCTGATCTCGAACCAGATGCAGGCGGCGTTCATGGTCGCGCCGATGGCCATCGCCCTGCGTGCTCAGGGCGTCCCGGTGAAGATCGTCTACCTCGGACATCGCTACGGCAGCGCCGTGGTGGTGCAGAAGAACGGGCCCGTGAAGTCGTTCGCGGACCTGAAGGGGAGGACTGTGGCCATTCCCAGCCGCTACTCCGACGAGCGGCTGATCATCTTCAAGGCGCTGGCGGAGAACGGCATGAGCGCCAGCGACCTGCGCATGGTCGAGATGGCGCCCCCCGACGTCGCCGGCGCGCTCGCCGCGGGCGCGATCGACGCGTTCTCGATGGGGGAGCCGTACCCGTCGCAGGCCGAGATGGCCGGCTTCGGCCGCATCCTCTTTCACGCGCGCGAGTACTGGCCGGATTTCATCTCCTGCGTGCTGGTCGTGCGCGATGACGTCATCGAGAGAAAGCCGGAGGCGGTGCAGGTCCTCGTCGACGGCATCGCCCGCTCCGGACTCTGGCTGGAGAACCCGCCCAAACGCCGCGCGCGACGCGAGCACGCCGCCGACTTCGTCGGACGCTTCTACTTCCGTCAGGACCCGCGCCTGCTGAAGTGGGCGCTGACCAATCCCATCGACCGCGTGCAGTACCAGCCCCTCACGCCGCTGCGCAAGGACTTTGACCTGATCACGCGCCTCATGCGCGAGACCGGCGTCCTCGATCGGGAGATCGCCTTCGAGGAGTACATCGACGCCCGTTTCGCCGAAGGAGCCAAAGGGCAGACCGAGTGGCGGTACGAACCGGGCGACGCAAAGGCGGAGTGATGGCGCTCGTCGTACTGCTGGTGTTCATTGTGCCCCTGGTGTGGCACGGCCTTCACGGACTGTTCCTGCTGCGGCGCCTGCGCGCGACGCCGCGGCTGCAAGCGACGGTCATCCAGTCGGAGTGGGATTACGGACGCGAAGAGCCGCGCGTGACGGTGCGCATCGAGACCGATGGGCGGCAGCTCGAGCGCGTGATCCGCTGGCCCACCCGCGACGCAAAAGACGACTATCCCAAAGCGGAGCGCGGACAGTCAGTGCAGGTCTTCGTCGACCGCCGCACGGCTCGCGTCTACCTCGAGGAGCCGTCGAAGACGACCATCGCCGTGGAGCTGGGGATGGCGGCGTTCCTGATGCTGTTCGTCGTGCTCGGCGTCATCGCGTGAGTGGCGCAGCGGACTTCAGCCGAGCGGAGTAGGATGATGGCGATGCGCGCGCGGCCGATAGATGTCTCGCCGAGGTGTGGGAGCGCTGGTTCGAAATCCTGCGTTCGATGACGGTCGACGAACGGGTGGATATCGCGCGGCAGTTGACACTCTCGTATCAGCGCGAGCTGTTCACGATCGTGCGGGCAAAGCACCCAGATCTTCCTGAAGAGGAGATCCGACTGAAAGTGGCGGCGCGGCGGTTGGGGCGAGACGTCGTGCTCAAGGTCTTCGGCCGGGACATCGATCCCGATTGACACGCGACGGCCGTGAAGGAATTGTCGCGAACTTCATTTGCGTGCGTAGCATGCTGAAAGAAAATAGCCCCCGGCTTCAAGCCGGGGGAACAAACGTCCTCTTGGTACCAGCCCGTGTAGCGGGCGACAGCACATCTGGAGGCGATCTGCCGCCCGCTACGCGGGCTGAAGATATGGGCGTTGCGTTCCCCCGGCTGGAAGCCGGGGGCTATTTTCTTTGGCGTGCTACGCACGCGTTGATCGGCGCTTAACTGAAGCCCTTGCCGCTGCGCGTCCCGCCGCCGGTCGGGCGGCGGCCACCGCGCGCCCGTCACGCCGTCGACAACTGACTCGCAAACCTGTCAAAGTCGGCGAGGGAGAGTGTCTCCGCGCGGGCGTTCTCGTCGATTCCGGCGGCGCGCATGGTTTCCAGCACCTGTTCCCGTGTCAGCTCGCGCCAGCCGGTCAGGTTGTTGACCAGTTTCTTGCGGCGCATGCGGAAGGAGGTGCTGACCAGGTCCAGCACCAGTTCGCGGGGGGCGGTGAGGCCGGGGTCGTGGGGGTCGAGGACCACCACCGCGCTGCGCACTTTGGGGGGCGGGTAGAACGATTTCGGCTCGAGGGTGAGGATGCTCTTCGCGCTGGCGAAGGCCTGCACGTAGAGCGTGAGATAGCCGTACGGCTCCGTCCCCGGCTTTGCGGTGATGCGGTCCGCCACTTCCTTCTGCAGCATGAACACGGCCCGGCGGCAGTGCGGGTCGGCGATGACGCGGCGGAGGATCGGCGTGCCGACGTTGTACGGCAGGTTGCCCACGGCGCGGAACGGCGTCTCCGGCAGCGGCGCCTCCAGCGCGTCCTGGTTGCGGAGCTCGAGCTTGTCGCCGTACCTGGCGCGCAGCTTCGCCTCCAGCTCCGGGTCGATCTCCACGGCGATGACGCGGTTCGGCAGCGCCACCAGCTGGTCGGTGAGCGCCCCTTCGCCCGGTCCGATCTCGAGGATGATGTCGTCCGGCGCCGCGTCCACGGCGGCCACGATCTTGTCCACCGCTCCGCGGTTGCGGAGAAAGTTCTGGCCCCACTTCTTCTTCGGGCGGCTCACGGCGCAGAGGATATAGCAGGGGCCGAGGGCGCAGGGGGCAGGGCGCAGGGCGGAGGAGAAGAATCTCCTGCCCCCTGCGACCTGCACCCTTCTCCTGCCCCCCGCGCCCTGCCCTCTGCGCCCGCAGACGGCGATCACGTACACTGCGCCGCGGACATGATCAACGCCACCGAAGCCCACGAAACCCTGGCCCGTCTCCGGAAGGAAGTCGGACGCGTCGTCATCGGGCAGGATGCCGTCGTGAACCGGCTCCTGATCGCGCTGCTGATCCGCGGGCACGTGCTCGTCGAGGGGCTGCCGGGGCTGGCCAAGACGCTGCTGGTGAAGACGCTGGCCCAGGCCATCGACGGGACGTTCAAGCGCATCCAGTTCACGCCCGACCTGCTGCCGGCCGACATCACCGGCACGCAGATCTTCGACCCGGCCGGCCGGACCTTCAACGCCCGCCTGGGCCCCATCTTCGCGAACTTCATCCTGGCCGACGAGATCAACCGTGCGCCGGCCAAGGTGCAGAGCGCGCTGCTGGAGGCGATGCAGGAGCGGCAGGTCACGATCGGCGACACCTCGCATCCGCTGCCCGACCCGTTCGTCGTCATCGCCACGCAGAACCCGATCGAGCACGAGGGGACGTACAACCTGCCCGAGGCTCAGGTGGACCGGTTCGTGATGAAACTGCGGGTCGAGTATCCGACCGCGAGTGAAGAGCTGCGCATGCTGGGGCTCTATCTCGATCCGATGAAAGAGTCGGTGACGGTGCAGCGCGTCCTCTCGCTGGAGGACGTGCGCGGCGTCGCGCAGCTCGCGTCGAAAGTGCATCTCGACGAGCGCGTCGGACGCTACATCGTCCAGCTCGTCGCGGCCACGCGCAAGCCCGCCGAGCACAAACTGCCGTCGCTGACCAACCACATCGCCTTCGGCGCCTCGCCGCGGGCAACGCTCGCGCTGGCGCACGTGGCCAAGGCGCACGCGTTCATCGAAGGACGCGAGTACGTCGTTCCCGAAGACGTGAAAGCCATCGCCCACGACGTCCTGCGCCATCGCCTCGTGCTCAGTTACGAGGCGGCCGCGGAGGCGATGAGCGCGGATCGGATCGTGGACCAGATTTTGAGTTCTGTAGCAGTGCCGTGATGGTCAGGGATGAGGGATGAGGTATGAGGTATGAGTGGGCGGCGGCACTCGTACCTCATACCTCGTACCTCATGCCTTGGTTCAAACGCAAACAGCCCCAGACTCGCGAGCCGCTCATCCGGCGCGTGAGAGACCTCGAGCTCGCCTCCGCGCGTCTCATCCGCGCGGGGTTTGCGGGGGACTACCACTCCGCGTTTCATGGGCGCGGCATCGAGTTCTCGCAGGTGCGCGAGTACATGCCCGGCGACGACATCCGCACCATCGACTGGAACGTGACCGCGCGCAGCGGCGTGCCGCACGTGAAGGAGTTCATCGAGGAGCGCGACCTGACCGTGCTGATCGCGGTCGACGTCTCCGGATCGATGGCCTTCGGTTCCGTCGACTGGCGCAAGTGCGACATCGCGGCGGAGCTGGCGGCGGTGTTCGCGTTCTCCGCGGTCGAGAACTCCGACCGCGTCGGCGTCCTCCTTTTCTCCGACGGCGTGCGCGCGTTCATTCCGCCGCGCCGCGGCCGCACGCACGCGAAAGTCATCGTGCGCGCCGCGGTCGACGCGGCCATCCAGGGCCCACGCGGCAACGCTGATCTCGAGCACGCCACGCGTTACCTCGAGCGTGTATCGGTCAAACGCGCCGTGATCCTGGTCCTGTCCGACTTTCTCGACCTGGCGTTCGAGAAGCCGCTGAACCGGCTCAACCGCAGGCACGACGTCATCGCCATTCCTATCTTCGACCCGCGCGAGGAGCGCTTTCCGAAGGGCGCGCTGGCGCGTCTGGTCGACCTCGAATCCGGCCGCGAGCGGCTGGTCGACCTCGGCCACGCCGACGTGGCCCGGCGCGCGGCGCAGCGCCGCGAGCAGCTCGAGCGCCGTTTCCGCTCCGCCGCCATCGACCATCTGGCCGTCTCCACGGCCGTGCCGTACGATAGCGACCTGCTGCGATTTTTCCGCGACCGCGCGGGCCGCGTACGCCGACCGCAATGATCCTCGCCCTCCTCCTCGTGACCGCGACGTTCCAGCCGGCGCAGCCGCGCGTCGGCGATCTCATCACCGTCACCTTTCCGGCGCCGGTCGTGCTCGACGCCTCGCGCGACTACGAGGTCGTCTCTGCCGGCGGAAAGCAGGTCGTGGTCCGCACCTTCGAGCCGCGGCCCTTCACGATGAGCGGCAAGGTGGGAGGCGCGCCGTTCAACGACATGATCGTGCCGGTCGGCTCCGTTCTGCGGCAGGGCGACGATCTCGCTCCCGCGCCGCTCGCGCCGCCGCTGAAGATCCTGCATCCGCGCACGCCGTTCGTGGCGATGACGGTCGCCGCGGTGCTGATGGCGCTGGCCTGGCTCGCGGCGTGGCTGCGCTCGCGCAAGCCGGTCGTCGAGCTCGCGCCGCAGCTCACGCCCGAGGAACGGTTCCGCGCGGCGGTGCTCACGTTGCGCGCCAGTCCGGCGTACAAGCTGCGCTGGGCCGCGCTCGCGAACGAGACCCGCGCCTTTCTCATCGCCACGCGCCCCAACCTCGGCGGCGACCTCACCACCACCGAACTGCTCCCGCGACTGCGCGCGGAACAGGGCATCGTCGAGGAGATCCTGCGTCAGGGCGATCTCGAAAAGTTCTCCGGACGTGGCGCCGCGCCGCGCGACTTCGACGAAGTGGTCGAGCGCGCACTGGAGCTCGCGTCGTGACGCGGTTCGCGCATCCGCTCTGGTTCGCGCTGGCGGCGCTCGTCATCGCGCGCATCGTGCTGCTCTGGCGCGATCGGCGTGCGCATGTCGGCGCGTTCTCGTTCTCGTCGCTCTCGCTGGTTGCCCCTCCGCGCGGACTGCGTTTCCGCACCGCGGCCCTGCCGTTCCTCCTCGAGACGATGGCCATGCTGCTGCTCATCGCCGCGCTGGCGCGGCCGCAGCGCGTCGTGCGGCTGGCCGCGAGCGACCGGTTCGGCATCGACATCGTCGTCGCCCTCGACGCTTCGGGGTCGATGGCCGCGGAGGACTTTCGCCCGCGCAACCGCTTCACCGTGGCCAGGGAGCTGATCGCGGAGTTCGTCCGCGGCCGCACCGACGACCGCATCGGCCTGGTCACGTTCGGCAGCCGTGCGGCGACGCGCGTGCCGATCACGTACGACCGCCGCGTGACCGAGGGCATTCTCGATCGCGCGGAGCTGGGGGAGCATGGGAACGGCACGGCCATCGGCCACGCGCTCGCGACCGCGGTCAATCGTCTGCGCACGTCCAAGACGCGCAGCCGGGTGATCATCCTGGTGACGGACGGCGTGAACAACTCCGGCTCGATCGAGCCGCGCGTGGCGGCGCAGCTCGCGGCGCGGAGCGGGATCAAGGTCTACACGATCGGCGTCGGCAGCGAGGGGCCGGTGCCGCTGCCGGTGAAGAGGCAGAATCCGTTCACCGGTCAGGTCGAAACGGTCTACACGCACATCCGCGGCGAGCTCGACGAGCCGACGCTCTCCGCCATCGCCAGCACCACCGGCGGCGAGTACTTTCGCGCCACCGACGCGCGCGCGCTCAGCAACGTCCTGAATCGCATCGACGCGCTGGAGAAGACGCGCCTCACCGCGCCGAAGCGCGAGCAGATCGACGAGCTGTACGTCTATCCGCTTGCGTATGGCCTGGCGCTGCTGGTGCTCGCGCTCATCGCCGGTGAGACGTTGTGGATGAAGGTCCCCGGAGGTGTCAGGAGCGCATGAGCTTCCGCAGCATCAACATGCTGTGGCTCCTCGCGGCCGTCCCGCTGGCGCTGATCTTCCTCGTCACGCGCGAACGCGCGCGCACGCGCCTCGGCCGCCTGTTCGCCTCGGAGCGCCTGCGCGGCGCCGCGCATCCAATCCGCACGCTGCGCCCGTGGCTCCTCGGACTTGCGCTGGCGCTGGCGCTGCTGGCGCTGGCGGGGCCGTACGCCGGCTTCACGGTCGTGCCGGTCATCGCGCGCGAGGCCAATCGCGTGCTGGTGATCGACGTCTCGCAGAGCATGGCCGCGGAGGATGTCGGCGCGTCGCGATTGACCGCGGCGAAGGCACTGGCCTCGCGGCTGGCGCGGGCGCAGGAAGGACGCGTGGCGCTGATCGTCTTCGAGGCCAATCCGGAGATCGTCTCGCCGCTGACGACCGACAGCGAGGCCGTGGCCGCGCTGATCGACACTCTGCAGCCGGGTGAAGTCGGCACGCCGGGCTCGGACGTCGGCAACGCCATCATCGCCGCGTTGCGGCTCATCGAGACCGAGGTCGGGCAGAAGGCGGACCTGGTCGTGATCAGTGATGGGGAGGATCAGGGCGCGCGCGTCGCGGAAGCGGTACGCCGCGCGAAAGCGCGGGCCACGGAGATCTCCACGATCATGGTCGGCTCGTCGCAGGGGAGCTCGATCCCGACGGAGCGCGGTCCGCTGCGCGACACGACCGGCGAGGTCGTGACGACGTACGCGCGCAGCGACGTGCTGCGCGAGATCGCCACCGGCACCGGCGGCACGCTGCTCGAGAATCCGTTCTCGCGGAGCGGGCTCGATCCGCTCCTCGGCAGCGGCGCGGCGGTGGCGCGGCAGACGCACACCCGCGTTCCCATCGAGCGCTATCAGTGGCCGCTCGCTCTCGCATTCCTCGCCTTCCTCGGCGGCTCGCTCCTGCATCGAGGTGCCGAATGAAATTCGGCATCGTGATGCTGCTCGCGGCGACGTCGCTGATCCCGGACCTGACGAGGTTCTGGCACGAGACGAACTCGCGCGCCGCGACCTCGCGCGGCAGGAAAGCATTCGAGGAGAAGCGGTACGCGGAGGCGGCGCAGGCGTTCGCGAAGGCGCACGAGCTCGCGCCGTCCGCGCGCACCGCGTTCAACCTCGGCACCGCGCAGATCGCGGCGGGGCAGCGTCTGGAAGGCGCGGCGACGCTCGACGCCGTGGTGAAGGATCCGGAGCTGCGCGCGGACGCGCTCTACAACCGCGGCAACGGCGCCCTTGCGGCGAAGGCGCTCGATCACGCCGTGCGCGATTACACCGACGCGCTGCGCGCAAACCCGCGGCACGCGGCGGCGAAACGCAATCTCGAGATCGCGCTGACCCGGCGCCGGCAGCAGCAACAACAGCAGCAATCCCAGCAGAACCAGCAACAGCAGCAACAGGGACAGACGCCGCAGAAACCGCAGCCCGCGCCCTCACAGGGACAGCAGCAGCCGAAGCCGGGCCAGCTCGATCTCGAGGCGCTGCTGCGCAGCGTCCAGCAACAGGAACAGGACGAGCTGCGCAGGATGAAGGCGCGCTCGAGCAGTGACGGGCGGGTGGGGTGGTGAGGTGGCTGGCCGCGCTCGTTGCGTCGTTCTTCGCGTCGAGTGCCCTGGCGAACCAGGTCACCGTCGACGTGCGCACGTTGAAGATGAACGACCTGGCCACGATCACGGTCACGCTCGAGGGCTCGTTCGCGGCGAATGACTACGTCGACGTCCCGCTGCACAACCTCTCGTTCGTCGGCGAGCCGAGCGTGTCGTCGGAGTTCGCGTGGATCAACGGTGATGTGACCCGGCGCAAAGTGTTCCGTTACCGCGCGCGCCCGATCGCGCCGGGCGCGGCCCGGGTGGGGCCGATCGAGTTGAGCGCGGAGGACGGGCAGGCGGAGCGGCTCAACGCCATCGCCTTGACCGTCGAAGCCGATCGCGCCGCCGCCACGAACGACGCCGAGCAGATCGTGCGCGAGCTGCAGGCCACCGGGCGCGATCTCTTCTTCGTCGTCGCCGAAATCGAGAAACAGAGCGTCTATCAAGGAGAGCCGGTGGTCATCACGTGGGTGATGTACAACGGCAGCTCGCTGCAGCAGTGGCAGGTCGTGAACATCCCCAAACTCGCTGATTTCTGGAGTGAGGAGCTGACGCGCGAGGAGCGCCCGGAGCGCCTCTACGTCGCCGACGTGATGGTGCAGCGCATGCCGATCCGCCGCGTCGCTCTTTATCCGCTGCGCAGCGGGCGGCTGCGCGTCGAGGGGATGACGGTCGAGGGGGCGATCATGCGCGGCTCGCGCCGCGGACCGTTCTCGATGTACGAAGGCACGATGGTCGAGGCGGCGTTCACCTCCGCGCCGGTCGACCTCGACGTCAAGCCGATTCCGCCGGGCACGCCGGTCGACGCGGTCGGCGACTTTGTCCTGAACTGCGAGCCGCCGCTGCAGCGCGGCAACGGGCCGGCGGTGCTGCGCGTGTCGCTCGTGGGCCGCGGCAACGTCCGCGCCGCGCTGCCGCCGCGATTCGAGCGCCCCGTCGACGGCACGCTGCAGGTCGAAGGCGGCGCGGTGTCGATCGACCGCGACAGTCCCGGCGGCGAGATGACGCGGCGCTGGAACTACCTGGTCTTTCCGTCGACGGGCGGTCCGCTGGAGATCCCGCCGCTGACGCTGCGCACGTTCGCGCCCGCGAAGAACGCGCGCCAGGAGCTGCGCTGCGCGAGCGCGTTCCTCGACGTCGTGGCGGTGCGGGAGCCCGAGCCCGCGAAGAGCACGGTCCCCGAGGCGCAGGTGCGGCGGCCGATCCCGTGGCGCTGGATCGGCGGCGGCGCGGCGTTACTGGTTGCGGCGCTGATCGCGTTTCCGCGCGTGCGGCGCGAGCTGGCGCTGCGCCGCGAGGCGCGCCAGATCGTCGAGGACGCGACGCCGGCGGAGATCCGCGCGCGGATGGAAGCGCGCGTGCAGATCGACGTCCGCGAGGCCTCCGATCGCGGCGACGCCTGGCGCTCGCTGCGCTCGCTGCTCGATGCCGCCGATCGCGAACGTGACATCGCCGTGAATGCCGAAGACGAGTTGGTGCGCCGCGTCCGCGAGGTGCTTAGAATCGCGCGGTGATGAAAACGTTGAAGACCGAGCGGCTCACGCTTCGCCCGTTCACGCAGGCCGACGCGCCGGCGGTGCAGCGGCTGTGCGGCGCGTATGAAGTCGCGTTGAACACGCTGATGATTCCGCATCCGTATCCCGACGGGGCCGCGGAGCAGTGGATCGCGAAGCACGCGGAAGACTTTGCGGAGAACCGCAACCACCATTTCGCCGTCGACGACGGCGAGCTGGCCGGCGCGATGGGACTGATGATGAAGGGCGACGGCATCGCCGAGATCGGCTACTGGATCGCGGTGCCGGCGTGGAACCGCGGCTATGCCACCGAGGCCGCGCGGGCGGTGGTGCGGTACGGGTTCGAGGAGTGCGGGCTGCATCGCATCTTCGCCGGCCACTTCACGCGCAATCCCGCGTCGGGGAAAGTGATGGAGAAGCTCGGCATGCAGTACGAGGGAACGCTGCGGCACCACGCGTTCAAATGGGGGGAGTACCTCGACGTCGCGTTCTACGGCCTGCTGCGCGACGAGTGGCTCAGCAGCCGGTCATAGGCAGCTCGGCGGTTTTGCCCACGAGCTGTCCCGGCTTCGCCGCCGACGACAGCCAGAGCGTCGGCCGCGTCTCGTTGTAATGCGTCGACAGGTTGGCGATGAGGTCGAGCCGTCCGTCATGATCGAGATCGCCGGCCAGGTGCACGTGGTGCATGACGTCCAGCAAGTCGAATGATCCCTCGTACTGTCTGGCCCGCACGATGACGAGGTCCTGCTCGACGCCGCCGTGCGCGAGGACCAGCGCGCACGTGCACGCGTCGGCGCTGCAGCGGTAGGTGAGCCCGTACGAGTCTTTGCCGAGGCGGAAACTCACTTTCGCACCGACTTTGAGCTCGGCATCCTCGGGCGTGGCGAGGACGAACTTGCCGGGATGCAGACGCTTGCCGCGGACGAGGAGCCAGGTCTCGCCGAACCCCGCCACCGTCACGCGCTTGCCGGTGTGCTCCCCCTCGTTGTCCGCGATGTCGTCGTGCTGCTGGCGTACGCCGATCTTCACCGGCACGAGCATCTCGCCGTCCAGCGCGAGGAAATGCTCCCCGTCGCGATACGGCATCTCGTCGCCGTCATAGTCGTAGTTGCCGATCAGGACGTCGTCGGCCTTCGCCACGAAGGGGAGGAAGAAGAGGAGGGAGAGGATGATCGCCAGCCAGCGTTCGATGCGGTAGTCGGTCTGCGTTTCCATGACGAAGAGCATTGGGCGCCCGCTCCTCGTCGATGGCGAGACGGTGTTGAGGAATTACGGTGCATTGAATGTGGCGGGAATGTGGCGGGTGTCATCCCGAGCGAGTGACGGCGTATCGCGCCGCGCCTCAGGAAAGAAACAGACGCTTGCCTGTCGCCCGCTACACGGGCTGGATGAATGATCGACGCATTCCCCCGGCTGAAGCCGGGGGCTATTTCCTGAAGCCCGCTACCGCGGGCAAGTCTGCCGCCGTAGGCGGCTGTAGAAAATAGCCCCCGGCTTCAGCCGGGGGTTGGTACGTACCACCGAACAGCCCGCGTTAGCGGGCGACAGTAACGGGAGTTTCTTGGAAGCGTGAGTCGAGGGACCTGGGCGGGCGGGGGCACGCTTCATGTGCAGTGGACGAGCAGCGCGTCCCCACCCGCCCAGGTCCCTCGACTCGACGCTCGGGATGCCACCTTGTTACCGCCGCGCGCGGAAGCCGGTCGGCGTTTCCTCGATGCGCACGAAGCCGGCGGCGTCGAGGGCTTCGCGGGTGGCGGGGGTGAGCGGCGCGCCGATGGCCTCGACTACGTCGAAGCGTTCGCGCAGTGCGATCTGGTCGAGGAGGACGCGCCAGTCGTCTTCGCGGAAGAGCGTGACCGAGATGTGCGGCCACTCGACGGCGCGGCGCCAGGAGTCCTCCGCCGCGTTGCGGTTCGCCGGAGTGTCGACCAGCCACACCGGGGTGTGGAAGGCGACGCGCTCCAGCGAATCCGCAAAATCGGGGGTGAAGACGACGGCGATGCTACGCCGCATTCACCATCCGCACTGCTTGCCCTGGTTCTGCTCGTTCAGCCAGTCGACCAGCGGGCGGAAGTAATCGATGATCGCCGTCGCGTCCATCTGCCGCTGACCGGTCAGCGCCTCGAGCGCGTCCGGCCAGGGGCGGCTCGCGCCCATCTCCAGCGTCTTCGCCAGACGTGCGCCCGCTTCCTTGTTGCCGTAGATCGAGCAGCGGTTGAGCGGACCTTTCGCGCCCGCCGTCTCGCAGAGCGCGCGGTGGAACTGGAACTGGAGGATGCGCGCCAGGAAGTAGCGTGCGTACGGCACGTTCGCCGCGATGTGGTACTTCGCGCCGGGATCGAAGAACTCTTCGCCGCGCGTCCCCACCGGTGCGATGCCCTGGTACTGCGTGCGCAGCTGCCACCAGGCCTTGTTGTAATCGGCCGGCGCGATCTGGCCGGAGAAGACTCCCCAGCGCCACTTGTCCATCAGCAGACCGAAGGGGAGGAAGGCGATCTTGTCGAGCGCGTCGCGCAGCAGCAGCGGGATGTCCGCGGAGGCTGGTGGCTCTTTGTCGAGCAAGCCCACCTTCACCAGATACGCGGGCGTGACGGACAAAGCGATCGTGTCGCCGATGGCCTCGTGGAACGCGTCGTTCGCGGAGTTCTTGTAGAGGTACGGCTGCCCCTTGTAGGCGCGCTGGTAGAAGTTGTGTCCCAGCTCGTGATGCACGGTCGTGAAGTCCTCGGCGGTCTTCTCGATGCACATCTTGATGCGCAGGTCGTCGAGGTTGTCGATGTCCCACGCGCTGGCGTGGCAGACCACCTCGCGGTCGCGCGGCTGCACGAACATGGAGCGCTCCCAGAAGGTCTGCGGGAGCTTGTCGAAGCCGAGGGAGGTGAAGAAGCCTTCGCCCATGCGGACCATGCCCTGGGCGTCGATGTCCTTGCGCTGCTCGAGGATCTTCGTCAGGTCGTAGCCGGCGTTCGATTTCGCGGGGGCCACGACGTCGTAGATGTTGCCCCACTCCTGCGCCCAGATGTTGCCGAGGAGATGGGCGGGGATGGGACCGTCGGGCGCGACCACGTCGGGGCCGTACTTTTTCGACAGGTTCGAGCGGACGTAGCAATGCAGTGAGTCATAGAGCGGCTTGACCTGGTTCCAGAGCCGGTCCATCTCCGCCGCGAACGCGTCGGGCGGCATGTCGTAGTTCGAGCGCCAGAGCGCGCCGGTGTCGGCATAGCCGAGCTCGCGCGCCCCCTGGTTCATGATCGACACGAAGCGCGTGTACTTGTCGCGCATCGGCGGCGACACGGTGTGCCAGCCGCGCCAGGCGTCGAGGATCTTCTTCGGATCGCGGCTGGTGCGCATGATCGTGGAGATCTCGCTGATGTCGAGGCAGGCGTCACCGGTCGCGCCGGGCGGGCAGTACTTGCCCGAGCCGTACATCGCCTCGAGCTCGGACGCGAGCCGCGCCAGCTCCGCGGTCAGCTCGGGATCCGAAGGACCCGGCGTGACGAGACTGAGCTTGATCAGGTTCAGCTTCCGGCGGACGTCGTACGGCAGCTCGAGACCGTCGTAGCGCGCGGCCTTTTTGGCCAGTTCGACGCCGGCGTTGATCAGCCGCTCGTTCTCCCGCGCGGCCAGGATCTGCGTGTCGTGCGTGATGTAGGTCGACTGCACCCACGACGCGCGCTGCTGGTCTTCATTGAGAGCCGCGAGCCGCGCCTCGGCCTCGTTGACGAAGCGCGTGGCCTCCTCGACGGTCGGGGCGACCTGGTGCGCGGCGTCGGTGTCAGGGGCGGCGGTGGCACTCTCGGTCGTCGTCATCGGCTGTGCTGTTTCGGTCTGCGAGATCTGCGGGGGCGGGGTGGTGGTCGTGCTCAGAGTCGAAGTGCAGGCCGTGGTCAGGAGCAGCACGGCCGCGGGAAAAGCGAAACGCATCAGGGACCTCCGGGGCCGGGAGTATATCGCCGCGATAAACGTGATGATTCGTTCATGCGTATAACCTTGGTTGAGTGTTACCATCGCGTCACTCGAAGCGACACTCTCTCGTCGCACTCCAAGACGCCAAGGAGATCCATGAATCACGCCACGCTCCGCCGGTTTTCTGCTTTAGCTCTGCTCGTTACGGTCTTCGCCGCCGCACCCACGTACGCCAAGCGGCGCTCCGTCGCCCACCGGGTGCCGCCGGTGCAGTTCACCAAGACCGTTTCCGGCGTGGTTCTCGACGCCGCCACCGGAAAGCCCGTCATCGCCCTCACCGTCACCATCGGCACGCGCACCGACGCGACCGACTCGCAGGGACGCTTCGAGATCCGCAACGCCTCGGCCGCCGGCGCGATGCTGGTCGAGTTCGACCGCTCCGGTTATGCCCGTCGCACCGTGACTCTCGGCCCGGCTGCCTCCGGCGTCCTCGGCACGATCCTTCTCACGCCGACGCCGACCGCCACCGTGAAGCTCACTAACGGCACGACCCTGCAGCTCGACATGGAGTCGCTCAAGTTCGGCTATCCGGTGCCGTTCAGCGGTTACCGCGAGGATGACTTCGACGAGTTCTGCAAGATCTCCGACTCGACGCAGTTCACGGTCAACAAGAGCGACATGGCCAAACTCAACGGCCCCGCGCAGATCGTTCCCGCCGGGAACTGCTGCACCGGCAACGCCGAGAAGATGACGCTCACGAAGAAGAACGGCGAAGTGATGGACGTCATCTTCATGGACACCTGCCAGGAGCGTTACAAGACGGACGTCGGTGCGCGCGACCACAACACCGGGCAGTTCGTGCACCTCCGCATCAGCGAGATCGCCGAGCTGGTTTTCCCGTAAGATCGGCCGCGTGAGCGCAGCCCCGCAGTTGCTCCCCGAGGCGCACGGCGAGATCGAGCGCCTCTACCGGCTTCAGCACCAGAACCGCGCCGCCGTCGGCTCCACGACGGCGGCGCAACGGATCGAGAAGCTGCGCCGCTTCGAGCAGGCGCTCCTCGCGAACCGCACCGAGATCGCCGCGGCCATGTGGGACGACTACCGCAAGCCTGCCGCGGAAGTCGATCTCGCCGAGATCTATCCTGTCGTCACCGAGGCCCGGCATGCGATCCGGCACCTGC
This sequence comes from Thermoanaerobaculia bacterium, assembly GCA_036387915.1. Classification (GTDB taxonomy): domain Bacteria; phylum Acidobacteriota; class Thermoanaerobaculia; order Gp7-AA8; family Gp7-AA8; genus QHVT01. Next base: position 15,350 of record DASVSV010000201.1, read on the forward strand.
GGCGGTGGATGAAGCCGAAACGCGTGGCCGGACGGCTGGCGCTGCTCGGCTCGAAGTCGACGATCGTGTACGAGCCGAAGGGCGTCGTGCTGATCATCGCCCCCTGGAACTTTCCCTTCAATCTCACTCTCGCACCGCTCGTCTCCGCGATCGCGGCGGGCAACTGCGCGATGGTAAAGCCGTCGGAGCTGACGCCGGCGTCGGCCGCCTGCATGAAGCGCATCGCCGGCGAGGTCTTCGATGAGTCGGAGGTCGCGTTCGTCGAGGGCGACGCCTCGGTCGCCGAAGCGCTGCTGCGCCGCAGGTTCGACCACATCTTCTTCACCGGCAGTCCCGCGGTCGGGCGCATCGTGATGAAAGCCGCGGCCGAGCATCTGACGTCGGTGACGCTGGAGCTCGGCGGCAAGTCGCCGGTCATCGTCGACCGCACCGCCGACCTCGACGAAGCGGCGCGCAAGATCGCCTGGGGCAAGTTCTTCAACTCCGGGCAGATCTGCATCGCGCCCGATTACCTCCTCGTCGACGAGAGCATTCGCGACACCTTCGTCGACAAGCTGCGCGCGTCCATCGCCGCCCTCGGCGCCGAGGGCGCACGCGGCGTGATCGTCAACGACCGCCACGCCGCGCGCGTGAAGCGGCTCGTGGATCACGCCGTCGCGGGCGGCGCGAAGATCGAGCACGGTGGCGGCATCCGCGGACGAGACATCGAGCCGACGCTGCTGTCGAACGTTTCCGTCGATGCGGCGGTGATGCAGGAGGAGATCTTCGGACCGCTGCTGCCGATGATCACGTACCGCTCGCTCGACGAGGTCTTCGCGGCCATCGAGTCGCGCGAGAAGCCGCTGGTGTTGTACGTCTTCAGCCGCGACCGCAAGGTCGTGCGTCGCGTGCTCGCCAACACGCGCGCCGGCGGCACGGTCGTCAATCACACGCTCATCCACTTCTACCAGCTCGAGCTGCCGTTCGGCGGCGTCGGCCACAGCGGCGTCGGCAAGTCGCACGGCTTCTTCGGCTTCGAGGCCTTCTCGAACGCGCGCGGCGTGCTCGATCAGAAAGTGAAGTTCGCGCCCATCGACCTGCTGACCCCGCCCTATGCCGGCAAGTGGAAGCAAAAGTTGATCGATTTGACTGTGAAATGGCTTTGACTTCCGTGCTGCAATAGCGGCATGCGCACAACGCGTCTCCTCCCCGCGGCCGCCCTCGTGCTGTTCGCCTGCACGTCGTCCACTCCGCCGTTCGCGCCCGCGCATCCGGTCGTTGCTTATCCGCCGGAGGGCCCGGTCGTCTTGCGAGGGGAGAGCTTCGTCGCGGAAGGGGACGTGCGCGTCCTCGCGGAAAAGGGACTCAGCTGGGAGACGACGGCCGCCGTCTCGCCGCACAACCCGCGCAACGCGGTCGTCGGCGTGATCGAGCGCTCGACGCACCACGTCGACACGTATGTCACGCATGACGCCGGACACTCATGGATCGCAGGCTCGCTGCCGGTCCGCGCCACGAACGGCCGCGACTATCCGAGCCAGGGCGATCCGGTGGTCGTCGCCGACCGCACGGGCGTCTTTCATTACGGAGTGCTGGTGAGCAATGCGCGCAACACGGCCGTGGCCGCGACGCGCTCGCTCGACGGCGGCCTGACCTGGTCCGCGCCGGTCATCATCGCCGAGCTCACGATCGGCGCCGCCGGCGACCGCCAGTTCGACGACAAGGAGTGGATGGCCGTCGACGACACCGGCGGCGCCTACGACGGCCACGTCTATCTGCTCTGGCAGCGCATCACGTTCGGCGCGACGCCGCTGCAGAGCCGGATGATGTTCGCGCGCTCGACCGATCGCGGCGCGACGTGGTCCGAACCGGTGTTCCTCACCGACCCGGCCACGGGCGGGCAGTCGATGGTCGACGTCGGCCCCGACGGCGAGGTCTACCTCGCGTACTTTCGTTCGTCCGGTCTCTGGCTGCGCAAGTCGACGGACGGCGGCGCGACGTTCGGCGCGCCGGCCGCGATTCCGTCGCTCCCGTGGATCGGCGGCGCGATTCCGAACACGCGCACCGCGCAGTTCCGCGCCTTCCCGCAACTGCTCTGCGACCGCTCCAACGGACCGCATCGCGGCACGCTCTACCTCGTGCACGCGTCTTCGGCGCCCGGTACTCCGCGCTACGGCGGCGTCGCGCTGACGAAGTCGACGGACGGCGGCGCGACCTGGACGACGCCGCGTTTCCTCTTCACGCCGGCCGCCGACGCCATCCTCCCGAGTGGCGCCGTCGACCAGACGACCGGCGAGCTCGCCATCGCCTGGCTCGACCGCCGCGACGATCCCACCAACACGCTGGCCCGCCTCTACGCCATGCGCTCGAAGGACGGCGGCGCAACGTTCGAGACCCCGCGCGGCTTCACCCCACAGTTCTCCATCGACGCGGACTGGATCGGCGACTACTACGGCATGGCCGGCAACAACGCCAACTGGATCGCCACCTTCAGCCCCGCCTCAGGCCAGATGTCCGCCGTCCGCCTCCGCTTCGACGACACGCCGACGCCGCCCGCGAAGAAACGCCGCTCCTCGCGGCACTGACCTATGGAGTGCGGCGGCCTGGCCGCCGCTTTTGTATACCGCGGCAAAAAACGGCGAGCGCGCCAATTCACCGCCCCGTTCGCCTGAATTCGAAAGCGGCGGCGAACGAAGGCCGCCGCACCCCATATAGAATCCGCTGATCATGAACATACGCACGTTCGCTCCCGCGCTTGCGCTGGTCCTCGCGGCCTGCACCGCGCAGGACCAGACCCCCGACACCGCCGCCACCACCGGAACCACGCCCGTCGCCACAGCCACGACTGCCGCGACGGCCGCCGAGACCACGACGCCCGCAGCGTCGACAGGAGCGCAGATGGACACCTTTGCGATGCCCGCGAACCTGCTGACCACCCCCTCGGGTTTGCAGTACTCGATCGACCGTCCCGGCACCGGCGCGCAGCCGCAGGCCGGCCAGACCGTCTCCGTGCACTACTCCGGCTGGCTGACGGACGGCACGCCCTTCGACAGCTCGCGCAACCGCGGCACTCCGTTCGAGTTCCCGATCGGGGCAGGGCGCGTCATTCAGGGGTGGGACGAAGGCGTGATGGCCATGAAGGTCGGCGAAAAGCGCACGCTGGTCATTCCAGCTTCCCTCGGCTACGGTGCCCGCGGCCGCGGCCTGATCCCGCCGAACGCAACGCTCGTCTTCAAAATCGAGCTGCTCGGCGTGAGGTAGCGGCTCTGAGCATCGTCGCGCGGAGGCTGCGCAACCAGTGCCTCACCGGGCCTGCCCTGGGAGCCCCGCGCGACGTCGTCGCCCACTTCGGCGCGGTGCAGGCGCAGGACTACCTCGGCGCGCTCTGGGGCGTCGGCCTTCGCACGGAGAACGCCGTCGAGAGCGACGTCGAGCGCGCACTGGCGCAGCGCAAGCTCGTACGCACCTGGCCGCTCCGCGGCACACTGCATCTCGTGACCGCGGAGGACGTGCACTGGATGCTCGACTTCCTCGCGCCGCGCATCGTGCAGCGTCACACGGCACGGCTCCAGCGCGAGCATCAGCTCGATGACAAAGCCGTCCGCCGCTGCCGCGCCGTCCTCGAGCGGACCCTCGGAGGAGGCAAGCGGCTCACGCGCGAGGAAATCTACGCGGCCCTCGAACAGCGCGGCATCGACGCACGCGATCAGCGCGGCCTGCAGATCCTCTGGCGCCTCGCCCACGACGGCGTGATCTGCTTCGGCCCGCGCGACGGCAAACAGCAGACCTTCGTCCTGCTCGACGAATGGGTGCCGCCGGCGCCGAACCCGCTCACCGGCGACGACGCACTGGTCGAGCTGACGCGCCGCTACTTCAACAGCCACGCGCCGGCGACGGCCGCCGACTTTGCGTGGTGGTCCGGCCTGACCATCGCCGAGGCCAAGCGGGGCGTGGAACTGGCGGAGATCGTCGACGGCGAAGGTCGCGTTGAATCGGCGTCCTCGACGCATCTGCTGCCGGCGTTCGACGAGTACACCGTCGCGTACAAAGACCGCAGCGCGATCGGCCACAACGTGCTTGATCCCGCCATCGTCATCGACGGGCTGGTCGTGGGGACGTGGAAGCGCGTCCTGCATCGCGGCGAAGTCGAGATCACCATCTCGCACTTCCGGCCGCTGACGCCGAAAGAGCAGCGCGCGCTGACCGAAGCCGCCGATCGCTACGCGCGCTTCCTCGGCGTTACCGCGCGGCCTCTGGCGCTGGTCCCGGCAGAGCCGCCCCCCGTCGAGTGACCGGCGCTTTGCTCCCGATCCACAACAGCAGCGCGCCGATGGCGCAGGTGATGGGACAGATCAGCAGCGAGTAACGCATCTGCCCGGGGTCCGTGGCCACACCGAGCCGGTCGCTGAAGAAGCCGATCAGCGGCGAGCCGAAGCCGTACGCGGTGATGTTGATGACCGAGAAAAAAAGACCGATGGCCAGTCCGCGCAGATGCGGGCCGGCGATGTCGCTGACGTCCGCGGTCGCGGGCCCGACCCAGAGAATGGAGAGCGCGTAAAGGGCGATGTTCACCGGCACGACGATCGACAGGTCGTTCACGAACAGCAGCGCCATCCAGAGCGGCACCGAGGCCAGGGCCACCATCGAGATGAACGCGAGGCGTCCGCCACGCAGATGGCGGCTGACGCGATCGGCGACGTAGCCGCCGAGGATCATGGCCGGGACGCCGACGGCGAGCGCGACGATCGCCGCGACGACGCCGATCTGCGCGAGCGTGACCTTGTGCACGCGCACGTAGAACTGCGTCACCCAGATGCCGATGTTGTTCGACGCCAGCCCGATCATCGCGTAGCCGGCGAAGAGATAGAGCAGGCGAGGGGAGCGGAAGAGCGAGCGCCAGTCCGCCGAGGCCTGCGCCGGCGGGGCGGTCTCGGTCACGCCGCGCGGCTGCTCGCGCAACGCGAACACGAGCAGCGCCACGGCCACGCCGGGAAAGCCGAGGTAGTAGAACGCGCTGCGCCAGCCGTAAGTCTGACCGATCCAGCCGCCGAGGAACGCCGCCAGGCCGGCGCCCATGGGGATGCCGGAGGAGTAGATCGACTGCGCAGTGGCCCGCAGGCGCGGCGGAAAGTAGTCGCCGAGGAGCGAGATCGCGGCAGGCCCGAGCGTCGCTTCGCCGACGCCGACCATCAGGCGGCAGAAGAAGAGCGCCCAGAACGAATCGGCGAATCCGGTCAGGCCGGAGAACAAGCTCCAGATCGCCAGGCCGGAGCCGATGATCAGCTTGCGCGAGCGGCGGTCGGCCAGCCTGCCGAAGGGGATGCCGAGGATCGTGTAGAAGATGACGAACGGCAGCGTGCCCAGCAGGGCCAGCTGCGTGTCCGTGAAGGACATCTCCTTGCCGAGGAGCGGGAAAAGCGTATAGATGAGCTGCCGGTCGAGGAAGTTGAGGACGTAGACCGTCGTCAGCACGGCCAGTGCGTACCACGAGTACGCGGGAATGCCGACCGGCCGGTCAGCAACAACCTGTTTGCTTTCCATGGGGTTAGTTTCGCAGGTTCTCCCCAGCAACGCGAGGGATCTCTGCAGAGCTGGCCAGCCTTCGGCGGCTAGGTACTCAATTCGCTGAATGCGGTGCCATCTCGCGTGAACCAGTCCCCTCTCCCCGCGCACGGGGAGAGGGTTAGGGTCAATGGCCTTAACTTAGCGCAATTTGCACGACCCCTCACCCGCCCTTCGGACACCCTCTCCCCGCTCACCGCGGGGAGAGGGGCAACAAACATGGCTCTCGCCAGACGCTCCATTTGTTGCCCTTCTCCCCTCGTGAGGGGAGAAGGTGCCGAAGGCGGATGAGGGGTTTTCGCTCGCGCTAAGTTAAGGCC
>DASVSV010000202.1:0-6381 GCA_036387915.1 Thermoanaerobaculia bacterium
GGCGTTCACAACACCGATCAGCTTTTCCCGCTCTTGCTCGGTCAACTGAATGACGTATCTCTTCTCCGACATAGCCACCCTCCCTCCCAGTCGTTCCTTCGGCACACTCAGTTTAACAAGACTGAACGTGCACTAGGCCAACAAGCGCCGCCGGTCGCACCGGCCCGCCGGAGGCCCCCGGTCGTCTCCTCGTGCGGGCGGCGGTGACGCGCGCTTCACCACGCGTCACCAAAGTTATCCCTTGCTTCGTATGGGATAACAGCATAACTTGTAAGTCATGCCTGTCATCACTCGTGGTCCACGCGTCGTAGTGTTGCTGCTCGCCCTCTCCGTCGCCTCCACCACCTTCGCCCGCGTCCTCTCGTACTCGCCGTACACCAATCGCGTGGCCCTGCCCGCGTTTCAGGCGCGCGACGCGGACGAGTTCGTGCTCGTCGAGCAGCCCGGCTCGCAGTTTGTCTCCCCGCGGTGGCTCGAGCGCGGAGAGGTCGTGGTCTACGACGCCAAAGGCTCGCGCGAGCCGCGTGTGATCTTCCCCGCCGCGGGCGTGCCCTTCGCCCCGATCAGTTACGCGGCGTACGCGAAGCCATCGGCCGGCGGACCCGGCTACGTGATGATCGAGACGAACGTCAACTTCGAGGGGAAGAACGCGAACTTCCACACCATCACGCTGATCGGCGACGCGAACGGCAGCAACTGGAAGCGCGTCAGCCCGCTCGACGGCGCGTTGACACTGTTTTACGACTACGAAGGCAGCGGAGACCTCGGCGGCAATTTCACCCGCGGCCTCGGCGGCAGCGCCCGTCCCGTCACCTCCTCGCGCTGGGTCTTCGTCGTCGACGTGACGACGGGCCTCTGGGCGGTGGATGCCGAGGGGAAGGCCAAGCGCCTCGTGATGCCGTCGTCCTCCTATGCGCCGTCGTTCGTCGGCTCGGATGCCACGGCGTCGCGCATTCTGGTGCAGAACGGCGACCGCTACTCGATCATCGACATGAGCACCGAGGTGGTGACCGACGTCGGCGCATTCGGCAACGGGACCTACGGCAACCAGGGGTGGGTGGCCGGTCCGGACAGCGCTTACGTGCTGACCACGACGCCCCAGGGGCGCAAGCTGATGCTCTACCGGAAGGGAATGCCGCCGCAGTTCATCGCGGGACCGGCCGACTATCCGGGCATGCCGTCGGGCTCGCGCGACCGCTGGAGCTTCCTCGCCGCGCCGACGCACGATTACGCCGGCGCGTGGATGGTCCAGCGCGACCTCGGCCGTCCGACGACGCTCTATCGCCATACCGAGGCCGAGGGCCTGAAGAAATTCTGGAGCGACATCACCGGCCCGCAGGTCGAGGCGCTGCATGCCGGCAAGAGCGGCGAGCGCGTGCTCGTGCAGGTGCACCGTCCGCGCGTGCAGCCGGAGCGCTGGTTCATCGACCCGGCGCTGGCGATCTGGAAAGTCGGCGATCCCGCGCCGCGTCATTACGAAGAGCTCTTCCTCAACGAGACGCCGCTGAAAGGCTTCGTCCATCTCGACGTCGACGCCGTCGCGAACGGCGCGCCGTTCGTCTTCGACTCCGGCCTGGCCGTCCCCCCGGTCAGCAGGACCTCGCCGCCGATCTCGGGCGGCGGGGACGTGGTCCAGGAGTGGGGCGTCGTCCGCTCGTCGTTCAAGCAGGAGCTCGTGCTGCCGGGCGTGGCGCGGCTGCCCGGCGCCTTCAACTCGTATTGGCAGAGTGACGTCGTCATCTACAACCCGGTCGACGCGCCGCAGCAGGTGACGTTCCGTTTCGCGCCGCTCGACAGCGACACGATGACCGTCAAGACGATCGCGCTCGCCGCGAAAGAGATCCGCGTCATCAAAGACGTGCTGAAAGAACTGTTCGCGATCGAAGCAGGCGGCGGCTCGCTGCACATCGAGCCGGCCGTCGGCGTCTCCGCGACCGGGCGTACGTACAGCAGCTCGGCCGCGGGGAGCTTCGGGTTCAGCATGGCGGCGCTGGATGTGTTCACCGCCGCCGGCCCGCGCTTTCCGCTCTCGTTCGCGGGTGCATTTCCGGGGATCGGCACGCGCACGAACATCCTCCTCACCGCGCCGAAAGGCTTGACCGCCACCGCGCAGTTGCAGGCCTACGGCATCTCCGGAGAGATGGGCGGCACCGGCGTGACGCTGGCCACGATCGGCAGTGGCGTATGGCAGATGAACAACGTGCAGTCGGTGCTCAGCCTTTCCAGCCATCAGGAGGGCGGTCTGGTCATCACGCCGACGAAAGGCTTCGTCATTCCGGCCGTCGTGGTCATCGACAACTACACCAACGACCCGACGTACTTTCCGCCCGACCTGCCGGCGCCGGTGGTCCGCACCATTCCGGTCATCGGCCATCTCGACGGCGCGAACAACTCGAAGTTCCGCAGCGACCTCTATCTGATCAACACCTCCACGACCGTGCAGACCGTGACGCTCGAGGCGAAGGCGTGGGATCGCAACGAGCCGGCGAAGCAGGTCTCGTTCACGCTGCTGCCGAACGAAGATCGCGTGATCAAAGAGGCGCTGCCGAAGCTCTTCAACATGACCGGCTTCGCACGCCTGCGCTACATGTCGCAGGGCGGCGACACGAACGGCGTGCGCGTGACGTCGCGGACGTACAACGTGCGCGAGGACGGCGGCACGCTGGGTTGCATCATCCCGCCGCTGAACAGCTTCCAGGCCGCGGCCTCCGGCGAATCGCTGGAGATCCTCGGCGTGGTCGGCGGCTCCGGCTTCCGCGCGAACATCGGCCTGGTCGAGCTCTCGCCCAATCCAACCCGCAGTCGGTGACGAACGTCCGCATCGAGATCGTCAACGAGAGCGGCGTGCAGATCGACTCGTTCCAGGTGCCGCTGCCCGCCGCCGGCGGCATGCAGATCAACGACATCTTCAACGCGCGCGGCATCGCCGCACCGAAGGCCGCGCTGATCCGCATCAAACCGAACGGGCCGGGCCTCGTCGGCGCCTACGCCACCCTCACCGACAACGGCACCAACGACCCCTCCTTCCTCGCCGCCAACCTCGGCGCCACGGAGTAGGTTCAGGAGTGCGGTGGCTAAATCCGCGGCTGCGGTTGCGTTAGCCGCCCGCCCCGCCCGGGGGGCGGGCTGAAGCCACGCCCTACGTTTCCACGTGTCTCCAGCTTTCGGGAAAGTGCGCCGCGATTTGCCCAAGCACAGCTCTCGCGCTACGCGTGCCGGATCCGAAAGCGGGGAAACTCCGCCCTCCCCGCCCGGGGGGCGGGCTGAAGCCACGCCCTACGTTTCCACGCGTCTCCAGCTCCGGGGAACTGCGCCGCGACTTGCCCAAGCACAGCTCTCGCGCTGCGCGTGCGGGACACGAAAAACGCGCGAACGTAGGGCGTGGCTTCAGCCCGCCCCCCGGGCGGGGCGGGAGGGAACGTCTCCCCCCCGTGCTACTATCCCCTCCGTCATGACCACGCACCGCCAGGAGAACGAGCCCACGCACACTCGCGTCCGCTCGTCTCTTTGGCTCGTCTGACGCTCCCGCCGCAATCTCTTTCCCGTTGATCACGTTCCGTTGGCGTGGCTGGCGATGGTTTTGCCGCACATCCGTCCCGCACTGACCACACCGGCTGCCGCAACAAGGAACGCAATCTGTGATTACCGTCGTCGACAACTACGATTCCTTCACCTACAACCTGGTCCAGCAGATCGAGCGTCTGGCCGGCCAGCGGCTGCGCGTGATCCGCAACGACGCGTTCGAGCCGGCCGAGCTGCTTGCTGAAAATCCGACGGCCATCGTCATCTCGCCCGGCCCGGGCACTCCCGCGCGCGCCGGCCGCTGCATCGACCTCATTCGCGCCAACACCACCATCCCGCTCCTCGGCGTCTGCCTCGGCCATCAGGCCATCGCCGAGGCGTTCGGCGCGAAGGTCGTGCGCGGCGCGCTGCCCGTGCACGGCAAAGTGAGCGAGGTCCGTCATCGCGGCCAGCGCCTCTTCGCCGGCTGCCCCGATCCGATGCAGACCGCGCGGTATCACTCGCTCGTGGTCGAGGAGAGCACCGTCCCCGAGTTCCTGCAGATCGATGCGGAGACCGAGGACGGCGCGATCATGGCCCTGTCGCACAGAGAGCGGCCCATCTTCGGGATCCAGTTTCATCCCGAGTCCTACGGCACCACCGGCGGCGATCAACTGATCCGTAACTTCCTCGGAGGCCTCTCGTGATCGCCGACGCCATCAAGCGCGCCGTCGACGGCCACGACCTCGGCCGCGACGTCATGCATGAAGTCTTCGGCGCGGTGATGGACGGACGCGCCAGCGACGTGCAGAAGGCCGCGCTGCTCGTCGCGCTGCGGATGAAAGGGGAGACCGCGGAAGAGATCACCGGCGCCGCGATGGCCATGCGCGAGCGCGTCACGCCGCTCGATGTCGATCGCGTCGATCTCGTCGACACCTGCGGCACCGGCGGCGACGGACGCGGCACGTTCAACATCTCCACCGTCGCGGCGCTCGTCGCCGCGGGCGCGGGCGCGAACGTGGCCAAGCACGGCAACCGCGCCGTCTCGTCCTCGTGCGGCAGCGCCGACGTGCTGGCGGCCCTCGGCGTGAACATCGACCTCGACGCCGCGCGGATGTCCGAGGTGCTGCGGCGGGTGGGGATCGCGTTCTTGTTCGCGCCGAAACTGCATCCCGCGATGGCGGCCGTCGCGAGCGTGCGCAGGGAGCTCGGCGTGCGCACGATCTTCAACGTCCTCGGCCCGCTGACCAACCCCGCGTTCGCGAAGCGGCAGGTGCTCGGCGTCTACGCGGAGCGCCTCGTCGACGTCGTGGCGCGCGTGCTGGCCGCGCTCGGCGCGCAGCACGCGCTGGTCGTGCACAGCCGCGACGGTCTCGACGAGATCGCCGTCTCCGCCGCTACCCGCGTCAGCGAAGTACGCGCCGGCGAGGTGACGGCGTACGAGCTCACGCCCGAGGAACTGGGACTGGGACGGCACTCGATCGAGGAGCTCGGCGGCGGCGACGCACGCCGTAACGCGGAGATCGCACGCGAGATCCTCGGCGGCGCAAACGGTCCGCGTCACGACGTCGTCGTGGCCAACGCCGGTGCCGCGCTGTATGTGGCCGGACTGGCGCCGTCGATTCGCGACGGGGTCGTGCTGGCGAAGCAATCGATCGCCAGTGGCAGCGCGGCCGCCAAGCTGCAGCAACTGGTGCAGGAGTCGAACGCATGAGCGTCCTCGATCGGATCGTCGAGCGCACGCGTGAGCGGTTGCGCAGCGAACCGAAACCGGACCGCGGCGCGGCGGAAGCAGTCGCGCAGCGACGCACGCCGCACGCGTTCCGCAGCGCGATCTCGCGCGACGGCGTGAACGTGATCGCCGAGATCAAGTCCGCATCGCCGTCGGCGGGCTCCATCGTGGACAACCCCGACGTCGAGACCATCGCCCGCGACTACGCGCGCGGCGGCGCGGCGGCGATCTCCGTCGTCACCGAGCCGGAGTTCTTTCGCGGCTCGCACGCCTGGCTCGCGCGCGCCACGGCGGCCAGTGGGTTGCCCGTGGTGATGAAGGACTTCATCGTCGAGCCGTCGCAGATCATTCGCGGCATCGCCGCGGGCGCGGACGCGATCCTGTTGCTGGCATCGCTGCTGGACGCGCGGCAGCTCGCCGACTTCATTGGCCTGCTCGACGCCTACGGCTGCGACGCGCTGGTCGAAGTGCACGACGAGCAGGAGCTCGAGCGCGCCGTCGAGGCGAAGGCGCCCATCCTCGGCGTGAACAACCGCGACCTGAAATCATTCGTCGTCGATCTCGCCACGTCCGAGCGTCTCGGCGCGCTGATGCCCGTCAACGCGATCCGCGTCGCCGAGAGCGGCATCCGCGTGCGTGCCGACGTCGAGCGGCTGCAGGCCGCGGGGTTCCACGCGTTCCTGGTCGGCGAGTCGCTGCTGCGACAGGAAGACCGCACCGCCGCGGTGCAGGCGCTGCTGTCATGACGAAGGTGAAGATCTGCGGCATCACCCGCGCCGCGGACGCGGAGCTCGCGATCGAGCTCGGTGCCGACTACCTCGGCTTCATCTTCGTGAAGGAGTCGCCGCGGTATGTGACGCCGCAAGACGCGAGGGATGTGATTAACGTAGGGCGCGGCTTCAGCCCGCCCTCCCCGGGGGTGGGCGGGCTGAAGCCGCGCCCTACGTTTGTCGGAGTTTTTCGTGGCGCCACCGTCGACGAGATCCGCACCGTCGCTGACACCGCGCAGCTCGACATGATCCAGATCCATGGCGAGCCGCACGCCGTCGACCTCCCGTGGATCCAGGCGTTCAACGTCAAAGACTCGCTCCCCGACACCGACACGCACGCGGACTACGTCCTCTTCGACACCGGCGGCGGCACCGGCC
>DASVSV010000203.1:0-2724 GCA_036387915.1 Thermoanaerobaculia bacterium
GCCGGCACGCCGTGGCCGGCGACGTCGGCCACGATCACGCCGACGCGCGTCGCATCGGCGGCGACGAAGTCGTAGAAGTCGCCGGCGACCGTCGACGCGGGAGCGTAGCGCGCGGCGAAGCGCAGTCCGGTGACCGAGGGCATCGACGTCGGGAGGATGCCGAGCTGGATGTCGCGCGCGGTGGCGAGCTCGCCTTCGAGGGCCACGCGATCGCGCTCGCCGCGCATGAACACGCGCGTCGAGGCGTAGCCGAGACAGGCGACGAAGACGATGAAGCCGGGAGTCTCGTCGACGCTGCGTCCGGTGAGCGCGCTCAGATTGTTCATCAGCGCGAAGAGCATGAAGACCGTGGAGCCGATGAGCACCATGCGCAGCTCGCGCGTGTGCTGCTTCCGCGTGAGGATCAGGTTCAGGAGGATGTTCAGACCGCCGAGGACGACCAGGACGTTGTTCGCCCACTCCAGCACGCTCGGGTCGCCGGTGACGATGCCGGCCACGATCGCGATCGGCGCGAACAGGGCGAACGCCCAGACCTGCCAGCGCAGCATGCCGCGCCAGCCGTCGCCGAGGAGACTGCGGGCCATGAGCCAGCCGGGGACGGAGATGACGGACGTGATCCACGCGCCGGCATATTCGCTCTGGCGTGGCGTCGCGCCGAGGAGCAGCAGGAGGTAGGAGTCGACGATGAGGCGGAGACCGTAGAGCGCGGCGAAGACGCCGAACCAGAGCAGCGCGGACGTGTTCGCGCCGCGGCGCACGCGGGAGACCGCGGCCGAGGCGATGCCGATCACGATCAGGATCGCGCCGAGGATCACGTCCTCGATGTCGCCGTGCAGCGGGGCGGTGGTGAGGTGGATCAGCGCGCGCGGGACGTCGGACCGTGCCGCGATGGTCGGCGTGCCGCCGAGCAGCGGCAGCGTCGTCCCACGCGGAACGCGAAAGTAGAGGTAATGGCGGGCCGGCACCCTGCCGGCCGTCCCGCCGGCTGCCAGCCGGCCGGGACCTCCCAACGCAACCGCATGCAATCGCATCCGCCCCGCCGCGGCGTCCTCGCGAAACGAGTAGACGCGCCGCTCATCGACGAACACGTCGAACGCCGCGACGTACGAGCGGAACACGAGCTGCGGATCCTCGGGCAGCGCAGGCGGAACGGGGACGCGATACCAGAGCTCGCGCTCGCGCGGCTCCACCGGCTCCTCCGTCCAGACCACGTCGACGGGCGGCGTCGCCCGCGGCGCGGTCAGCGCGTATTGCCACCCCTCGGCGAGGTCGACGAACGCGAATGCGAGCAGGAGAAGGAGAGGCATGAGTGAGGAACGATGAGCGATGAGCGATGAACGATGAGCGGGGTTGATCGTTCATCGCTCGGCTGACACTATCATCGCGACCATGCTCAACTACATCTGGTTCGGCCTGATGGCCATCGCCTTCGTGATCGCCGCGTTCAACGGGACGATCGGGGCCGTGTCGACGGCGGCCATCGAATCGGCCAAGACCGGCGTGGAGATCGCGATCGGCCTGGTCGGCGTGATGACGCTCTGGCTCGGCATCATGCGCGTCGCCGAAGCCGCGGGCCTGGTCACGGTCCTCGGCCGCCTGCTCCGTCCCGTCCTGCGCTGGCTGTTCCCCGACGTACCGCCGGACCATCCGGCCAACGGCGCGATCGTGCTGTCGATCGCGGCCAACATGCTCGGCCTCAACAACGCCGCGACGCCGCTCGGCATCAAGGCGATGGAAGAGCTGCAGGCGCTCAACGAGCACAAAGACACGGCCACGAACGCGATGGTCACGTTCATGGCCCTCAACACCTCCGGCGTGCAACTCGTCCCCGCGACGATGATCGGCGTGCTCGCCGCCGCCGGCTCGACGAATCCGACGTGGATCATCGGACCGTCCATCGTGGCGACGTTCATCGGCACCGTGGCCGCGGTAATCGCCGCGAAAGTGCTGCAGCGTTTCTACCGACAGAACGAGAAGCAGGAAGAGGTGGCCGCGTGATCAAGTCCGTCGTCGAGGCGATCTCGCTCTGGGCCATCCCGGTGCTGCTGGTGGGCATCCCGCTGCTCGGGCTCGTTCGCAAGGTGAAGGTGTACGACGTCTTCATCGACGGCGCGAAGGAAGGCTTCGACGTGGCCATCAAGATCATCCCGTTCCTGGTGGGGATCCTGGTGGCCATCGGGATGTTCCGCGCGTCCGGCGCGATGGACCTGCTGACCGCGGGCCTGCGTCCGCTGATGAACGCGACCGGCTTCCCCTCGGAGCTCGTACCGCTGGCCATCCTGCGCACGCTCACCGGCAGCGGCTCGCTCGCCTTCACCACGGACCTCGTCAAGACCCACGGCCCCGACTCACTCATCGGCCGCATGGCCGCCACGATGTACGGCAGCTCGGAGACGACCTTCTTCGTCCTCGCGGTCTACTTCGGCGCGGTGATGGTGAAGAAGACCCGCCACGCCGTGCCGGCGGCGCTGATCGGGGATCTGGTGGCGGCGATCGCGACGGTCGCGGTTTGCTACTGGTTGTTCGTCTGACATGGAGTGCGGCGGCCCGAGCCGCCGCTTTTTTATTCGCGTGATTAGACGAGCACGTGAACAGTCCCCGCGTCAACCAGTCCCCTCTCCCCGCGCACGGGGAGAGGGTTAGGGTCAATGGCCTTAACTTAGCGCAATTTGCACGACCCCTCACCCGCCCTTCGGGCACCCTCTCCCCGCTCACCGCGGGGAG
>DASVSV010000204.1:0-2997 GCA_036387915.1 Thermoanaerobaculia bacterium
TTCAACCGAAATCACAAGGGCGGCCCGCAAGGCCGCCCTTTTTCCTGCCCCAATCAAAACAAAGCAGTTCGCTCTCTATCACGTGAACATCGACTGGGAAGCTCTCGCACGCCAACAGGGCGCCTTCACCGTCCTCGACCACGAGGGCACCGACATCCCCACCGCCGATTTTCTCGCGACCGGCGAAGCCGACATAGCCGCTCTACTCTCCGCGTCCGCTTCAATCCTCGGCCGCGATGTTCCTCTCCACAATGCCCTCGACTTCGGCTGCGGCGTCGGACGCCTGACGCTCCCCGTTGCGCGACGCGCTCAATCCGTCACCGCGTACGACATTGCACCCACAATGCTCGCGCATGCGCGCCGGAACGCCGAGCAGGCCGGGCTGCACAACATTACGTACACGTCGACACTCCCCGAGGCCCGGTTCACCTTCATCTGCTCGATGCTGGTGTTTCAGTACATACCGCGCCGCACCGGCTACGCGCTCATTCGAGCCCTGACGCGCCTCCTCGCTTCCGGCGGCGTAGCCCTCCTGCACGTCATGCTCGCCCCCCGCGGTGAAGCGCTCCGCCGATACGCACGTTTCAATCGCGGTGCGACCCAATCTGATGCAAGCTGCGAATACGATAACCACCGCGTTCTCAGAGAAGTCGAGGCGGCAGCCGGCCGGATCGCCGCCCGCTTCGCGGCCCCCGTGGGAGACGCGGCCGGAGCGGTGTTCCTCGTCGAGAAGAAGTGAAGTCCAGTGCCTGAGTTAGGCACGTGCCGTTGCGTGCAGCTATTCGAGGTCGGCCGTCACAGAGCTGCACCGCCGCTGCTCCGCGACGTGGTTACACTCGTCACACACCACCGCTCCGGAACCTGAACTTGTCGGCGAGATCGTCACTTGATGCGAAATGCCACCCCGTAGCCCGAAAAAATACCGCTCGCGGCCGTCTTGACAATTGACAAACCAAAGGCAGGGTAGAAGAATTTGTCCGCCCTTACATCTGAAGGAGGAAGGCTCCCCATGCGCGTGAAACTCGGTCTCGCGATCCTGTTCCTCGTCTTCTCCGCATCTCCGGTGCTTGCTGCCTGCGACAGTTGCAATGAGCTCTGTAACGACCACTATCAATGCAAGTACGGCGACGTCGGCGGCATCTATAGTGAATGCCGGAACGTCGGTACCTGCCGCGGCTGTGCCGGGTGGTCCTGTTTCGAAGGAGTGCAGACCGAAGGGGAGGAGCAGGCTCTCCAGTCGTTCACGGCTGAATATTCGGTCGCGGCCGTAGTCATCGAAAACCGTCCCTCCGTTCGCGACGGCGCTCTCGTCCAGTTGCATTCCGTCGATCGCGACCTGCACGTTCACTGATCTGTATGCGACGGCACATTCTTTTTGTGATCGCGGCGATCTTTCTGGTCGCACGCACTGCTATCGCTGCCGGAACTCTCTGCCTCGCCGCAAACGGGCAGGAGCCGGTCTGTACGAGTGAGACCGAGCTGGCCACGGTTAGTCTCGAGCCCGCACCGGTCGAGCGCCGCGCTGTCTGGATCGAGTCCGACTATGGAACCACAGTCGTCTTCAATGTAGCTCCTCATCAGCGGCAGGTCGCTGTCGCCGGCGAAGGAGAGATCCCATACCGGATCCGCAGCGAGCGACTGTCGCACGGAGTGCGCACGATCGAGCTTTCGCTCGTGGATCAGCATGGGCAGAGTTGGAAGTGGAGTGTGCCGGGACGCGCAGCGTCAGGCAGGGTCCTCGCGCCCGCCGGTGTGTATACGCTCAACGTCTCGGTCTCCGGCGCGCGTTCCGAGAGCGTTTCTCAGATTCGCGTGGACCAGGCGGGGAAGCCGAACGTCGCCACAATCGATCTGATCCCGAAAGCGGTCGCGACGGGTGTCGTCGTGGATGAGGCTGGAGATCCGATCGCGGGCGCTACGATCTCCGGGCCCGGTGACGTGGTGCTGGGCGCGTCCGGTCTCGATGGGAGATTTGTCGTGGACGACGGGAGCGCGCGTCTGCCCGAACACCTGACCGTACACGCGGAAAGATACGCGTCGCGTACGATCCCCATCACCGATCGTCACGCCGTGTTCGAGGCCGGCACAATTCAGCTGATCCGCGGCACCACTGTGACCCTGCGCGCTCGGCTAGCGGAGGAAGATCAGCAAGGGCTGCGCGATGCGAAAGCTTCCCTGCACCGGCTGGAGCGGCAACGCCCGCTGGTGAGCCGGCAGCCGCTTTCGGCCGACTCCTCTGTCACGTTTACTCATGTCCCTCCCGGCAAGTACGTAATGCTCATCGAGGGTTCCGGTCCGCTGGAGCGCTACGGTGAGATCGTCGAGGTGAAGACGGACCCTCTACTTCGTGAGGTGGTGATCTCTCCCGCGGAACTGACGGGACACGTCTATTTCGGAGTGGAGGCGCTCGCGGGCGCCACTGTGACTCTCGCGCCGAAACGGCAGGAGTGGACGGTGAACCTGACCACGGGAGAAGACGGACAGTTCGGTGGTGTGGTCTGGCAGTCCGGTCTGTTCTCCGCCATCGTCGAAGGCGGAGCATTGCCGTCGCCGTACATCGATGACAAGGACCTGGCGCTTTCCGGGACCTGGGACATCATCGTTCCCGATCGCCGGATCTCCGGAGCGATCGTCGACGAGAGGAGCGAAAAGGGAGTGGCGGGTGCTCGTATTACATATGAGAGCTCCGGCGCCCGCATGCGACTCTCGTCCGTCGCCAGCGCCGATGCCACCGGACGGTACGAGATCGTGGGCGTTCCGGAAGGGACGATCCGGATCCGCGCCACCGCCCCCGGCTATCTTCCGTCGGAGCCGTTGGACGTGCAGATCGAGCCGACGCAGCGATCGCGCGAGCTTCGGATCGCGCTCTCTGCCGGCTCAGTCGTGAAGGTCGAGGTGCGCAATGAACAAGGCGCGCCGCTTTCCGGGGCCCTCGTTTTCGACGATTTCGCCGGACAGCTCAACCCGACCCGCTATGTGACCGACGCGCGTGGTGAA
>DASVSV010000205.1:0-9908 GCA_036387915.1 Thermoanaerobaculia bacterium
CCTCACGAGGGGAGAAGGGCAACAAATGGAGCGTCTGGCGAGAGCCATGTTTGTTGCCCCTCTCCCCGCGGTGAGCGGGGAGAGGGTGCCCGAAGGGCGGGTGAGGGGTCGTGCAAATTGCGCTAAGTTAAGGCCATTGGGCTGTCATCCCGAGCGTGAGTCGAGTGACCTGGGCGGGCGGGGCGGCAAAGCATTGTGTCGCGTTCGACGTATCTGAACGCGCTCGGGAGAAAGTCCCCTCTCCCCGCGAGGACCCGCGAGGAGCGGGGAGAAGGGACTGCCTTCAGGCAAACTCGTTCGTTCTTCGAGCGCGACACAATGCAGCGCGTCCCCGCCCGCCCAGGTCCCTCGACTCACGCTCGGGATGACAAACCTTTAGCGTTCGTAGATCACTTTCCCGTCGAAGATCGTCACGTCCACCTGCACCTTGTCGATCTTCTCCGGCGCGATGGTGAACAAGTCATCCGAGAGGATGACGACGTCCGCCAGCATGCCCGGCGCGATGCGGCCCACTTCCTTTTCGGCGAACATCGCATAGGCGTTGTTCCGGGTGTAGCAGCGCAGTGCTTCTTCGACGGTGATCTTCTGTTCGGGGATCCAGCCGTTGGGGTTTTTGCCGTCGAGGGTGCGGCGGGTGACGGCGGCGTAGATGCCGAGGAGGGGGTTGAGGGGGGCGACGGTGGCGTCGGAGCCGAAGGTGAGGATGGCGCCGGCGTCGAGCAGGGAGCGGAACGCGTACGTCTGCTTGGCGCGCTCGCGGCCGATCTTCTTCTCCGCCCAGCGGCCGTCGTCGATGGCGTGGTACGGCTGCATCGACGCGACCACGCGTCCGTCGGCGAAGCGTTTGATCAGTTCGGGATTGAGATGCTGCGCGTGCTCGACGCGGAAGCGGCGCGTGCGGAAGTCGGGACGCGACTCGAACAGCGACAGCACGTCCGCGTTGGCGCGGTCGCCGATGGCGTGGATGGCGATGTGGAGATTGTGCGCGTCGGCGTCGGCGACCCACTTGGCCATCGCGCCGCTGGAGAGCTCTTCCATCACCAGGCCGCGGTTCTCCGGCTCGCCCACAAAGGGCTCGTAGAACGCGGCGGTGGATGATCCGAGGGAGCCGTCGGCGAAGCCTTTCAGTCCGCCGATGCGGAGACGCTCGTTGCCGTAGCGCTTCTCGACGCCGGCCTTCTTCAGCCGCTCGTACTCGCTGAGCGGCACGAACTGGTAGACGCGCGCGGTGAGCTCGCCGTCGCGCTCGAGCCGCTGGTACGCGCGAAAGTCCTCGAAGGCCTCGGAGTCGGAGACGTCGCAGAACGACGTCACGCCGAAGCGTGCGGCCTCGCGCAATCCCGCGCGTGCGGACGCGACGCGCTCGTCGAGCGACACCGGCGGGATGACCGCGTAGACGGCGCTCATGGCCGCGTCTTTGAGCAGCCCCGTGGGCTCGCCGTTCGCGTCGCGGACGATCGTCCCGCCGGCCGGGTCTTTGCTGTCGCGGGTGATGCCGGCCAGCTTCAGCGCGACGCTGTTCGCGAGCGCCATGTGCCCGTCCAGCCGCGCCACGAAGACGGGATTGTCGGGCGTCGCGGCGTCGATCATCTGCCACTCGGGCAGACGGTACGGCTGCCAGAGCTGCTCGTCCCACTCGCCGCCGGTGACCCACTTTCCCTTGCCGAGCTTTTGCGCCTGCGCGCCGATGCGCTTCGCGAACTCCTCGGGTGTGGCGGCATCGCGCAACTGCACGCGCGACAGCGACGCGCCGACCCACGAAAAGTGCACGTGGTTGTCGATGAAGCCGGGGACGGCCAGGCGGCCGCGGAGGTCGACGGTGCGCGCGTCCGCGGGCGGCGGCGTATCGACGGCGACGATGCGATTCCCTTCGATCGTCACCGACTTTGCGAAGCCGTCGCCGGTCCAGATCTTTCCGTTGTGCAGCACGAGCGCCGCGGCCAGCACCACCGCCGCGCTCACTGCATCTGCCCGGCGAGGTAGTTCTGCAGCCCGACCTGCTCGATCAGCCCGAGCTGGGCCTCGAGCCAGTCGACGTGCTCCTCTTCGTCGCGGAGGATCTGTTCGAGCAGGATCCGGCTGTTGTTGTCGCCGAGCTCCGTGCAGACGCGGATGCCGTCGTTCAGCCGCGGGATGGCCTCGAGCTCCAGCGCGTAGTCGGCCTTGAAGATCTCGTGCACGTTCTCGCCGATGCGGATCTGCCAGAGGCGCTGCACGTTGGGGATGCCTTCGAGGAACAGCACGCGCTCGATCAGTTTCTCGGCGTGCTTCATCTCCTCGATCGACTCTGTGCGGATCAGGCCGTGCAGCCGCATGTAGCCCCAGCTCTCACACATCTCGCCGTGCACGAAGTACTGGTTGATGGCGGTCAGTTCCGCCGTCAGAACTTCATTCAGGATCTCGATGATTTTCGCGTCGCCCTTCATCGTGCCTCCGAAGGGCACGAGCGTATCACGCGCTCGCGGAGGCGGCGGTGAGGGCGGCCGCGGGCTGCGGCGTACACGCGGGGCAGGGCTGGGCGGACGCCGCGGCGGCGGCCTGGGCGATCATCGAGCGCAGGGTGTTGTGGCAGGAGCCGCACTGGTCGCCGATGCCGCAGCGCTGCAGATCGCGGACGGTGGCCGCACCGTTGTCGATCGAGCGCATGACGTCTTTCTCGGACTTGCCGCGGCAGATGCAGATGATCACGTTCGCGTTTCCCTGTGTTCGTCTTACGTTGAGACTGAGTCTCAGTACGAACACATGATGCATCCTCTGGAACGTTTCGTCAACAGGTGTGTTCGACTACTGCTTTATGGAACTTCGATTGCAGTAACCAGATGACGTGAAAAGGGTTCTGTTTCTTACACTTACGTGCCTTCTCTGGACCTCGGCCGCCAGTGCCGAGCTCCGCCTCGAAATCGACATCTCGGAGCGTCAGCTGAACGTCGTGGTCGATGGTGACGTGGTCGAGACTTTCGCTGTTTCGGTAGGAAAGGACGAGAATCCAACACCCAAAGGGGAGTTCAAGATCCGCAAGGTGATCTGGAATCCGTCCTGGAAACCGCCTGACGCAAAGTGGGCGAAGGGCAAGACCGCCAAGCCGCCCGGGCATCCTGAAAATCCGATGAAGCGCGTGAAGATGTTCTTCAAGGAGCCCGACTATTACATCCACGGGACGGGCGACGAGGACTCGCTCGGCACCGCGGCCTCGCACGGGTGCGTCCGCATGAGCCCGGAGGACGTCACCCGGCTCGGGCAGCTGGTGATGGAGTACGGCGGCAAGCCGATGCCGGAGCCCTGGTACAAGCGCATCTTCCGCCGCAAGGAGACGAAGGTGGTCTACCTCGAGGTGCCGGTGCCGGTCGAGATCCGTTCCTGATTCTCAAACGCAGGGCGTGGCTTCAGCCCGCCCCCGGTTGGGCGGGCTGAAGCGCCACGCCCTGCGTCTATCATCCTGCCGATGAGAGACCTCGATCTAGGCAACGGACTCGTCGTCGCGGCGCACCTGCTGCGCGCGACGACCTCGCGCGCCGGCGGGCCCGGCGGACAGAACGTGAACAAGGTGGAGACGCGCGTGACCATCGAGGCCGACGTCGACGCGCTGCCGCTCGACGACGAGCAGAGGATGCGCGTCCGCACCGCCCTAGGCGGCCGCATCAGCCGCGCCGGCGTGCTGCGCATCACCTCGCAGGCCGAGCGCAGCCAGCTCGCGAACCGCGACCGCGCACTGGCGCGCATGGAAGAGCTGCTGCGCGACGCGCTCGAAGAACGCACCCCGCGCAAACCGACCCGCGTCTCCCGCGCGCAGAAGCAGCGCCGCGTCGAAGACAAGAAGAAGAGAAGCGAGACGAAGAAGCTGCGCGGGCGGATTGAGTGAACCCCCAAGGCTCATAGGCTCACAGGTTCATAGCCTCATAGGCTCATAGCCTCAGAGGAGGGCGGGCGGCCTGTGAGACTGTGAGCCTATGAGACTGTGAGCCTATAAAACGGTGGAGCGGGACAAGCTCGAGGTCAGCTCGTCGCGGCTGAAGGGCTTGCGGAGCGTGGCATAGCCGCCGACTTCGCTGGAGTCCTGGTCGGTGAGCAGGATGACGTGCATTGACGGGTCGACCGACGAAGCGAAGTTTCCCGTGGACTCGAGGTCGATGACGACGTGATCGTACGAGCGCGCACCCATCACGGCGGTGCCTTCGGCCGCCGTCGCGACCGCGTCGCACGTGTAATGCTGGCGCCGCAGCGTGGCGGCAATTTCGAGACGCAGATCGGCGAAAGGCTCGATTACCAGGACCGTATGGGACATAGGGCTTCCTTTGGACTGGAAGTCACTATACGCCGTCGGCGCGGGGGGGCAAGCGCGACAGGAGGTTCTCGATGTCGTTGACGTCGGCGGGCTTGGTGATGTGCTCGTCGAATCCGGCGTCGATGGCCTTGCGCTTGTCTTCCGGCAGCCCGAAGCCGCTGACGGCGACCAGCACCACGTTGCGGCCGATCGACTCACGCACGCGCGCCGCGACTTCGTAGCCGTCGATGCCGGGCAGACCGATGTCGACGAGGGCGAGGTCGGGCTTCTGCGCGACGATCGCGTCGACGCCGGCCACGCCGTCGCCGACGGCGTCGACGTCGTGGCCGAGGCGCTTCAGTTTCAGGCGCAGGAGATCGCGGACGTCGGCGTTGTCCTCGACGACGACGATGCGCCGCGGCTGGCCGTCGCGTTCGGTGGCCTGCTGCGGCACGGCGCGCGTGGAGGGCATGATCGCGCTCTGTGTCAGCGGGAAGCTGATCAGGAACTCGCTCCCTTTACCGACGCCGTCGCTCTTCACGGAGATCTTGCCGTCGTGCAGCTCCAGCAGCGTGCGCACCAGGGCGAGGCCGATGCCCATGCCGCCCTGCGCGCGGCCGATCGCGTTCTCCGCCTGCGCGAAAAGCTCGAAGATGGTGTCGATGCGCTCGGGCGCGATGCCGACGCCGTCGTCGGTGACGCGCACGCAGGCCTGGTCGCCGTCACGCTCGACGGAGACGACGATGTGTCCCCCCTCGGGCGTGTACTTGATGGCGTTGCCGATGACGTTGGCGACGATCTGCGCGGCGCGCAGAGGATCGGCGAACACGGGCAGCGGCTCGTCGGTTTTCTTCAACTCGACGGTGACCTTCTGCCGTTTCGCGGCGTCGTGCACCATCTCCAGCGCCTGACGCAGGGCATCACTGAGGTCCATCACTTCGCGCTTCAGGACGATCTTGCCGGAGACGACGCGCGACAGGTCGAGCAGGTCGTTGACGAGCCGCGTCAGGTGCTTGGACTGGCGCTCGATCAGCTCCGCGTGCTCCCCGTCGAGCTGCCCGTCGCCGTCGCGCATCTGCGAGGCGAGCAGGATCGCGCCGAGCGGGTTGCGGAGCTCGTGTCCGAGGATGGCCAGGAAGCGGTCCCGCTCGTGAACGCGGGCCTCCAGCTTTTCCATCAGCTCCGCGACCTGGTACTGCCGGTCGCGCGCGCGGAGCGCCGTCTGCGCCGCGCTGATGAGACTCTGGATGCGCACCGGACGGTCGACGACGGTGACGTTCGTGCGGCGACCGAGCTCGTGAAAGGGACGGCTCTGCGTCTCCATGTCCGGCACGCCGGAGAGAATGATGATCGGGACGTCCGACCACGCCGGCTGCCGGTTGAGCGCCTTCGCGAGCCGCGGCGCGGCGTCGGGAGACAGTGCCTCCTCGGTGAAGAGCAGTGCGCCGGCGCCGCGATCCAGCTCACGGCAGACCTCGTCGATGTCTTTGCAGGCCAGGCACGAGAGACCCGCGTTCTCCAGATGGGTGCACATCAACTCGGCGTCGCGGCCCAGCGGCGCCGCGATGAGAATCCGCCGCCTGACGTGCTCCGGCTTCACGGGGTGTCGTCCCGGATTTCTTTGACGATGTTGTCGAAGGTGGGGACGCCGGTGAGGACGCCCCGGAAGTCGTCCAGCGGCTGGCCGATGGCCAGGCCTTTGTGCGACATCGAGAAGTCGCGGATGGCGGTGTCGTGCAGGCCGCCGCGTTTCTTGACCACCGAGACGGCCTTGCGGATGCGGCCGCGCGCTTCGAAGTAACGGAGCAGCAGCACGCAGTCGGCGAGATAGCTGACGTCGATCGGCGAGTGCATGCTGCCGACGAGGCCGTGCTGCGCGAAGACGAGGATCGTGGCCACGCCGTTCTGCCCGAGGTAACTGAGCAGCTCGTGCAGGTGCAGCAGCAGGAACTTCTCCTCCGGCACCGCGTTCAGGAACCCGTTGAGACTGTCGATGACCAGCACCTTGACGTCCTCGGTCACCGACTTGCGCACGAGGTGCGCGAACTCGCCCGGCTGCAACTGCGCGGGATCGACCTGACGGATGGTGATCAGTCCCTGGTCCACGTACTGGCGCAGCGGCATCCCGAGGGAGTGCGAGCGGTTGTAGAGACTGGCCACGCTCTCCTCGAAGATGAACATGGCCGCCTTCTCGCCGCGCTGCGCCGCGCCGATGGCGTACTGCGTCGACAGCGCCGACTTGCCGCAGCCGGCCGGTCCCATGATCAGCGTGCTGCTGCCGCGGTGGATGCCGCCGCCGAGCATCTCATCGAGCTCGCTCACGCCGCTGCGCACTTCGACCTCCGCCGGTTTGAGGTGATGCTCGTCGGCCGCGATCAGCCGCGGATAGACGACGATGCCGCCGGTCTTGATGTTGAAGTCGTGATAGCCGTCGCGGAAATTGAGGCCGCGCACTTTGACGAGCTGCAGGCGCCGCCGCGCGGAGCCGTAAACGGGCGTGAAGCGTTCCAGCTCGATCACGCCGTGCGGGACGCTCTGCAACTGCAGGTCGTTGTACTCCGCGGTGCGGTCGTCGAGCATCAGCACCGTGATGTTGCGCGTGGCGAAGAACTGCTTCAACGCCAGGATCTGCTTGCGATAGCGCAGCGTGCTTTGCGCGAGCAGGCGGATTTCGGAGAGTGAGTCGAGGACCACGCGCTGGGGCTTGAGGCGCTCGACCGAGTCGAGCAGCGCCTTGACGGTCTGGCCGAGCTCCACTTCCGCGGGATAGAAAACAGTGGTGTCGTCGTCCGTCAGCGACTGCTCGCCGATCAGGTGCTCGTACACCTCCACGCCGTCCATCGACCAGTCGTGCGAGCGCGCCACGGCGTGCAGCTCCTTGCTGGTTTCGGAGAGCGTGATGTAGAGCGCCTTCTCGCCGTGGCGGACGCCTTCGAGGAGAAATTGCAGGCCGAGGGTGGTCTTGCCGACGCCCGGATCGCCTTGCAGCAGGTAAACGTGATTCCGGGGAAAACCGCCGAGCAGGATGTAATCCAGCCCTTCGATTCCGGTGGACGCGATGTCTTGTTTACTCATACCGCTGCTCATTGGCCGCGCCTGCCATTGCGGATGGAGTGCCAGCTTTACAGGGCTTTCCCGAGAAGTGTCAGCCATCGTTGCCAGGCATCTTCTCTCGCCTTCCGATTGGGCTCTGTAGGATTTGCCTCCTCCCCCAGTCGCATGAAGGCGTGACCGGCGCCGGGATAGGTCACGGGCTCGAACGTCTTGCCGTGTTTGTCCATCAGCGCCTTGGTCGGCTCGATGGTCGCGTTCACGCGCGCGTCGTCACCGCCGTAGAAACCGTACACCGGCGCCTCGATGCCGGTCACGCCGGCGTCGCTGTTCGGGCCCGTGCCGTAGAACGGGAAGGCGGCGGCGATGCCGTCGATCGTGTTCGCCGCATCCCACGTGCGCGATCCGCCCCAGCAGAATCCCGCCACGGCCAGTTTGCCGTTCGCGGAGGGAAGGGTGCGGACGTAGTTCGCGGTCGCGGCAAGATCTGCCAGGACCTGTTCGCGCGGCAGCTTGGAGATGGCCTCGCGCGCCGCGTCGGACGTGGGAAAGTCGGAGGTGCGCCCGCCGCCCGGCGCGGAGCCGGAGAGCATGTCCGGCGCGATGGCGAGATAGCCGCGCTCCGCGAGCTGGTCGGCCACGGTGCGGACCCAGTCGGTCAGCCCGCGGTTCTCGTGAATGACCATCACCGCGCCAACCTTTTTGCTCGACTGCGGGTAGACGACATACGCATGCAGCGGCCGCCCCGCACTCTGGATCGTCACCCACTCGTCATGCCGCGGCGTGGTCTCCAGCCGATTGTTCTGCTGCGTGACGGGAGCACAGGCCGCGGCGAGGAGGAGGAGCAGCGCAAGCTTTCGCATGCGCGGCATTATTACGCTTGAATGGTCTTGACTTACAGAGAGCGATAACCCCTCATCCGCCTTCGGCACCTTCTCCCCTCACGAGGGGAGAAGGGCAACAAAGGGTGCATTTCGCGAGAGCCATGGTTGTTGCCATGGAGCGTTTCACGAGAACCTTGTTCGTTGCCCCTCGCCCCGCGACGAGCGGGGAGAGGGTGCCCGAAGGGCGGGTGAGGGGTCGTGCAAATTACGCGAACTGAGTTGAGGCCATTGCCCCTGAATCACTCGTACCGCAACGCCTGAATCGGATGCAATGCCGCCGCTTTGCGCGCCGGGTAGTACCCGAAGAACACACCCACCGCGCCGGAGAACGCCACCGCGATCAGCATCACGATCGGCGAGATCACCGTCTCCCATCCGGTGAAGTGGCCGAGCAGCTTCGAGCCGACTACGCCCAGCGTCAGGCCGATGATGCCGCCGAACACGCCCATGACGATGCTCTCGACGAGGAACTGCGTGAGCACGTCCGAGCCGCGCGCGCCGATGGCCAGGCGGATGCCGATCTCGCGCGTCCGCTCCGTCACCGACACGAGCATGATGTTCATGATGCCGATGCCGCCGACGAGCAGCGAGATCGACGCGATCGCGGCCATGAGCATGGTCATCACTTTCGTGCTTCCCTCCGCTGCCTGCGCCAGGTCGTTCTGATTGCGCACGGTGAAATCCTCGGCATCGCGCGACTCGCGCAGCAGCACGCGGATCTCGTTCTGCGCCGCCGCGATCTCTCCCTCGGACGCGGTACTGGCCAGGATCTGCGGGATGAACGTCCGTCCCGACAGCGCCGTGCGCGCGGTCGTGTACGGAATGATCACCACGTCGTCGGAGTCGCTGCCGCTCGCGGTCTGTCCCTTCGGCGCCAGCACGCCCACGACGTCGAACGGCACGTTGCGGATCTGCACTTCCTGTCCCACCGGATCGGTGCCGGGGAAGAGCTGGTCGGCGACGGTCTTGCCGAGCAGCGCCACTTTGCGCACGCCCTGCACGTCGTCCTCGACGAACCAGTCGCCGGACACGGTCTTCCAGTCGCGGATGGTGGCGTAGTCGACGTCGACGCCGTTGATCAGCGTGCGCCAGTTGCCCGCTTCGCCGATGACCTGCGTGCGCGTGACGACGACCGGCGACACCGCGGTCACGACCTGCGCCTCGTCGCGGATCTTCTCCACGTCTTCGAGCGAGAGGTTCGGGAACGCCTGCGCGCCCTGACTGACGCCGCCCGCCTGCGCGGCGCCGGGCGTGATGACGATCATGTTCGTGCCGAGGTTGTTGATCTGCGCGCGGATGCGCTGGCGGGCGCCGAAGCCGACCGCCACCATGACGATGACCGCGGCCACGCCGATGATGATGCCCAGCATCGTCAGGGCCGCGCGCATCTTGTTCTTCCGGATGCTCTGCGTGGCGAGCTTGATCAGGATCGTGGTCTTCATGCCGCCACCTCTTTCTCGAGATCGTCCGCCGCCATGCGGCGGTTCTTCACCGGCTCGTCGCGCACGATGCGCCCGTCGCGCACTTCCACGATGCGCTTCGCGTAGACCGCGACTTCCGGCTCGTGCGTGACCAGCACGATGGTCACGCCTTCCTCGTTCAGCTCCTGAAACAGCGCCATCACTTCAATGGTGGTCTGCGTGTCGAGGTTGCCCGTCGGCTCGTCAGCCAGCACGAGCGCCGGCGACGTCACCAGCGCGCGGGCGATGGCC
>DASVSV010000206.1:0-5508 GCA_036387915.1 Thermoanaerobaculia bacterium
GCACGGGGAGAGGGTTAGGGTGAGGGGCTCCCTTTTGCCCAGCGCTGTTCCCCGCCCACGAGGGGGGCGGGCTGAAGCCGCGCCCTACGTTTCCACGCTCGCCGCCACCAACAGATCGACAAGCTCAGACGGCGGCCGTAACGAGGTCTTCGGCCGGCGCGGCCGCGGCCGTTTCGTGCAGGTACTTCCCGCTGAAGCATGCGGTGCAGTAGAGCGCGCGCGGATCGTCGTCCCGGCGGACGGCCTCGAGGAGGCCGTCCTCGCTGAGGTAGCCGAGGGAGTCCGCTTCGATGAAGTCGCGGATTTCCTCGAGCGACTTCGAGCTGGCGATCAGCCCCTGCCGCTCGGGTGTGTCGATGCCGTAATAGCAGGGCCACGACGTCGGCGGCGACGAGATGCGCATGTGCACTTCCGTCGCGCCGGCGTCCTTGAGCATGCGCACGATTTTCTTCGAGGTCGTGCCGCGGACGATGGAGTCGTCGATGAGCACGATGCGCTTTCCTTCCACCAGACCGCGGACCGGGTTCAGCTTCACTTTCACGCCGAAGCTGCGGATGGTCTGCTTCGGCTCGATGAACGTCCGGCCGACGTAGTGGTTGCGCACCAGGCCGTACTGGAACGGGATCTTCGCTTCCTGCGCATAGCCGAGCGCGGCGAAGACGCCGGAGTCGGGCACCGGGACGACGATGTCGGCGTTGATGGCATGCTCGCGGGCGAGCTGCGCGCCGAAGCGCTGGCGCACGTCGGCAACGCTGTTGCCGAACACGACCGAGTCAGGACGCGCAAAGTAGACGTGCTCGAAGATGCAGCGCGCCTCCCGCTCCGCCCGCGCCTGACGCACCACGCGCACGCCGGTCTCGCGCTCGATGACGATGATCTCGCCCGCGCCGATCTCGCGAACGGTCTCGGCCGCGATGAGGTCGAACGCGCAGGTCTCGGAGGAGATCGCATACGAGTCTTCGAGCTTGCCGAGCACGAGCGGACGGAAGCCGTACGGATCGCGAGCCGCGAAGATGCGTCCCGGCGCCAGCAACGCGACGGCGTACGCCCCCTGCACCTGCGACAGCGCGTCGATGAACGCCCCCTCCAGGTCGCTGGCTTTGCTCCTGGCGATCAGGTGCACGAACAGCTCGGAGTCGGCCGTGGAGTTGAAGATGGCCCCCTCGGCCTCGAGCTTCTTGCGCAGCTCATCCCCATTGACGAGGTTGCCGTTGTGCGCGACGGCGATGGAGCCCTTGCTGGTGAAGGCGACGATCGGCTGCGCGTTGCACAGCATCGACCCGCCGGCCGTCGAGTAACGGACGTGCCCGATGGCCGTATCCCCCGGCAACCGCGCGATCCGCTCCGCCGTGAACACGTCCGCGACGTACCCCATCTCCTTCTCGGAAACGATCCGCCCGTCAGCGGTCACGGCCGCGATGCCCGCACTCTCCTGCCCCCGATGCTGCAACGCGTACAACCCGAGATACACCAGGTTCGCCGCGTCCGCCCTCCCGAGCACGCCAAAAACACCGCATTCTTCATGGAGCTTGTCGTCGAGCATGGTCTCGGATGTCACGAGTGGTGGAACGGGGATTATGGCAGGGAAATTCGGCTTCAGGAGAGGATACGGAAACCCTCGGCGTGCGCAGCATCGGCGAGTTCGTGATCGCGCGTAACGAACCTCACCAGTCCCTGCTGCGCCGGTCGTGAAGCAGTTGTTCGAGGACGCTCGTGGGGAACTTCGGAGGGGGTTCTGCGAAGAACCAGTCCGGCACCGTACCTTTCGGAATCTCCAGATCATGAACCGGCACAACCTTCGCGACGGCCTTGCCGTGGTCGACGAGCTCAATCGTTTCGCCGCTCTTGAGCTCTACCGCCAGGCGGCCCACGTCGGCCATTTCGAGCGTTTTCATGCGCCGAGTGTAACTGTGATAAACAACCGCACCAACAGGAGCCACACACCATGACCACCACCACCCCCGCCCCCACCCTTCGCGAAGTTGCCGAGTCTGGCGGGAACCCGCTCAAGCTCAAGCGTATCCACCATGTCGAGTTCTGGGTGGGGAATGCGAAGCAGGCGGCGTTTTACTATCGGAAGGCGTTCGGGTTTTCGCAGGTGGCGTATTCGGGGTTGGAGACGGGGAACCGGAGCTTTGCCTCGTATGTGCTGGGGCAGGGGAAGGTGCGGTTCGTGATCTCGACGCCGTTCGATCCGGACCATGCCGCGAGCGAGCACATCCGGCGGCATGGCGATGGCGTTCGGGACATCGCGCTGCTGGTCGAGGACGCGGACTACGCGTTTGCGGAGGCGGTGAAGCGGGGGGCGGAGCCGGTGTTCGAGCCGCGGGACGAGCAGGATGAGCGCGGGGCCATCCGCCGCGCGGCCATCAAGACGTACGGCGATACGATCCACTCCTTCATCAGCTACAAAGGGTACGAAGGACCGTTCCTGCCGGGCTACACGCCGGCGGCAGCCGAGGGGACGCCGGTCGGCATTGCCGCGGTCGACCA
The DNA here is from genome assembly GCA_036387915.1 of Thermoanaerobaculia bacterium. Taxonomy (GTDB): domain Bacteria; phylum Acidobacteriota; class Thermoanaerobaculia; order Gp7-AA8; family Gp7-AA8; genus QHVT01. The sequence goes on from DASVSV010000206.1 coordinate 2,494, forward strand.
CATGGTCGGCAACGTCGAGCTGGGGGCGATGTCGAAGTGGTGCGAGTGGTACAGCAACGTCATGGGCTTCTCGCGCTACATCACCTTCGACGACAAAGACATCAACACCGAGTACTCCGCGCTGATGTCGATCGTCATGAGCGACGACAACCGCGTGGTCAAGTTCCCGATCAACGAGCCGGCCGAAGGAAAGCGAAAGAGCCAGATCCAGGAGTACCTGGAGTGGTACTACGGCCCGGGCGTGCAGCACGTGGCCCTGCTGTGCGGCAACGAGATCGAGACCGTCTCGAAGCTGCGCGACAACGGCGTCGAGTTCCTGCGCGTCCCCGACAGCTACTACGACGAACTGCCGGCGCGCGTCGGCGAGATCGACGAGCCGCTGGAGACTCTGAAAGAGCTCGGCATCCTGGTCGACCGCGACGAAGAAGGCTACCTCCTCCAGATCTTCACCAAGCCGGTGCAGGACCGTCCGACCGTCTTCTTCGAGATCATCCAGCGCAAAGGCGCACGCGGCTTCGGCAAGGGCAACTTCCGCGCGCTCTTCGAGTCGATCGAGCGCGAACAGGAGAGACGCGGAAACCTGTAAGCTCTAGTTCCTCGGAGTTCCTCGGAGTTCCTCGGAGTTCCTCGGGAGAGAGTGAACCATCCTCCCAGGCACTCCGAGGCACTCCGAGGCGCTCCGAGGAACCCGAGGAACTCCGAGGAACCGACAACCATGTACCAGTCCGGCTTCGGCAACGAATTCGCCACGGAGGCCGTCGCCGGCATCCTGCCGGAGCGCGGCAACTCGCCGCAGCGCGTGGCGCGGGGGCTGTACGCGGAACAGTTTTCCGGCTCCCCGTTCACCGTGCCGCGGGCCATGCAGAAGCGCTCCTGGCTTTATCGCATCCGCCCCAGCGTGCCGCACGCGCCGTTCGAGCTGCTCGATCCGAAAGACCTCCGCGGCACGTTCGACGAAGTCCCGACCTCTCCCAATCAATTGCGCTGGGATCCGCTCCCGATCCCCGACGCGCCGACGGACTTTGTCGACGGCCTGACCACCATCGCCGGCAACGAAGGCGTGGGCATCCACGTCTATCGCGCCAATCGCTCGATGGAAGGACGCTTCTTCTACGACGCCGACGGCGAGCTGCTGCTCGTTCCCGAACAGGGCGCCATCGTGCTGCGGACCGAGCTCGGGACCATTGATGCGAAGCCGGGAGAGATCGCCGTCATCCCGCGCGGCACCAAGTTCCGCGTCGAGCTTTCGGACAAAACCGCCCGCGGCTACATCGCCGAGAACTTCGGCCAGCCCTTCCGTCTGCCCGACCTCGGGCCGATCGGCGCGAACGGCCTCGCCAACTCGCGCGACTTCCTGACGCCCGTGGCCGCGTACGAGGACGTCGACGGCGACTTCGAGCTGGTGGCGAAATTCGGCGGACGACTCTGGCGAACGCCCATCGACCATTCGCCGCTCGACGTCGTGGCCTGGCGCGGCAACTACGCGCCGTACAAGTACGACCTGGCGAAATTCAACGTCATCAACACCGTCTCCTTCGACCATCCCGACCCGTCGATCTTCACCGTCCTCACTTCGCCCACCGACACGCCCGGCACCGCCAACGTCGACTTCGTGATCTTCCCGCCGCGCTGGATGGTCGCCGAAGACACATTTCGGCCGCCCTATTTTCATCGCAATATCATGAATGAATATATGGGGCTGATTTATGGTGTGTACGACGCTAAGGCGGAAGGCTTCGCGCCGGGGGGAGGGAGCCTGCACAACTGCATGTCCGGACATGGTCCCGACGCGCAGACCTTCGACGCCGCCTCGTCCGCGAAGCTCGAGCCGAAGTACATCGGCGACACGCTGGCGTTCATGTTCGAGTCGCGCTACCTGATCCACCCGACCCGCTTCGCGCTCGAGACGCCGGCGCTGCAGCGCGACTACTGGCGCTGCTGGGCGGGGCTGAAGAAGAATTTCACGCCGTGACGAAGTCGCTCCGCGTCCTCCTCGAGCACCTCATCGATTACGCCGGCCTCTTTCCGCCCGCGGCCCTCTCGATGCAGGACGCGGTGCGCAACTACGCCCGCTATCGCGACGGCGAGCACGCCTGGGCCCTCGGCAAGTTCATCGTGCCTCAGGCGCGTGCGTCCGAGGTGCCGGCGGAGTTTCCGCTGAGCATCCTCGGCGTCGATGAAGTGAAGGCCACGACCGAAGAGGAGATCGCCGCCTTTCCCCCGGACGTCTACGTCGAGATTGCCGACGTGCGACTCCTCGGCGGGATCAAAAAACACGGCCAGCGCGCGAAGATCCGCACTGGCGGCATCACCGCCGACGCCTTCCCGGCCGTCGACAACGTGGCCGGGTTCCTCCGCGCGTGCAAGGCCGAAGGTGTCGCGTTCAAGGCCACGGCCGGCCTCCACCATCCGCTGCGGTGCGTGAAGCCGCTGACCTACGAGCCGAACGCGCCCACCGGCACGATGCACGGCTTCCTCAACGTCTTTCTCGCCGCGGCGATGCTCGACCACGCGGAGGAGATCCTGGCCGAACGCGACCCGCATGCATTCACCTTCGACGATGACAAGGTCACGTGGCGTGGCCACTCCGTGACCACCACTGAACTGGCGGTGATGCGACGCGAGTTCGCGATCTCGTTCGGCTCCTGCTCGTTCGAAGAGCCGATCGACGACCTGAAGGAACTGGGATGGCTGTGAACGATTTTCCGCTGGAGAACCTGCCGTTCGGTGTCTTCCGCCGCGACGGCGAGGCGCACATCTGCACCGCCATCGGCGACCGTATCCTCGACCTGCACGAGGCCACGCGCGCCGGCCTGCTCGACGAGCCTACGCTGCTCGCGCCGGCGCTGAACGCGTTCATGGCCACGCGCCGCACGATCGACGTGAAGACGCGCATCCGCGCCGGCAACTTCGAGGAGCACATGCTCCCGATGGACGGCGCGGAGATGCTGCTCCCCGTGAACATCGGCGACTACACCGACTTTTACGCCAGCGTGCATCACGCGACGAACGTCG
>DASVSV010000207.1:0-2224 GCA_036387915.1 Thermoanaerobaculia bacterium
CGGGCGGGCTGAAGCCACGCCCTACGTTGCCCGCGGCCGTCGCCAGAACCAACACGCTCGGCACCATCGCCATCACCTCGCGCTGCGACGTCGTCAGATACGCGAGCAGCAGCAACCCCGCCGCGCCGCCGAGTCCGATGACGACGCTGCGCCGGTCGTGCGGAATCAGATCGACCGCCACCGCCGTGAGCATGGCCAGCATGAGCACGAGCATCAGTCGCACGCGCGTGTTCGCGGCGAGGCTGAAGAGGAGATGGAAGGCGTCGCCGATGACCGGCCAGTCGAGAATCACGCCGAGCGCGATCGCCGTGGCCAGCACGAAGAACATCGCCCGCGAGCGCCACTCGCGGCGGCGGACCACGTGCATCAGCACCGCCAGCCATGCCGCGACGCCGAAGATGCCGGCGAAGCCGGAGATCGCCTCCGCGTGCGCCTCACCTTGGAATTGCGGGGAGAAGAGGAGGATGGCCGACGGCCAGTCGGTGTGCGGGACGGGCGGCTCTTCGACGCGGTTCTGCAGCTCCTGATACCGCTTCGACTTCGTCACCGCCTCCGCGAACGGCGCGAGAAACGGCGCCGCCAGCAGCGCCGTCACCACGGCCGCGCCGACGATGGCCGCGAGCACGCGCGGACTGCGCCGCTCGACGACGACCATCCAGAGCACATACAGCGACGCGAAGAAGGCCGTGTGCGACACGGTCTCCGGATGTCCGCCGAACAGCATCACCGCGCCGATCGCCGCCAGCGCGACGAAGCGCGCGTACGTCACTTCCTCGGCCAGCAGGTCGAGCACGTAGAACACCGCCGGCACGAGGCAGGCCGTGGTGATCAGCGGAAAGTGCAGCCAGACCATGAGGAACGTCGAGAAGCCGAACGCCACCGCGCCCGTGACGCCGGCGATCTCCGAACAGCCGCGCCGCCGGCACCAGAGAAAGGTGAAGGTGAGGGCGAGCAGCACTTTCATGGCCGCCTCGAACGACAGCGCATGCGCGAGCGAGAGCGGCAGTCCGAGGATGCGCAGCGGCGAGAGCGCGGAGCTTTGCGCGCTGGCCAGCAACGGGTAGCCGGCCGCGGAGAACTGGTTCCAGAGCGGCGGCGTCAGCGAACGCCACCCCTCGCGCACCTGATGCGCCCACGGCACGATCTGCAGCGCCAGGTCGTTGAGCTGGCGGTTGCCGGCCTGGTGATCCGGCGCGGTGTACTCCCACGGCGGGAGCGTGCCGAGGTAATCGACGGACGTGTTCACCGCGTCCTGCGTCAGGACCGGATAAAAGAAGACGAAGACGAGAGCGAAGAAGAAGACCGCGACGCGCTTCGGAAGCTCGATGCCCCCGCGCCGCGCCAGCCAGACCGCGCCCGCGTACACCGCCCCCGTGTAGAGCCACGTCGGGTTGAACACGGCGGCGGACTATAAACCAGGCGCACAGGTGCATAGGCTCACAGGCTCATAGTTCAGAGGCTCACCGGCGCACAGGTCTTCCTATGAGGCTATGAGACTGCTCTTCTACGAGGCTGTGAGACTGTGAGACTGTGAGGCTGCAGTGCCGAACCTTTCCTGGCTGCTGGTCAGCGCCGTTTACGTTGCATGCGTTCTGATCGCGCGCAAATGTGGCGCGGCGTTGCCGAAGCGCGTCGCGCTGCTCTTCCTCGCGCTGACGTTCGCGTTTCTCTGGCGGCCGCTGACGCAGCAGGTGGTGATCGTGCCCGCGGACGTGTTGAAGTTGCTGCCGCCGTGGTCGGAGGTGCGCGCGCCGAACCGGCCGCCGGTCACAAAGTACGACGTCTCCAACCTCAACCTGCACGACGTGCCGATGCAGATCGTGCCGTGGCTGCATCAGGTGCGCGAGTCGTGGCGGGCGGGGCGCGTGCCGCTCTGGAACGAGTCCGCCGGCTGCGGCTATCCGCTGATGGCCAACGGACAGAGCACCCCCTTCTCGCCCTTTCACCTGATCACGCTGCCGCTGCCGCTGGGCTACGCCATCAGCGCCGAAGCCGCGCTGAAGCTGCTGCTGGCGCTGGTGCTGACGTTTCTCTTCTGCCGGCGCCGCTACTCGCTCCTCGGCTCGACGATCGCCGCGATCGCGTACGGGTTCTCGACGTGGATGGTGACGTGGCTGCAGTTCCCGATCGCCACCGCCGCGGCCTTCCTGCCGGGTGTCCTGATGGCAGTGGAGGATCTGATCCTGGGCGGAAACGTAGGGCGTGGCTTCAGCCCGCCCCTCCC
>DASVSV010000208.1:0-62127 GCA_036387915.1 Thermoanaerobaculia bacterium
GGGCGGGTGACTTCCGGCGAGAGTCGTTCAGGCGAGAGCCGCGTTCGCACGGGAGGGGCGGGCTGAAGCCACGCCCTACGTTTGGCAAACGCTGCGCGTTTTAAATCGCCTCGGCCAGCGTGTCGCGCAGGCGGTCGAAGACGAAGAAGCCGAGGGCCATCGAGCCGACGGCGTAGCAGACGATCAGCACTCCGTCGGAGAGATTGGGCAGGCGGCCGAAGAAGAAGATGTCCTGGTAGGCGACGACGAAGGGCGTCATCGGGTTGATGCGCAGCAGCGCGCGCATCGGGCGTGACTGGATGTTGCTGATCAGGTAGATGATCGGCGTCATGAAGAAGCCGAGCTGGATGACGTTGGCCACGATGTCGCGCAGGTCGCGGAAGAGCACCGCCGCCGAGGACACGGTCATGGCAATGCCGGCGACGAACATCGTCTGCAGCAGCATCAGCACCGGCGCGAGCAGCAGCGTCGCGCTCACCGTGAACTTGCCCAGCAGCGCGAACACCGCGATGGCGGTGAGCAGGATCGGGATGGCCAGCGCAAAGTGCACGAGGTGCGACAGCACGACCACCAGCGGCAGCGCCTCCGCCGGGAACATGACCTTCTTGATCAGACCCGCGTTCGCGGAGATCGACGTCGTCGACTCCAGCACCGCCGCGGCGAAAAACGTCCACGGCAGAATCCCGGAGAAGAGATAGAGCGGATACGCGTCGCCGACCTGCTGCGGCAGGAACTTCGTGAACACCAGCGTGTAGACCGCGAGCAGCAGCAGCGGATTGGCGAGCGACCAGAAAAACCCGAGGACCGAGCCGCGGTAGCGCGCCTTCAGGTCGCGGGCCGTGAGGGCGGCGATCAGCTGGCGGTGCCGGTAGAGGTTCCCGAGCTCACTCAATGGTCTTCCGTCACGATCAGCATGAGCGTCGTCGCACCGACCTGGAACTCCGACTTGTCCGCCAGCTCCACCTGTCCGCGGATCTTCTCGCCGTTGACCAGCGTGCCGTTCGTCGAGCCGAGGTCTTCGACGGTGTAGGCCAGGTCGCGGATCTCCACCGCCGCATGCTGCCGCGACGCCTCGGTGTCATTGAGGGTCAGGTCGGCGGAGGCGCGGCCGATCGTCACGCGCGGTCGGTCGATGCGAAACACCGTCCCGGCGTCGGGACCGTCGAGGATCGCCAGCGAAAGGCGCTTTCCCGTGGGGAGCTGCAGCGCGTCCGCCTGCGCGGTGCCCGGCTGCGGAAGCGGCGACTGTTCGGTCGACTCCTGTACGCGCGGCGTCTCGACTTTGCCGGCCATCGTGCGGTCGCCGGCTGCCACCGCCGGCGCGGCCGCCTGAAACGCGGGATTGTGGATCTCGAAGATCTGCTGGCAGCGCGCGCACTTGATCTTCTTCGACGGTTTTCGCTCGAAGCGCTCCTCGTCGTACTGGTACTTCGAATGACAACCCGGACACTCGATGATCATGCGAAGCGCGATCATTGCATAGAATCGCGGCAGCCATGAAGAAGCTCCTCGCCGTACTCGCGCTGTTGCCGCTCGCCTGTCAGACCAGCATGCAGACTGAGAACGAAACCGCATCCGCTCCTCCGCGCGGCAAGCTCGAAGTGCTTCCGGGCGTCGAGCTCCGCCTCCGCCAGTTGCCGCGAGTGGCCGTCGACTACGACCGCTCGCTGCTCGATGAAAACGAGCGCGCCGTCGTGGCCAGGCTGATCGAAGCGTCGAAGTTCATCGACGAGATCTATTGGCGGCAGGTCTCCGAGGACAATCCGCGGTACCGCCAGCAACTGGCCACGCAGGTCAACGACTCCAACCGCGATCGGGCGGCGTACGAGTACTTCATCGCCAACAAAGGACGCTGGGATCGGCTGGCGCAGGACGAGCCGTTCGTCGAGCCGTTCGGCGCCGTGGGACACAAGCCAGAGGGCGCCGCCTTCTATCCCGCCGACCTGACCAAGGAAGAGATGGAGCGCTATATCGCCGCGCATCCGGAGCAGAAGGACGCGCTGCAGGGACTCTTCACGGTCGTGCGCCGTCAGGGCGACCGGCTGGTGACCATCCCCTACTCGGTGCACTATCGCGAGTATCTCGAGCCTGCCGCCGCGCGCCTGCGCGAGGCCGCCGCGCTGACCAACAACGCCTCGCTGCGCGATTACCTCACCAAGCTCGCGGACGCGTTCTTCCGCGACAACTATCGCGAGAGCGACATCGCCTGGATGGACCTCAACGGGCCGCTGGAAATCGTCATCGGGCCGTACGAGGTCTACGAGGACGCGCTGTTCAACTACAAGGCCGCGTTCCAGTCGTTCATCAACGTCGTCGACCGCCCGGAGACGGAGAAGCTCGCCGTTTACGCGCAGCATCTGCCGGCCATGGAGCAGAACCTTCCCATCCCGAACGAGCACAAGAACCCGAACCGCGGCACGGAGTCGCCGATCCGCGTGGTGCAGGAGATCTTCACCGCCGGCGACGCGCGCCGCGGCGTGCAGACCGCCGCCTTCAACCTGCCGAACGACGAATGGGTGCGCGAGAACAAGGGCTCGAAGAAGGTCCTGCTCAAGAACGTGATGGACGCGAAGTACCGCATGAGCGGCGCGCCGATCGCCAACCGCGTGCTCGACCCGTCGCAGCGCAATCTGCTCAACTTCGACGCGTACTTTAATTTCGTGCTCTTTCACGAGCTGTCGCACGGCCTCGGACCGGGACTGATCGTCCCCCCGGGCGGCGGCGAGCGCACCGACGTGCGCTTCCTGCTGAAGGAAACGTACTCCGCGATCGAGGAGTGCAAGGCCGACGTCCTCGGCGTCTGGAACATCCTCTACGCGATGGACCAGGGCCTGCTGCGCCTCTTCACCGAGGAGCAGCTCTACGCCACCTACGCCGGCCTGCACTTCCGCTCGATGCGCTTCGGCATCGACGAGGCGCACGGACGCGGCACGGCCGTGCAGTGGAACTGGCTGCGCGAGAACGGCGCGATCGTGCCCAACGCCGACGGCACGTTCCGCGTCGACTTTGCGAAGTCGCGCGAGGGCGTGAAGTCGCTGGCCACCGAGCTGCTGATGATCGAGGCCACCGGCGACTACGCGCGGGCGCAGCGCTTGCTCACAAAGTACGGCGTGTCGACGCCCGAGATCGCAGCGGTCACCGCGCGCCTGAAGGACATCCCCGTCGACATCACGCCGTTCTTCCCTGCGGCGGGTGAGACGGAGTAACGATCATGGAAGGACGTGTCCTCCTCAAATGCGGCGAGTGTGACCTGACCCGGGAGATCGCCGGCGAGATCCCCGACGAATTCACGCGCTCTTTCGACGAAGCCGTCCACCAGGACGGCTGGGTCCCCCGCCCCGGCGCCAACACCGCCTCCCTCATCTGCCGCGACTGCCTGGTCAAATACGCCGGCCACGAGACGGTCGACGACGAGGAGAAGGTGCAGGGGCGCAAGAACCCGATGGAGCCGTGAGCTTTAGTCCATCCTGAGCGAAGCGAAGGATCAACGGAGCCCTCACGAGAAACGTCCGATGCACGCTTCAGGTGAGGGCTCCATTGACCCTTCGGCGCGATGCGCCTCAGGGTGAACTGCTCTACGCCAGCTTCCGGATCGCCTCTTCCACCTGTTCCGCGGTCGGCACCACCGGCTGTACGAGGTCGCCTTCCAGCCACTCGTACTCGCCCTTCATCATCTTCTGCACGACCTTGTAGGCCAGCTCGTCGTGGTTGTCGAAGAGGGTGCGGAAGTTCTGGTCGATGCGGATGCGGGATTCGCGGCAGAAGAGGTCGGCCAGCTCGAGTGCGTTCTTGTTGCCCTGCTTGGCCAGCATCAGCGCGTAGCTGATCGTGGCCGACATGGCGAAGAGGTCGGTGCCGATGTCGACGATGCGGAAGAGCACCATCTGCTTGCGCTCCAGCTTCGCCTGGAAGCGCATCATCGCGTGGAAGATCGAGCGCGCCACGTGGCGTGACTGGCGCTCGACGTAGCCCATGTGCGTGCCGAGGCGGCCCAGGTCGCCGTGTTTCGGGAAGCGGCTCCAGCCGAGGTACTTGCTCGGGTACCAGGTCGAGTAGAAGGCGCCCGCCTTCGCCGCGGCGGAGAACTTCTCGCCGGTCGGCGTGTCGGGGAGCAGGATCTTGTAGCCGCGCTTCATGTGCGGGTCGACGGCCTCGCGGGCGATGAAGAGATGCTGGATCTCGCTGGTGCCCTCGAAGATGCGGTTGATGCGCATGTCGCGCATGATCCGCTCCACCGGATACGCCTTCTCGCCGCGCGCCTTGAGCGACGTGGCCGTCTCGAATCCGCGTCCGCCGCGGATCTGCACGAGATGGTCGACGCACTGCCAAGCCACTTCGGTATTGAAGAGCTTGGCCATGGCCGCTTCGAGTCGGAGATCGACGTCGCCGCGATCCGCCAGTCCCGAGGTCAGCCAGACGATCGCTTCCATCGCCAATGTATGGGAGGCCATCCATGCCAGCTTCGACGCAACCGCCTCGTGCTTGCCGATCGGGAGACCCCACTGCACGCGCTCGTTCACCCAGTCGCGGGCGATCTCGAGCATGCGGCGCGCGCCGGCGGCGCAGCCGGCGGGAATGGTCAGGCGGCCGGTGTTCAGCGTGATCAGCGCGAGCTTGAGGCCGAGGCCTTCACCCCAGAGCAGGTTCTCTTTCGGGATGAAGACGTCGTTGAACTTGATCAGGACGTTGCCGATGCCGCGCAGTCCCATGAACTGGCAGCGGTGCGAGATGTCGACGCCCGGCGTGTCCATGTCCAGGATGAAGGCCGAGATCTGTTTCTTCTCTTTTCCCTTCACGACTTTCGGCGGCGTCTGGGCCATGACCACGATGACCTCGGCCTTGAGACCGTTCGTGCACCACAGCTTCTCGCCGTTGAGGATCCAGCCCTTGCCGTCCGGCGACGGCGTGGCGCGCGTCTCCATCTTGGCCGGATCGGAGCCGACGCCCGGCTCGGTGAGCGCGAACGCGGAGATCGCGCCGTTGGCGAGGCGGGGCAGATACTTCTTCTTCTGCTCCTCCGTGCCGAACAGCTTGAGCGGCTGCGGGACACCGATGGACTGGTGCGCGGAAAGCCAGGCCACGCTCGAGCCGCACCACGTGGCCACGAGGCCGATGGCGCGGTTGTAGTTCGTGGCGCTGAAGCCGAGGCCGCCGTACTCCTTGGGGATCTTCATCCCCCAGGCGCCGAGCTCGTTGAAGCCCTTGAAGAGCTCGTAGTCGTACTCCCCTTTGAGGTCGATCTCATCCGCGTCGACGTTCTCGGCGAGGAACCGCTCCATCTTCTTCAGGAACTCGTCGGCCTCGGCCTTGTCGGCGGCGGGCTGCTCCGGGAAAGGATGGATCAGGTCGAAATTGACTTTGCCGAGGAAGAGGTCCCCGACGAATGAGGGCTTCTCCCACTCGGTCTCGCGCGAGGCCTCCGCGACCTCCATCGCCTCGACGGCGCCCTGTGTCTTGACTTCCGCCATGTGCAACTCCTTTTGGGTCGGCCTTACAGAATTCGTACCGCCCGGCTTTCAGTGCGGGCGCAGTATGAATGAACGGCCATTCAGCCGTCAATTTGCAGGACCGGGGCCAGTGGCGGGAGTGTTCAGGGCACCGCTCGCGGCGGCGTCAGCCGACTTGGACGGGAGTGATCACTTCAGGTCGAACGTCTCGATGATGTGCGGCTTGTAGCCGTCCTCCTTGTTGAATTTCGCGGATTGGAACCAGGGGACGCCGTGCTGGTCGGGGCCGGGTGCCTGGAACTTCCAGTCCGTGGCCACCCGGCGCAGTCCGATCGCGTAGACGCGCAGCGTTCCGTCGGGGTTGAGGCGCATGCGCAGGATGTTTTTGTAGCCCTCGATGGACATCGACGAGAACAACTCCCCTTCGTGCACGCCGGTGAAGCGGGCCATGAAAAACAGGTACGTGGCGAAGAGCCAGGCGCCAAAGAACCAGCCGAGGAGGAAGAGGGTGACGATCAGGGCGACGTTGAACCAGATGTTGCCCGGTTCAAGGTCGAGTTTCCCGAGCCCCTGCGTGACCCACGAGACGAGCGTGCAGCAGAGCACGACGTGCGCGAGGCCGTGCAGCCAGCCGAGATGCTTCGCGATCGGCTGATGCCCTTCCGCGGAGCTGGAAGTGAACTTTGCCAGTCCGTAAACGATGAGGAGCCCGAGCGCCGCGCTCAAGGGACTGAAGAGGAACGCCCTGCCGAATCCGCCGAAATGCGCGCGGATCGGATTGGCCAGCACGTAATCGAGCAGCGATCCCTGGCCGAACACACCGACACCGCGGCTCCCCGTCTGCAGCAGCCACGCGAACAGCACATAGATCACCGCCAGTAGCGCACTGAAGGATTTGTTGCGGAACGGCATCCACCAGACGTCGTCCGCGAACTCGCGGGACTCGCGCGTGTTCGGAAAGGCCTTCACCTTCTTGTAGAGGTTCATCGGCTCCTGCGCCGCCACCGTTTCGCGCGCGCCTTCGCGAACCGTGATCGCCGGCGGCATCTGCTCGGTGCCGAGGAGGAATGCGCCGCCGCCGCCGGCCGTGATGCGGACCGTGTGCTCCGCCATTTTTTCCGCCGACTCGTAGCGCACGTAATGATGCAGGTCGCCGGAGAGGACGAGCTTCAACTGCAGGCCTTTCGCGCGGATGTAGGTCTTCTCGAAATGTGCGAGGGTGTTGAACGCCTCCGGCTTGGTGCGGCAGGTGCGCGGCGAGTCGCTGCCGGTGCAGTTCACCCAGCTCGGCTCCGCGGTGATGAGGATGATCTTGTGCCTGGCCGCCTCGGCGGGGTCGGTGCCGCGCGGCGCCAGCTTCTCCCCCAATTCGTGAAAGTAGGTCAGCTGCGGGAGGTCCATGTCGGACTCGAGCTGGCTGTCGATGGCCCAGATCCACCAGTCGTTGGGGAGCTTGATGGCGAAGTAGCTGCGGCGCTGGCGGGTGCGCCAGCCGCCGACCCAGCGGCCGTTGCGTTCGCCCGTTCCGTCGCCCTTCGGCTTGCGCTGGCAGAAGATGCGGAGAAAGCTGGTCAGGCCGTCGTACCAGTCGTGATTGCCGGGCAGCGCGAACATGGCCGGCGCGAATTTTCCGGCGGTCTCGTTGTGCTGGACGTACGGCAGCGCGGCGCGATACGGACCGATGAAACGGTGCTGGTATTCGTCGCGCGCGGCGGTGGGATAGACCTGGTCGCCGCCGAGGACGACGAAGTCGCCGCGCTTGGTCTGGTGGTTCTCTTCGCCGAATTGCAGCGAGAGATCCATGGCCAGCAGCCGGGCCACGGAGTAGGTCGAGTTGAAACCGTCGCCGAGGTCGGCCGTGTAGTCGAACCAGATCGGTTGTCCGTCGCGGAATTCGAACTCGTGGTCTTCGCCGTGCGCGTCGGCCAGGGCGGCCTGCAGCTCGCGCTTGTCGGCGTAGGACCCGAACGTCGCCGCGATGGCGGCCTTGATGCCGGACCGCGCCAGCTGCGCCGGCGCGAGCCAGTCCACCATCGGCTGCGGCTTGAAATCAACGCTCGCCAGCGTGTCGCTGGCCGGATGCGGACAGGCGGATGAGTGCGGAACGGTCTCCGCGCCCGGGATCGGGATGGCAGCCATGGTTTCTCCTCGCGACAGGACTCGGTGGACGGGACAGTGTTTTGACGGTGTCTGCCATGGGAGAGGCGCAAGGGGCACGTTTCCCTACCCGGACGGAGCGTGGGCGGCCGGTTTCGAATAAGCTCCCCCCATGAAGCAGCCCACCGACCTGACCGTGGCTTCCCCCGAGCTCGACGCCGTCCTGGACGACACCGGCGTGCTGACCAATCCGCGGCCGGAGATCGACCGCGCGCAGTTGCAGCATCACCTGCGCGAGGCGCTGCGGCTGTTGCACGTCGACCTGGAGAACGAGAACGTGCTGGACACGCCGCGGCGGTGGGCGGAGTCGCTGATCCGGATGACCAGCGGCTACGACTACACGGACGTCAAGAAGTTGACCACCCTGTTCCGCAAGGCCTGCTCGCGCGCGGACGAGAACTGTCAGAACCTGGTGGTCATCGGCGGCACGTACAAGACGCTCTGCGCGCACCACATCCTCCCCTTTTACGGACGGTTCATCGTCGGCTACATCCCGGAGCGGATGATCATCGGCGCGTCGAAGATCCCGCGCATCGTGGAGGTGCACATGCGCCGGCTGCAGTCGCAGGAGCATCTCGCGCACGACGTCGCCGACACGATCGAGAAGATCCTCGACCCGCGTGGCATCGCGGTCTGGATGGGCGGCGTGCATCTCTGCATGGTCATGCGGGGCGTGGAGCAGGAGTCGTCGTTCATGGAGACGAACGTGCTCCGCGGCGCTTTCCTCAACGACGAGCGCACGCGCCAGGAGTTCATGTCCATCGTCAACCGCCGCGGCTCGCGGGATTAGCGCGGTCGCGGGAGAGGGACCGACGGGAGGCCTCCGGCGGGCGGGTACGACCGGCAGCGCTTGTTGGCCCAGCCTGATCGCACGCCCTATCTACGAAACACGTGTTTTGCGCGAAGACTGGTCCTACTAAGCGCTGCCGGTCGTACCGGCCCGCCGGAGGCCCCTTGTCGTTCCCTCCCCGCGCACCACGCCAAAACCCCCGACCCGCCGCGCCGTACACTTGTGCGGCCCATGTCGCCGCGCACCCGGATTGTCCTCGTGTCCCTGCTCACCCTCGTGGTGATGGGCGGGACGCTCGTCCACATGGTGGCCCGCGCGCGGCACTGGCACGAGCAGGGGTGGAGCGGCGTCGGCTACCTCTTCGGAGAGAACGCCAGGTTCCAGGCGCAGATGATGGGCCTCGAGCTCTATCAGGTCATGATCACCGCGTCGAAGAGTCCGGCGGACGGGCGCCTCCACTATCGCGACGAGATCCTGACCCTGAACGGCATCCCGCGCGACGACGTCAAACGGCTGACCGAGCTGAACGCGCAGACGAAGCGCGGCGACACCGTCGTCTATCGCATCCGGCGCGGCAAAGAGATCCGCGACGTCCCGCTGCGCTTCGAGTCGCCGCTGCGCAGCCGCCACGTCATCCTGAGGCACCTGGCCGCGCTGACGGTCGGGCTGACCTTCGTGGCCATCGCCCTCTTCATCATGATTCGCGCGCCGCACGACACGCGGGCCACGGTGTTCTTCGCGCTGGCACTCCTCTCCGCCGTGGCGGTCATGGGCAACGCGTCCACTACTTACGAACAGATCCAGGCCCGCGGGATCGTCATCAGCGCCGCGCCGCCGGTGGACAGCTTCGTGATCTTCTCGGCCGCGGCGTTCATGTATCCGCCGCTGATCCTGCACCTGGCGCTGATCTTTCCACGCCGGCGCCCCATCGCGGAACGGAATCCGATCGTCATCCGCTGGATCTACTCGGTCGCGGTGATGGCGGTGCTCTCGCTCGTCTTCACGGTGGTGATGATGTCGCTGATGAACTGGGACGATCCCGGCGCGGGCGAGGCCCGGCTGAAACAATTCGTCCGCCCGTTCTTCTATGGCCTGACGGCAGTGGCGGTCCTGTTCACGCTGCACGTGCTCTGGGCGGCGCGGCGCGAGGGAGTGAAGCAGGCCATCGTCGCACGGCCGTTGCGCATGTCCGTGGCCGCGATCGGCCTCCTCTTCGGCCTGACCCGCGGCGCCGGCTCCCTCCTCGGCGGCCACGCCGCCGGCATCCTCGGCGGACTCTCGATCGTGCTGCCGCTGGTGGCGATCTGCACTTTCCCCGTGCTGGCCCTGATCGCGTACGTGCGCAGTTACCTCGAGGCCAACGTCGAGGAGAAGCGGCAGGTGGCCTGGCCGATGTGGAGCCTGCTGCTCGTGGTCGGCGGGAAGATCGTGGCCGTCATCCTCAGCGTCGCGCTGGCATCCTGGGTGGCCCTGCGGCACCTCGACCTGATCGCCTGGCGCGGCGTGTTCGAGGCGCTGCAGCTCATTCCGACGCTGCTCACCCTGGCCATCCCGATCGCTTTCGCCGTGGCCATCCTCAAATACCGGCTGATGAACATCGACCTGATCATCCGGAAGACGGTCGTCTACGCGATCCTCAGCGGCGCCATCATCGTGGTCTACCTTGGCCTGGTGGGCGGACTGGGGTCGGTCCTCGTCTATTCGTTCGGGCTCGAGAACCAGACCACGATGGTCATCGGCTCCACGCTGGTCGTGGCGCTGCTGTTCGTGCCTCTGCGCAACAAGCTGCAGTTCCTCGTCGACCGCAACCTGTTCCGCCACAAGTACGACTACCCGGCGGCGCTGAAGGCCATCTCCACCGACGCGCGCACGCTGACCGATGCGCATCAGTTCCTCAGCTCCACCGCGGAGAAGCTGCAGCAGGCCTTGCAGAACCGGGCCGTGGTGATCTTCGCCGAGCGCCAGGACGAATACGTCGCCCTGGCCAAAGTCGGCGTCGCCGACGCGCTCCTCGGGCGCCTGCGCGTGCCCTCCACTTTCGCCGAATCGCTCGACCGTCCATTCGACCCGCGCCGCCGCGCCCTGCCGCAGGAGACCGCGGCCGCGCTGGCGCGCGTCGAAGCGTCGCTGGTCGTGCCGGTCGGTACGCGCGCGTTCATCGCCGCGGCGCCGAAGTTGTCCGCGGGCGAATACGACGTCGAGGACATCGACTTCTTCCGCTCCGTCGCCGAGCAGATCGACGTCGGGCTCGACCGCATCCGCATGCAGGCCGAGGAAGCGGATTACGAGCAGGCACGGCAGATTCAGCAGACCCTGTTGCCGCGCGACATGCCCCGCGTCGCGGGCATCGACGTCAGCGGCATCTGGCAGCCGGCGCGCACGATGGGCGGCGACTACTACGACCTGCTGCCGCTGCAGGAGAGCGAGCTGGCGGTCTGCATCGGCGACGTCGCCGGCAAGGGCATGCCCGCCGCGCTGCTGATGTCCGGACTGCAGGCCGCCGTACGCGCGTCCGCGAGCAGCTCACCGCGCGATCTCTGCGAACGCGTGCGGCGGGTCGTGGTCTCGAGCCTCTCCGGCGGACGCTTCGTCACCTTCTTCTATGCGACGGTGGACACAGCCAACATGCGCCTGCGCTGGTGCAACGCGGGACACAACGCGCCGATCCTCGCACGCGCGGACGGCACGATCGTGCGGCTGGCGGAAGGCGGTCCGGCGTTCTCGCGCCTGCTCAAGAGCGACCGTTACGAGGAACGCGAGATCGCGCTGCAGTCCGGCGACCGGCTGGTGCTCTTCACCGACGGCGTGAGCGAGGCCATGGACGGCAACGGAGAGCTGTTCGGCGAGACTCGTATCGAAGAGCTCGTGTCCGATTGTCCCGATCTCCGCGCCAGCGAGCTGCAGAAAACCATCGTCGATGCGGCCAGCGCGTTCAGCGGAGGCGAGCTCGAGGACGATCTGACCCTCGTCGTCGTACGAATAACCGGGTAAAATGCGCGCAATCATGCGGAAACCCCTGTTGTCGACGTCGTACGCGTTGTCGGCGTTGCTCGTCCTGTCGTTCGTGCCCACGATCGCGTTCGCGAAAGCGCAGATGCTGAACGGCGACGCCGTCGTGCGCAGCATCGGCGGCAACCGCGTGGCCGTGCTCCTCGACACGAACGCCGACCAGGCCATCGACCAGGGTTTCCTGCTGGAGTCCGACCTCCCCATCCCCGCCACCGGCGAGAAGTGCCTCGAGGCCAGCGTGGAGTACACCGAAAGCTACGTGCGCGTGACCTACAACCAGCACGTGATCGACCTCTGGGTGGCCGGCTATCCGGAGCCGCCGGTCGCGCCGGAAGAAACGGACTCGACGAAGTTCATCGGCTCCTCGCTCCTGCACAGCAGCGGCGACGGCGGCTGCACGCTCGAGCGCGCCATGAGCGACGCGGGCGCTTGCTTCAACTACGCGAAGCAGTAACGTTCGCGCCGTTGCTCGTCGTACGGCGGGGTGCTTCAGCGCGAGTAACGCGCCTTCAGCCGATGCAGCACCCCGGCCGAGCAACGTGTAACGCGCAACCCGTTCAGGGGCAGCAGCTCCTCCGCCCTGCGCGCTGCTGACCGCGCCCTGCCTCGCGGGACTAGATTTCCGTAACGAAACGTTCTGCGCCGTGCACGCGTAGACTAAAAAGCCATGGCCATCGACAAAAAGAAGGTCCTTCGTGAGATCCGCATCTTCGTCCTGATGATCCTGATCGTCAGCTCCCTCCGCTCGGCCTTGGCCGACTGGAACGACGTTCCGACCGGCTCGATGAAGCCGACCATCCAGGAAGGCGACCGCGTCGTCGTGAACAAGCTCGCCTACGACCTGAAGGTGCCGTTCACGACCATCGCCATCTTCAAGTGGGGCAATCCCGAGCGGGGCGACATCGTGGTGCTCTTCTCCCCCGTCGACGGCACGCGGCTCGTGAAGCGCGTGGTGGCCGTCCCGGGCGACAACGTCGAGATGCGCGACAACCAGCTTTACGTGAACGGCCGCATCGCCAAGCAGTCGCCGATTGCCATCGTCAGCTCGGATGACTTCGGCAACGCGTACGTGGCCGACGAAGACCTTTACGGCCACAATCACAAAGTCATGCTCACGCCGGAGATCCCGGCGGTTCGCTCGTTCGGCCCGATCGCCGTCCCCGAGGGGAACTACTTCGTCCTCGGCGACAACCGCGACAACAGCAACGACAGCCGGTTCATCGGCTTCATCGAGCGCCGGCGGATCGTCGGCGAGGCGGTGGCGGTGGCGTTCTCGCTCGACCGGTCGCGCTGGTTCGTGCCGCGCATGGACCGCTTTTTCGAAGGCTTGATCTAAATCCACCCCAGGGAGACATGATGAGGAAAACCGCTGCCGTTGCTGTGCTGTGCCTGCTGAGCAGCTCGCTGTTCGCGCAGATGAAAGTCACCAAGCCCGCCCCCGGAAAGCAGCGCGCGCCGCTGGCCGCGGCCGGGACCACCCGCACCGCCGACCCGACCAAGTTCGCGCGCATCAGCATGGACGACGCGATCAAGCTCTACAAGTCGGGCCAGGCCGTCTTCATCGACGTCCGCTCGAACGAGCAGTTCTCGTACGGCCACATCAAAGGCGCGCTGAGCATCCCCGGCAGCCAGCTCGTCAAGCGCTACTCCGAAGTGCCGCCGCGCAAGACCGTCATCCTCTACTGCGCCTGCAGCGCCGAACAGTCCTCCGGCCGCGCCGCCTCCGACCTCTCCGCCCACGGCGTAAAGAACGTCTTCGCGCTCAAAGGCGGCTGGGAAGAGTGGAAGAGCAAAGGCCAGCCGACCGCGGTCGGGCCGAAATAGGGGCAACTTTCAACGCCTCAAATAGGTGGCCCTTCGCCTCGGCTATCGGACCAGACCGCGAGCACCTCAATGATGCTCTCGGAGTCGAGCACCCGGTAGTAGAGGTAGTGCCCGATGCGCGAGAGGTGGATGCGGCGAACGTCTGGAAGTTCGACATCCACCGCGGGTGGGCCGATGCGTGGCTGGTTCAGTATGAGCCGGAAGACACGCATCAGCTCATCCTGCACGGCATTCCGCGCGGCGCTCCGGTTTTTACGCCACCAGGCATTCAGGTCTTTGACCTGATGACGCGCGACTCGGCTGATGTCGATTCGAAAGAGCGTCGTCACTCGTCGATCTGCAGCTCACGCAGGAGCTCGTCCGCGCTGATCTTGTCGCCCCGGTCGCACTCGGCGATCGCTTCCAGAAGAACCGCCTTGAGCTCCGGAGTGACCTCGAACCCGGTCTCATGATCGTCGACGATCAGAGTGACATCGGCACCCTCGGGAAGCTCGCCTTCGAAGACGATCCGGCCCTGCACGACTTTGCCTGAAGCAACTTGCATCGTGAGCATTCTACCTCTTGGGTAACAGACAACCCCGCCTGGGTGCCGTGCGGTCAACGGCGATGCACCAATCTCTCAGCAAAAGTCAAAGGCGCAGCGGGGATGAGAAGCCGCGCAGGATGACAGTACAATCCGCCGCGCTATGTTCAAGATTGCCGAAATCTTTGCGCGCGAGATCCTCGACTCGCGCGGGAATCCCACCGTCGAAGTCGATTGCCTGCTGGACAACGGTGCGCTCGGACGCGCGGCCGTGCCGTCCGGCGCCTCCACCGGCTCGCGCGAAGCGCTCGAGTTGCGCGACGGCGACAAGGCGCGTTTCCTCGGCAAGGGCGTGAGCATTGCCGTCGACAACGTCGACGTGATCGCGCGCGAGATCGAAGGGATGGACGCGCGCGAGCAGGTCATGATCGACTTGGTCATGAAGCAGATGGACGGCACCGACAACAAGGGCAACCTCGGTGCGAACGCGATCCTCGGCGTCTCGCTGGCGGTGGCTCGCGCGGCGGCGGAAGCGGCCGGCCTGCCGCTCTTCCTCTACCTCGGCGGCACCGGCGCGCGCACGCTCCCCGTGCCGATGCTGAACGTGATCAACGGCGGCGCGCACGCGAACAACAACCTCGACGTGCAGGAGTTCATGATCATCCCGGCCGGCTTCGCGACCTTCTCCGAGTCGCTGCGCGCGGGCGTCGAGACCTTCCACCATCTCAAGAAGATCCTGAACGACAAGAAGCTGACCACCGCCGTCGGCGACGAAGGCGGCTTCGCGCCCGACCTGAAGTCGAATGCGGAAGCGCTGGACCTGATCCTGACCGCCATCGAGAAAGCCGGCTACCGTCCGGCAGAGCAGATCTACCTCGGCCTCGACGTCGCGGCCTCGGAGTTCTTCGACAAGAAGAAGGGCTACGCGTTCGAAGGCGTGGACCGCTCCAGCGACGACATGGTCGACTACTACGTCGACCTGCGGAAGAAGTACCCGATCATCTCGATCGAGGACGGCATGTCCGAAGGCGACTGGGACGGCTGGGACTCGCTGACCGGCGTCCTCGGCTCCGGCACGCAGCTCGTCGGCGACGATCTCTTCGTCACCAATCCGGCCATCTTCGCCAAGGGCATCGAGCGCGGCATCGCCAACGCCATCCTGATCAAGGTCAACCAGATCGGCACGCTCACCGAGACGCTCGAAGCCATCGAGATGGCCAAACGCGCCGGCTACCGCTCCGTCATCTCCCACCGCTCCGGCGAGACCGAAGACTCCACCATCGCCGACCTCGCCGTCGCCACCAACGCCGGCCAGATCAAAACCGGCTCCGCCTCCCGCAGCGACCGCGTCGCCAAATACAACCAACTCCTCCGCATCGAAGAGGAGCTCGGCGACGCCGCCACGTTCGCAGGGAAGGGGATTTTCAAGGCGGCGCTTTAGGCGGCGAAGGCTATCGCGGCGGTTTGCAGGTCTGGTAGCTGCGGTAGAGCAGGGTGATGCTGCTGGCCGCGCTTTTATCGTCGTAGACCGAGTAGAGCTGCCCCCACGGCCAATCTGTTTTAGTGCTGCCGAGCGTGCGGACGAGCCACTCGTCGTGGCTCTTGCGCCGCGCTTCCTCTTTCTCCCGCGACCAGTCGTCCCACGACGTGCCGAAGCGCGGATCGCCGTCGATCAGGGTGATGCTGTGCAGGTGCTCGTCGTGAAAGAAGAGCGAGACGAGAAACTGTCGTCCGTCCACGAGCTGCGGCCGGAGGACCGCGTTGAACCAACCGGCTTTTTCGTTGGTGTAATCGCCGCTCACGAACATCGGCGAAGCGAGGGCCGACGACTTCGTGGTGTCGCGGCTGACGACGCCTTCCGGCGTCGTCAGCTCACCCGTTAGAGGATCGATCTGAATCATTTCTTCATATTAAACACGCGCACCGGCTCGAGGACGTCGGCGTACGACTCGATGAAATACTGGAATCCGCCGCCGCCCCCATGCTGGCGATTCGCTCTGGTGAGGCCGGCCGGCACCTCGATGTCTTCCTTTACACGATAAGCCTGAATCCGGTCGCGGGGCGGGTACTTGCCGGGGCGCATGTCGACCTGAACGAGGTCATGGTAGTCCTTCTGGTTGAGCTTGCTCTTCTTGATCGTCGCCAGATCGGTGTACCACTGCCCCTGACCGGGGAACGCACCGTAAATGAGCTGACCCTTCTTCAGGCGTGTGATGCGGTATTTATCCTGGCCGCCGTACCCGGGATAGAGCTGCGCGTTGCGCGCCCGCTCGATCTTCCCGGCGCGGCGCTCGCCCAGGTTCGCCGCGGCCGCGGGTGTACGATTCGACACCGCCTGTCCGCGCACGTTGCGTCCGCGCTTCGCCCCGAGGGCAGTCAGGGCGAGCTGCGCGGCGGAGACGCCGCCGCGTGTGTAGTCGCCGTGTACCACCGCCTCGTGCAGCGAGATGGCTGTCTGTGCAACGGTGACGGCGTTGTCGACACGGTTCACAATGACCGACGCGCGCAGGACGGTGCGGACCACGCGGCCCGCGCGTCCAGCCATCGAGGCGGCGCGTACCAGCACGCCTCCACCCATGCCGCCGGTGGCGACGTTCGCGAGCACGGAGGCGCCGGTGAGCGCCATCCGCATCGCGTACTCCTTCCCGTCGATCCCCCCGGTCGCGTACTGATACGTGTCCCAGGCCGCGAAGGCGATGTCGACGGCGAAGCCCCACGCCTCGCCGGTGGGATCGTTCTTGTTGATCGGATCGTTCGCCGCGTACGCATAGAGGTTCGGCGAGTCGACGTAGCCGCGAGGATCGGGGGTCAGCCAGGTGCCGGTACGCGGGTCGAACCAGCGCGCGCGCACGTAGCTCTTGCCGGTCATCGGGTCGAGGAACGGGTGCGCGTGGAAGCTGGACGAAACGATCAGCGTGACCGGATTGCCGATCGGTGAGCCGGCCATGCGCGGCGTGCCGAGCGCGTAGAGGCTGGGAACGTCGTAGAGCGCGGTGGTCTGCTGTTCGTCCGCCGGGAGCGCGGCGAGCCACTGCGACAGATTGGCCAGCGACTCACGCACTTCGAGCGGCAGCAGCGCAGATGTGTACACCGGCTTCGTTGCGACCGCCCACGCCGGCGCGGCGAGGAACGGCTGCGCCGAGCTCCACGCTTCGGCGCGTGCGTCCTTCGTCACCGCGATCGAGAGAGCGGACGGCGTCAGGGTCTGGCCGTCCACGACGACCGGCTCCGTCGAGACGAGCGTGTTCCACTCCGCCTCGGTCAGGCTCCACTGCACCGTGGCGCTGTTGATGAGCGACGGTGCATTGGTGGCCGCGCGCACGACCTTGCCGGCCGCGTCGATGACCGCCAGACGCACGCCTGCCGCCAGCGTCGACGGCGCGAAGTGCTCGGTGGACCGCAGCAGCACGTCGACGGCGGTGATCTTGCCATCGGGGTCGCGGCGCGCGGAGACCGAGACGCGATCGACCGCGCTGCCCTTCAGCACTGCTTCGTCTTCGCCGTACGGGCCGCCTTCGACGCTGCGCGAAACGATGCGTCCCTGTTCGTTCAGGATGGCGTCGAGTGAGCCGGCACCGCCCTCGTCGTAAATCGGGTAGAGACGGGCAACGCCGTTTGGCGCGGTCCCATCCGCCGCCGCGACTTCCAGCGGATCGTCGTAGCGCGCGCCGCCATGGATGATCTGGCGCACCAGACCACCGTTCTCGTCGATCTGAGGATTCTGGCTCGCGCCGGCCTTGTAGATGGCCACGAGCTGATCGTCGACCGGGTCCCAGACGAACGTCGCATCCGGCGGAAGTGCGTCGGCGGCGATGACTTCGAAGCGGTCTTCGAGCTTCCAGTCGGTCTCGGTCGGATTGCTCGTCGCGCCGGCGTACTCCGCGCGGCGGCCCACCATGCGGTCGTCACCGCTGTAGAAGTACTTCACGCGACGGGGCGAGGCCGATTTCTGCGTGACGACGGAGAGACGGCCCTTCAGGTCGTATTCGTAGATGAACTGCCCGTCTTCACTGCGCTCGCCGCCGTTGAACGAGAACGCCTCGGCGGCGCTGCCGCGCTGCATCGACGCGATCTTGTGTCCCGGTGCTTCGCTGAACAGCAGCGACGGCGGATCGACCGGAGTGGTCTTCGTACGCATGAGCGCCGAGCGGAAGTCGGCGGAGTTGAGGTCCGCGCCATCCGGCGTGGAGCCTCCGTCGCGGGCGAGGCTGGTCGCGGTGAGACGGCCGCGTCCGTCGTAGGTCCACTCATCCGCCCGCGCGCCGCCGGAGACGCCGAGGAGCTGCGCGCGGGATTTCTGGATGCCGTCCCAGGTGACGAAGGACCCGGCAACGGTGAGGCCACCCGATTTGACTTCCATCTTGTTGGGCAGGCCGGTGCCGCTGTCGTATCCGTAATCGCGCACGATCTGCGAGCCCGTCACGGTCGTCACGACGCGGCGGTCAGGACGATTCGCGTTGCGGTAGTCCGCCTGCAGCAGTGAGCCGCTTCCGGCGCCGCCGGACATCTGCCGTTCGATGCCGATGAGATTGCCCATGGCGTCGTGCTGCTGCGTCACCGACCGCGTCCACGCGTTCGCCGATGAGAAGCCGGAGTACGTCGGCATCGTGAACGACGTCCGCTCACCGTGCTCGTTGTAGGTGTGGCGCTGCTCGTATTGATCGATCAGCGTGCCGCCGCGATAGCGCGACTGCGTAGTCTTGCCGGCGCGTCCCTCACCGTCGTAATCGTCGTAGTCGACCACCGCGTCCGGGGTCTTCCAGCGTGTGATCCGTCCAGCGGGGTCATAGGTGTATTCGTCCAGCACCACGCCGCTGCCGCCCGTGGTCCGTTCGATTTGTCCCTTGGCGTTGTATTCGAACGTCTGCAGCCGGCCCTGGCGGTCGGTGATCGACTTCACGCGGCTGCCTTCCCACACGATCTTCTCGGTGGTGCCGTCCCTGTACGTGCGCTGTGTCGCACGTCCGATGAGATCCGTCTGCGTCGCCGTGACCTCGCTGGACGGGTCGGTGTAGCTGTTCATCGTGCCGGCCGCGTTGTAGCCGAAGGTCGTGCTCGCGCCGCCCGGCAGCGTCTCGCGCTTCATCGAGCCCTGCGAGTCATACGAATACGTATGCGTCCCGCGCTGCGGCGACGACGAGGCCGTGACGTTGCCCATCTGGTCGTACTGCTTGGTCCATGAGAGAGAGCCGAGCGTCTGCGCCACGGCTTCGCCGAGGGTGTTGTACTGCATCGCCATCGAGTAGCTGCCGCCACCCTTCTCGGTCTTCTGCATCTTCTGCGGAAGTCTCCCGCTGTGACCGGAGGCCTGCGCCTGCTCGAAGATCTGACTGATCGACGTGGCGCTGCCGGCGCCGCTCGCGGTCGATTGCACGCGTCCGGCGGCGTCGAACTCCGTGCGCTGCGCACGGCCGCCGGCACTGACGCCGGTGGTGCGGCCCGCGCCGTCCCACGCGACTTCCATTGTGGTGGACTGCGACCCGGCCGTCCTGGTCACCGAGCGTAGACGGCCGCCGGCGTATTGCATCGTCCACGAGCGCAGCACCGAACCGCTGGCGTCGCGTTCTTCAATGGTCAGCGGATTGCCCATCGCGTCGATCGTCGCGACCGTGCGCGTGCCGTCGGAGGAAAGAACACCGGTGAGGTTGCCCTGCGCGTCGTAGGCGAATGCGGTCGCGGTCAGCAGATCCGACTCCGCGACGACGTTGTCCTCGAGGTCGTGCGTGTAGTGCGCGACGATCGGGCTTCCGCCGGTGGTGAGCTCACGGCCGATCGGCCGGCCCAGCGAGTCGACGATCATCGTCGTCACCGCACCGCTGGGATGATTCGTGACGATCGTGCGTCCGTTGTACTGGATCGTCGTCGTCGCCGTTCCCACGTCCGCAACGCCCGTCACGCTCTCCGACGTCTGCCGGCCCATGATGTCGTACGTGTACGTGGTGGTGACGTCGTCGCTGCCCTGCTTGCGCGTGTGCTTGCGCAGTTTGCCGGTAGCGTCGTACTCCCATTTCTCGTCGATGCCGCCGCTGGCGGACATGTGGATCGGGCGCTGCCACTTGTCGTATTCGATGGTGGTGACGGTGCCGCGGGCGTCGGTCTCGACGGTCTTTGTCGCGCTGGGGTAGTCGAGTTTCGTAAGCAGGCCGCCGTCCACGATGGACGTCGGGAGGGCGCGGCGGTGGGGGGAGTCGGTGGCCGGCGCGTAGGTGATGGTGGCGCTGGAGCCGGCGCTGGAGGCGTCGGTGCCGCCGCTGCCGGCGATCGTGGTGAGCTGGCCGGAGGCGTCGAACTTCTCGGTCTCGTTGATCTGATCGTTGTTCGCCGAGGTGTTCTTGTTGTTGCGGCTCGGCTCGGGCGAGTCGATCTTCAGCCCGTTCGCCGTCATCGAGGAGATGAACGTCGCCAGGTTGGCGCCGGCCTGGTAGGCGATGGTCTGGGCCACCGGCGGTGCGGCGCCGCCGGTCGTGTTCGAGCCGGTCATCACGTACCCCGGCGCTTCCGGCTCCACATTCTTCCAGGTGAAGGTCGTGCTCCGGACGCCGTCCAGCGATGCAGTTGCGTAGTTGCCGCCCGGTCCGTAGGTGAAGCGATACGTGCGGTCCTGCGAACCGGCCGGCGGCACGCCCGGCGAGATGCTGCCGGGGAGCTGACCGAACGGCGCCGTGCTGGTGCGGACGGCGGTCTCGGTGATCGAGAGAATGTGGGCGCGGTCGGCGTAGGGGTTGGTCGGCTGCTGCGTCAGCGAGTAAGTACGCGCCTGGCCGAGGGTGTCGGTCGTCGAGACGCTGGTGGGGCCGTTGTAGTTGAAGCTGGCTGTCTCGCCGGTGCCCCACTTCTGCGCGAGCAGGCGGTCGCGCTTGAAGCCGGAGCTCGGGTCGTACGTGAACTCGAGACGCGGGCCGCCGCCGCTGAGCACTTCATGCGGCGCGGTGATTCTGGCGAGGTTCGTCCGCATTTCGAGGACGTCGTTGAAGCCTCCGCCGCCCGGCCCGTACTCGTACGCCACGGCCGGACGTCCACCGCTGACGTTCTGCACCTCGGCCAGTTTGACTTTCGTCAGCGTGCCGCTGGCGCTCTGGTACTCGTAGTCGATCTTGCGATCGCGCCAGTCGGTGACCTGCCGGATCATGCCCGGGAACGCGCCCGACGCGCCGGCCTCGGATTCCTTCCAGTACGTGAACTTCGTGGCGCGCTGCACCGGGTCGACGACCTGCGCCAGGCGGCCGGTCTCGTCATAGACGTAGCGAATGAGGTTGCCGGAGCCCGGCGCGGACGGGTCGTAGAACTCGTCCGTCTCGAGCGTGATCCGTCCGAGGTCGTCGAAGTCGGTGACGCGCCACTGCTGGTCGATGATGCTCCAGCCGCGGCCCGTGCGGGCGAGCTTGAGGAACAATCCTTCCGGCGCCTTGTAGTCGCCGTTGACGTACTTGAACGTCCAGACGTCGCTGCCGTCGCGATATTCGACGTCGCCGTTCGGCAGCGCGCGGAGACGGCGCAGCAGCGCCGAGTCCCAACCCTGTCCGAACACGCTGCCACCCATGGTGCGCGAGCGATACGTGCGCTCGACCAGCAGTTCCGTGCCGGCGCGGCCGCCGACGTTGAGGTCCGTCGTCGCGCTGTGCAGCTCACCGGAGTGCAGGAAGATCGTCTCGGCGATCATGCCCGTCGCCACCGGCGGGTTCTGTCCCGCGGTCAGCACCTCCGTCGGCCGGATGGTGTCGGCCATGATGGTGGTGAAGAGGCCGGACATCCGCTTCTGTTTGCCGAGGTACTCGTACTCGGTGCCTTCGAAGACCGTGTCGTCGCCGAGGCCGGCCAGTTCGGGACGGACGGTGAGATAGCGGCCATTCGTATAGAGCTCGTAGATGCCGTCGCTCTCGGTTTTCGTCTTGAGGAACTCCGGCCGCTCGCATGCGTAGCAGCCTGCTTCCGCCTTCTTCTCCTTCGAGGCGCCGTTCCAGTTGTACTGCTCACTGGCGCGCGGGTCGCTGACGGCGACGATCCACGGCGACATGTAGCGGTTGTAACCGCGCTGGTATTTGAGCTGGCTGGCCAGCGCGTCAGGCACGACACGCTTGAACTTGAAGTTGGTGGCGGCGCGGTCGCCGGTTTCCGACGTGCCGTCGCGGCGCTTGCGGCGCAGGTGCGCGCGCGGGAAGCCGTTCGGCGTCTGCTCGGTGATGGCGCCGGCGATGCGCTCGCTCTCGACGGCCATCCAGAGCTCGTTGTTCGGCATCGAGTTGAGCAGGCCGCCGGGCAGACCGACCTCGAGGCGGAACGCTCCCATGGACGCGTTCTCCTTGCACGGCGCCGGCTTGCCGGCGCAGAGGCCGTCGATGGTGGTCTTGAGATGATCGGGAATGGCCACGCCGAGAGGAATGACGCCACCGACCTCGGTCAGGCCATTGCCGAGGTTGACCTTCATCTTCACGACCGGGTCGACCGCGGAGACGGCCTTGACCACGCGCGCGGCCATGTTCGCGCCGTAGATGATGCCGGTGCTGGCGTCGAAGATCGGCGGCTGCGAGCCGGCCGTGAGACCCGGCTCCGACTTCCAGATGATGCGCGGGTCGTCCGCGCCGATCTCGTTCGGATCGGACGGCGTGCCGGCGATGGCCTTCGCGGCCGTCGGGAAGAGACCCTCGACGTAGTTGCCGTCCGCGTCGAAGCGCTCGTCAATCCGGGAGAGGTCGACCAGCAGCACGCGGCCGTTCTTGTCCGTGACCACGGCGGTGTTCGAGTCCTGCATCACGCGCAGGCCGACCGCGCCTCCGGGGATCCAGATGACGTCGGCGATGTGATAGTCGTCGAGGGGGAACGGCGGCGTGAAAAACGGGTCCCCGGTGGTCTCGACGACGACGATTCCGTAATCGAGCGCCGCCACGAGCAGGTAGTCGCGCTGCGCGGGGAGGTCGCGCAGCGTGCCGCGAATACCGCGCGTGTTCTCTTCCGCGGTGACCGACCAGTGCACCTGCGACATGGACATCGTGTGCATGTTCGGCGAGCCGATGGCGTTCCGCAGCGCCTGCATGCGCGGCGCTTCGTTGCCCGGCGGGAACGTGCGGAAGAGCAGGCCGGTCTCGCCGCGCTGGTCGCACGTGGCGTCGTTGCTCGGCGTGCCGGCCGCCGATCCGGAGAGGTGCACGCGGTAGTCGAGCACGCCCTTGGACGGATGGTTGGCGAAGATGTACAGATCGCCACTGGGATCACCGCGGACCTCGACGTCGGTGTTGATGTAGTTCTCGCCGATGGCCCAGATCGGCGGCTCGATGCCGCATTCGCGGCCGACGATGCCGTTGCCGAGGAAGTGCTGCTCTTTATACCGGTTGGCCTGGGTCGTCCCCGGATAGCGATTCGACTCCATGGCGTTGATGTCGTAGACGCCGACGCCGTAGCCGAGGTGCGCAACGACCGCGTAGGCCCGGCGGTTCTTCACGATGCGAAGCTTGTCGGTCGGGCGCGCCAGCACGTTCTTGAGGGTGGCGCTGCCGCCGATGGTCGCGTCGGCGGACCAGCTCATGTCGAGATCGGGGTTCTCGATGGTGATGCGCTGGTAGTTGTACGTGTCGTTCGAGAACGGCACGGTCACGTTGTAGCTCTTCAGGTCTTCGATCGGGAAGTCGGCGGTCTCGCTGGCGCCGGTGCCGGCGACGAAGAGCTGGCGGTCCGCAAAGTCCGTCGTGTCGTCCTGGTTGACGATCTTCACGCGGAACGGAATCGACTCGGGACGGTCGGAGAGGATGGTGTTGCTGGGCAGCCCGATCATCGAGCTGTAGCCCAGCTTCCAGTTGATGATCGACGACGCCTTCGACTGCTGCACCGTCGCACCGGCCACGAGGTCCTCGACGCGATAGGTCAGCATCACGCCGACGATGTTCAGGTCGGCGGTGGTGACCACTCGGCCATGACGGTCGACCTGCACGGCCATCGTTTTGTAGATCGTGTTCGGCGGCCCGATGTGGGAGAGCTGCGGCGCGGTGCCGTTGATGGCGGCCGGGTTCGACATGTCGAACGTGCGTAGTCCGCCGTCGAGGGCAGCCACCATCAGCGCGTTGCCGTGCATGGCCATGCCGCGAATGACTCCGGTGTCGGCTGCCATGAACGAGCCGATCTCCCCTTCCGGCTTGCGGACGTGGAAAATCAGCGGGAGGTCGGCGCCGCCGCCGACCGCGACGAGGTTGTTGTTCGCCGCCGGCACCGTGCCCGCGCCGAGCTTGAGCCCCGCTCCCTCGGTGGTGGCATCGGTGAGCGTGCCCTTCAGTGTGAGACGGTAGACCGCCTCGCGCTGGAGCGCGCCAGGCAGAATGATGTTGATGCGCTTCTCGCCGGAATCGACGGTGAAGCGCGCGTGCGCGGTGATGTCGGTGTAGTTCGGCTGGCCGCCGGACGCCGGCTCCGGCGCCTGCTCCAGCTTGAGCTGCGTGTGAAGGAAGGCGTCGACGGCGCCGTCATCGGACGGGTTCTCGCCGAGGAAGATCGCCTCGTTCAACACGATCGAGACGGGATGCGAGGCGTCGACGTCCTTCTGCTCGATGAGCAGCACGATGCGGTCGCCGAGCTTCGCACCGATGCTCAGCGAACCACCGGCGGTGCCGGAGACGGACGTGCCTTGCTTCACGTTGAGGAGCTGCACGTGCAGCTCCGAGTCGAGGGGATCGTCGCTCGGCGACACGACTACGTTGTCGTTCGCGACCGTGACGCTGAAGTTGCGGACCGTGCGGATCTCGATGTCCTCTACGTCGAGGTCGAGGATCTCGACCCGGAACGGACTGCCGAAGACCGGATACGGGCCGCTGTCATTCTGCTGCGGCGTGGGGATGGTGGCGATCTCGCCCGGCTCGCCGACCGGAATCGGGTCGTATGCGCGCTGGAACGCCTGCAGCCCCGTGGCGCGGTCGATGCCGTAGACCGTGAACGGACGGCCGGTGATCACCGGGATGATCCGACCGCCGCGCTCGAAGTTATGGACGTACGGGTCGTAGTAGGACCAGAAGATGTCCCACATCAGGTCGTAGCCGGTCTGCAGCCCTTCCATCACCCCCCAGCCGACGCTTCCGCCGACCGGAACCTTGATGTCCAGGACCATGTAGCGCCCGCCGCGGATGAGGCGGAGCATGTAGTCGCGGGCCTGCCGGCCGACCAGCGTGGAGTTCGTGCCGGTCTTGAGGTTCGTGACCCCGATCTTTGCGTTCTGCGTTTCCTCGTCGAGCACCGTCGTGAACTTGCCGTCCTTGACCTGCATCATGTCCACGACCGCCAGACGCGGTCCGCGGACGGACATGCCCTTCCACGCCAGGATGAAGTCCCTGCCGGTGGTGTTGAGCCCCGGCGGCACCGCGACTTCGACGTCGAGCGGCTTGTTGGCGAAACCTTCGAAGTCGATGTTGACGCTGGTCGCGTAGTTGTTCTCGGCCTCGAGCTCCGGGATGTCGAGGAACTCGGCCTTCTGCGCGGAGTTCACGGTGACGATGGTCGGCGTGTCGAACGCACCCTCGGGCACGTTGACGGTGATGCCTTCCGGCGACGTGAACGTGACGGCCGCTCCCGCCGGAGCCACGAATCCTTTGCCGTCCTCGGTGACGAACGGCGTGAGCGCGTAGATGCCGGCCAGGGCGCCGTTGGTGTTGACGACCTGCAGGTCGATCAAGTCGCCCGTCGTCACGCGGTCGCGCACGTCGTCATCGCCGATGAGGAACGAGAACGAGCCGTCGCTCGCGGCGGTGGCCTGATACCGGACGAAAAAGTCGCGCACGCGGCGCGTGGCCACGGCCTGCCAGCCGGCAGGCAGCGCGCCGGCATCGCCGGTGATGCGCGAGATGCCGGCTTCGTTCGGGATGGTGATGCGGATGCGCTCGCGGCGGATCTGCGTGTTGACGAAGACCGCCACGGTGGCGAACGAGAAGCTGGCGCTGCGCGCGAGCGTCGCCCCGTTGGTGCCGCGGATCGACTGCGAGATGACGACGCTGTACGCGGTGTTCGGCTCGAAGCGCTCGCCGGCGGTGAGCGTCCAGATGACACCGGTCGTCCCTTCGGAGGCGGCGCGGCCACTCACGGTCTTGCCGGTGATGGCGTTGACGACGGTGATGGATTCGTTCGTCACGGAGGCAGGGTCGATGGCGGGCGTGAACGCGGCGCGGATGTTCGTGGTCAGCGCGACGTCGCGCGTGACGGTGCCAAATGTGAGCGCGGCCTGCGACGGGGGATCGCCTTTGAAGATGGTGACATTGCCGAGGACCGGCGGCTGCGGGACGAGCAGCAGGTCGACGCGCACGACGGCGTCGGGATCGACCTGTGCGGCGTGCGTGTACGTCGCGCCGTCGCCGGTGGTGGTGTGGCGCGGGACGAGCGTGAACGGCGCGGCGGGCTTGGCCGGGACCGGCACGTTGTAGATGCCGTTCGTGCGCGTGAGCTCGTGCACGCCGAGGGGGTTGGCGATGACGCGGGCGTCGGAGAGCAGACGGCCCGTCAGGTCGCGCATGCGCACCGTGCCGGTGGCGAACGCAATCGGCGCGTCGGCGGCGAGGACGATGTAGCGGCCTTCGCGTACGACGCCGTCGACGGGCAGCGCGGAGCGGTCGATGGACCTGGTGGTGAAGCGGATTGCGGGCGTCGCGGTCTGCGACGGGTCGACGGCCATCATCGGCGCGGCCAGGCGGACGATGCGGCCGTACGGCGTCTGGTCGAGCAGCTCGGCCAGGATGACCTGCGCGTTCGGCGCGGGCATCTTCGCCGCGTCGACGCTGAACGTGGCCCGGGCGGGGACGAACAACTCGACGCCGGCGATGGCGTCGGGCTGGCCGTCGCCGTCGAGGTCCTGCGGCGCGGGTTGCACGGCGCGCTGCAGCGTGAGCTGGAAGCCGCCGACGACGCGGAAGCCGGCGATGTTGCCGACCGCGGCGAGGTCGCTGGCGTTGAGCGAGGTCGCGGTCGCGCGCAGCGGCTCCGGCACGGCTCCGGTCGGGATCTCGATGGCCACCTTGTCGTCCGCGGGCACGCGTCCGCCCTCGGAACCGATGAGCGTTCCGCGGTCGAGGCGGCCGGGATACGGGAGGATGCGGATGTGGTCGAAGCCGACTTCGAGGATGACCTGCGCGGCTTTCGCGCTCGGCGCGAGGTGGAAGTCGGCGATGCCGAGGTCGCCGCTGAGGTTGCGGTAGAGGAGGAGGTCGGTGGCGAACGGAGGATCGAGGAGGCGCGAGCCGTCGGCGAGACGGAGCTCCTCGTCAATGTACGCTTGTACCGCGGTACCGCTGGGGAACTTCGCCTCCCCCGCGCCTTCGATGCGCAGCGTGGCCACGGTGCGGCCGGTGGGAACGACGATGGCCGGGTCGAGCTTGAAGTCGCGCTCGACCAGCTCCGGCGCGGTGGCCGGCGCGGCGGGCACGCCCTGCAGCACGTCGCCCACGACCGGCAGCGGCGGCGGCGTGAGCCCCGGCGCCTTGTCGGAGTAGACCAGCGCGTACGCACCGGCGCCCGGAATCGGGAACGACGCGCGGCCGTCACCGGCCACGTTCACCGAGGACGCGAGCACGCGCCATTCGTCGCGCACCGCGTCGTAGTGCACGGCGGTGAGGTTCTGCGCCGCGGAGGTGACGGCGCCGGCGGGCGTGTGGAACGTGAGCGTCGCGGCGCTCAGCGAAGGCGCGTTCTCGAGCTGCACTTCGGCCGAGGCGATGGGCGACCAGCCGAGGGGGAGCAGGCCGGTGAGGGCCTGCGCGCTGATGGCGGTGAGCGTCACCTTCGCGCCGCTGGCGGCGGAGGGAACGGCCAGATCGACCTTCCGGGTGATGCCGGTGTCGCCGCCGTGCGTCAGCGCCAGCGCGGCGCCGGTGGACGTCTGCGACGGGCCGCGGTGCGTGAGACGGATGTCGATCGGGATCACGCCCGCGCCGGCCGGCACGATGATCTCGCGGAACACGCTGGTGTAGCCCGCGTGCGCGGCGCTGATCGTGTGTGCGCCTTCCGGCAGGCGGGCGAGATAGCGGCCGCGCGCGTCAGTGGTGGTGGTGACCGGCGCCGGAGAAGCAACGTCGACGGCGATGGTCACGCCCGGAAGCGGGCGGCCGGTGGTCGCGTCGTAGACCTCACCGGAGATGAAGCCGGAGCCGTCGCCCGTCTCCGGCTGACCGCCGGCGAGCGTGAACTCCTGCGTGTACGGCGTGGTCAGCTTGTTGCCGGTCGTGTCTTCGATCTGCGTCCCGACGGTGAGCGTGAACGCGCGCTGGGTCAGATCGGAGGCCGGCGTGACGGTGACGCTGTTGCCGGCGACGCTGGTGGTGCCGGCGACGGTGGTGCCGTCGCCGAGGGTGAGCACGATGCCGGCGCCGCCGACGCTCACCGTCGACGCGTCGAGCGCCTCGGAGAAGCTGATGGTCAACTTGTTGACGGTGCGGTCGAAGGCGGCGTTGAGCACCTGCGGACCGCTGCAGTCGACGCGCACGGTGAGCTCGGCCGCGGGCGAGAGGCTGCCGTCGGAGCCAACCACGCGCACGCGCACGACCGTGAAGCCGGACTGGCCGCTCATCGGATAGGTGAAGGTGAAGCGGCCATGCGAATCGGCGGAGGTGGTGAGGACGAGCGTGCCCGACTCGAGGCGCACGCGCGCGCCCGGCGCGGCGGTGCCGGTCACGGACATCGACTGGCCGCAGACGGCGCTGCCGACCGGGTCGACGTTCGGCGGCGTCGACGGGGCGGACGAGGCGACGGTGAAGCTGCTCGCGTAAGCCTCGGCGACGGCGGTGCCGGCGAGGTTCTTCGCGGCGCCGTTCACGCGCATCGTGTAACGGCCGCCCTTGGCGAGCAGCGTCGACGGCGCGAAGGTGAGCACGTCCTTGTCGAGGTAGAGCGAGCCGGAGACCGGCGCGCCGTTCGCGTCCTCGAGACGGAAGCCGCCGCTCAGCGAGGCCACGTCCATCGGCTGCGAGAAGAGCACGAGCAGCAGCGCGCCCGCGTCGACTTCGGTCGCGTTCTGCGCGGGGAATGACTCGACGACCTTCGGCGCGTCGTTGAGACGGGTGACGAAGATGACCGTCGCGGCGCTGGTGCCGTCCGGCTCCGTGACGCGCGCGACCACCGGCGTGGTCGCACCGGAGACCGGCGAGAACGTTGCGGTGGCGGTGTAGCTCGAGCCGCTGATGGTCGCGCCGTTGCCGTTGACGTCGACCAGCGCGCCCGCCTCCGCGGTGAAGGTGCCGGTGACGGTGAACGTGTTGCTGCCGGGGCCGAACCAGGACTGGCTTGCGGGGGAAGTGATGCTGATGCCGGGTGAGCCGGCCACGAGCTTCACGACGACCGTGGCCGTGGCCTCGCGGTTCAGGCGATCGCGCCCGGAGACGCGCAGGGTCTGGTCGCCGCTGGAGAGCGGCACGTCGATGGCCGCGAAGGCGCCGGTGGTGTCGCTGAAGCGCTCGGCGTTCGCGGGCCTGGTCTGGTTGCCGCTCAGGTTCGTGACGACGATCGATGCGGGATCGATGTTCGTGTACGTGCCGCTGACGGTGATGCGGTTCACGCCGGTGGTGGCGTTGGCGGTCGGCGTGCTGATGGCGATCGACGGCGCGTCCTTTTCGTAGACGCCGCGGCGCGAGGCGGTGGCGGTGCGTCCCGCGGCGTTGCGGCCGTGCGCGACGATGATGTTCAGTCCGTCCGCGAGCCGTACGGTGGGGACGGTGAAGGTCGTGCCGGTGATGGTGGCGGCGACGCCGTTCACGTCCGCGCTGGTCACGCCCGGGCCGACAGTGCCGCTGACCGCGATCGTCTCCTGCGACGTCACGAAGCCTTCGGCCGGCGTATTGATGTTGATCGACGGATCGCCGGTGACGCGCTGCAGCGTGAGCGTGGCGGGCGTGCCGGTGGGCGTGCCGTTGGCGTCGGTGCAGTTGACGGTGACGACGTTCGTCCCTTCGTTCGGCAGCTCGACGGTCGCGGAGAACGAACCGTCGGCGACCACGGCGGGGACGCCGTTGGCCTTCACGCCGATCGCGCCGCCGGAGCGGCCGACGATGGTCACGGAACTCGACAGCACGACCGCGTTGTTGGTCGGGTCGAAGCCTTCGAGCTTGCAGTCGGCGGTGGCGGTGGCGGCGCCGATGAAGAACATCCGCTCCGCGCGCGACTGGTTGCCGGCGCGGTCGCGGGCCGTGGCGACGACGGAGTGTCCGCCGGCCGCGGTCACGCTCGACGGCGCGGCGGCGACGGTGCCGTCGATGGTGAGCTCGGTGGTCACGGAGCCGCCGGCATCGCTCGCGTCGAGCGAGATCGCGGCCCGCGTGGCGAAACGAGCGCCGTCGGAGAGCGGCTGGCTCGACTCGAGGATGGTCAGCGACGGCGGCGTGAAGTCGGCCGTGACGTGCGTCGACGCGGACGTCTGCAGTCCGTTCGACGCGGTGGCCGTGGCCGTGATCGTGTTCTCCCCTTCCGTCAGCGCGTAGCCGGTCAGGCGGAAGCCGCCCGGCGCGTCGACGGGCACGCTCTGCGTGCCGATGGTGACGGTCGTGCCGCGGCCCGCGGTGAGCAAGCGGCCGGCGACGTCGGTCGAACGGCGGTTGGTGATCGAGCGATCGGCGGGATACGTGAGGATGATGCCCGCACCGGCGTCGTCGCGCAGGACGGTCACGTCGGCGCGGCCGTTGTTGCCGGCGGCGTCGCGCGCGGCGATGAAGATCGCGTTGGCGCCATAGTCGAGCGGCAGCTCGACAGCGAATGAGCCGCCGTCGCCGAGGGTCAGCGGCGCGCCGTTGATCGTCGCGGCGACGGCGCCGGTGACGGTGCCGCGCACTTCGACACGATCGCTGCGGATGACGGCGTCGTTGGCCGGCGAGGCGATGGTCACGGCCGGCGGTGTGCGGTCGATGGTGAACGTCGCTTCCGCACTGCCGCTGTGGCCGAGGTTGTCGGTGGCGGTGGCGTGGATGCGGTATTCGCCGTCGGCGGTGATGGTCGTGCCGGACGTGTACGTGGCGCCGTTCAGCGTCGCGCGGACCGGCGCGTCCGGCATTGCGCGCAACACCGGTGTGATGGCGCGGTTGTAGAGCGTGCCGTTCACGATCGGGAGGCCGCTCTCGCGGATCTCGACGGCCGGCGCGTTCGTGCGCACGACGACGCTGTACGCGACCGAGGCGCTGTTGCCGGCGCGGTCGGTGGCGACGAGCGTGAAGCGGTTCGTGCCTTCCGCGAACGGCACGCCGGCGATGGTGAAGCTGCCGCCGGCGCCCGGCGTCGCGGAGAGAGAGGTCGCGTCGACGGTCACGGTCGCGACGTCGGTGTCGGTCTTCGCGGCGATGGCGTTCGGCGTCGTACCGACGGTGCCGCCGTTCGCGGGCTGGAACTCGCGAATGGAGGGCGCGGTGAGATCGATCGTGAACTCGACCGTCTTCTCCGTCGCGTGCCCGGCGCAGTCCGTGGCCTTCACCACGAGCTTGTGCGCGCCTTCACCGTCGACGGACGTGCCGGAGGTGTACGCGGCGCCGTCGAGCGTTGCCGTGACGGTGACGTTGGGATCGGTGTCGGTGGCGCGGACGAACAGCGACACCGCGCGATTGGTGAGCGTGGTGGTGAACGGCGCGCCGCCGGCAGTCACTTCGATTGCGGGGGCGGTGCGGTCGACGATCACGCCGCGCGAGCGGGAGGCGGTGTGGCCGGTCGTGTCGCGCGCCTCGACCGTGATCAGCAGTTTGCCTTCCGTCGCCGGAATGCTCGCCGTCCACGCGCCGCCGGTGACGGTCGCATTCACCCCGTTCACTCTCACGAAGTCGAGGCGCCCCTCGGCCACAGTGCCGCTGACGGTGATCGTGGCCGCGTCGACGCAGGCGTCGGCGGCGGGGGTGGTGATGGTGAGCTCGGGGGCGCGCGTGTCGACGGCCAGCGAGAGCGTGGCGGTGCCGGTGTTGCCGGCGCGGTCGGTGCCGGTGGCGACGATGGTGTTCGCCCCTTCGAGCAGCGCGACGGGGCCGGTGAAGGTCTTCGCGGTCGCGTCGACGGTGGCGGGGGTGCCGCCGAGGGTGACGGTGACGGCGTCGTCGGAGCCGCCGATGACGATGGCCTGCGCTGCAGTGAGCACGGCGCCGTTCTGGTGCGAGGTGAAGGTCAGGACCGGCGCGGTCTTGTCGATGGTGAACGTGAACGGACCGGCCGTCGTCGTCCAGCCGGCTTCGTCGACGGCGGTGAGGGAGAGCTGGTGCGTTCCTTCGATGCCGTACGCGAGGCCGGGCGTGTAGGGCTGGCCGTCGATGGTGGCGCTGACGACGGTGTTGCTGACGTCGACCACGGTCGCGGTGATGACCACGTCGCGGTTGAAGTAGAAGTTCGCGGGGAAGGCGTTGCCGCTCTCGAGCGCCGACACCACGGGCGGCGTCTTGTCGACGAGGAACTTGCGCTCGGTCTCGCTGGCGTTGCCGGCGCTGTCGGACGCGCGCACGAGCAGCGTGTGCCAGCGCTCCGTCGTCACCGGCGTGAGCGAGGTGTACGGCGCGCCGTTGAGCGTCGCGGTGAAGTTGACGGCGGAGAGGTCGTCGGTGACTTTGACCTCCGGCGTGGCGTCGCGCTTGAAGACGGTGCCGTCGGCGAGCGGCGTGCCGCTCTCGAGGATGGAGATCAGCGGCGCGGTGAAGTCGACGGGGGACTTCGCGAAGAGGTCGTCGACGTACGCCTCCCCTTTCACCGCGGACCAGATGCCGATGCGGCCGGAGGTCAGACGCGACGAGGCGGCGTCGACGGCGTCGATGGAGAACGTTTGCGGCTCGGTCGAGCCTTCAGGCCAGAAGCGGGCGCGGATCT
Organism: Thermoanaerobaculia bacterium; assembly: GCA_036387915.1. Lineage (GTDB taxonomy): Bacteria > Acidobacteriota > Thermoanaerobaculia > Gp7-AA8 > Gp7-AA8 > QHVT01. The sequence continues at coordinate 32,522 of DASVSV010000208.1, forward strand.
TCGTGGAGTTGTCGGCGTCGTCGACCTCGATGACGAAGCGGTACCACTTGTTGACGTCGACCGAGACGTTGCTGTCGACGGTGCCGGAGATCGAGCCGGCACCGAAGCCGAAGAGCTGCATGGTCAGCTTGCCGGCCGGCGTGGACCAGAGTCCGATGAGGTAGTAGCTGTCGCTCTGCGGATACGAGGAGAGGAACGTCAGTCCGATGCGCGTGTCGTCGCTGGTGCGGAGCAGGCGCCCGCGGTACTCGAAGCGGCCCCTGGCCGAGAAGGTCTTCGGCGCGTGCGTGGAGAACGTGCCGATGCGCGGGTTGCTGCCTTCCGGCTTGCCCGAGCTCTGCTTCGTCCCGTACACGACGTTCGGGTTCTTCTTGTCGATCGGGTCGGGCCACGTCTTGTACAGGCCCTGCGCCTCCGGCCGCGGCTGGCCGATGGAGTTGTCGATCCAGCCCGGCGGGTTGGCCTGCGTACCGTAGGCCTGGAAGCCGTCGATGAACTCGACTTCGGGCGGCGGGGTCTGCGCGAGGGCGAGGCTCGCGAACAGCACAGCAATCAGCGTGGCAGTTCTTCTCATTCTCTATTCCTGGGGCCAGACGATGGTGGTGTAGTGGTTTTCGCCGGCAACGAAGATGGTGTTGCCGGCCACGTCGACGTCGGTGACGTTGCCGGGGGTTTTCTGATTGCCGAGGATCACCGGCGCGCTCTTGTTGGTGACGTCGACGAAGGTGACGCCCGGACCTCCGGCGTCGGCGACGGCGAGGTGATTCGGACCGGCCATGTCGATGCCGCGGGCGATGCCCGGAGTGTTGACGATGGTCTTGACGGTCGGCGTGAACGGATTGGTCATGTCGACGATGGCCACCCCCGCGTCGCCGCCGGCGACGTAGAGCGTGTTGCCGTCGAGCATCGCGTCGAGCGGCTCGAAGTTGGGGATGTCGATGTCGGCGATCTTCACCAGCGCGTTGATGTTGGTGCGGTGGATGACGGCGATGTCGTGGCCGATGCCCCCGGGGCGGTCGGTGGTGAGCGCGATCAGATACGAGGAGCCCATCGTCACGAGCGAGCGCCAGAGCAGGCCGCCGGTGCCCATCCCCTGCGACCGCACGTAGAGCGGCGCGGCCGGGTTGGCGACGTTGTAGATGTGGATGCGCGCGTCGTTGTGCCAGTCCTTCTCCGCGGTGAAGGCGTAGTCGCCGGCGACGGCGATCGCTCCCTCGGAGCCGCTGGGATTGCCGTTCGTGGCCACGTTCATCGTCATCGCGGGGTCGGTGAGGTTGACCGTGGCGATGCGCTCGGCGGCAAAGAACGCGTAGCCGTTCGCGAAGACGACGTCGTTCAGCGCGCCGGAGTTGGAGAAGAAGTACTGCGGCGACTGTCCCTTGCGGTGGAGCATGTACCGCGCGGAGCCGCCGATGGCGGTGCCGTAGAACGAGCCGGTCATGGCCACCGTGTTCGTGCCGTCGCTGACGATGCGGCGCGCGCGGAAGTTGCCGTCGGCCGCGGTGACGGGGTTGGTGACGACGCTCGTCACGACGCCGTGCATCGGGGTGAGGTCGCGCGTGGTCGTGCGGCCGGCGGCGTCGGTGATGGTGACGGTGAGCTTCTGCGCCGGTGTCGCGGCGACGGTGGCGGTAAATGAGCCGTTCGCGTTGACGGTGACGGACGGTGAGGGGACAGAGGTGACGGTGTTGGTCACGTGCGCGGTGAGCGGGGCGATACCGGTCGCGGCCAGCGCGGCACCGGTGACGGTGGTCGCGGTCAACGCCGGCGTGACGGTCAGCAGCGACTCGTTGAGCATCGGCGGCAGCGCGACGTTGGCGATCGCGGTGACTCCGAGCTCGCTGGCGACATACATCGCGCCGCGGCTGAGGGCAACGTCGTACGCGGAGCCGGGCACCGGCTGCGAACCGGTCTCCAGCGGCGCGAGGGCGTTCGTGACGTCGATCATGTTGATGCCGTTCGCGCCGTTCGCCACGGCCAGCACGGAGCCGGCGATGTCGAGGTTGCGCGCCGCTCCGAGGTAGACGGTCGACAGCACGACCGGAGCGGCCGGGTTGCTGAGGTCGACGATGGCCACGGAACCGTTCGTGCCGTTGATGTATGCGCGGTTGCCGAGCACGCGGCCGTGGAAGGCGTCGAAGTTCGGGATGTCGAGCTGCGACACGAGGCGGAGGTTGTGGATGTCGCGGCGGTCGATGACCAGCACGTCGCGGCCGATGTTGTTCGGACGGTCGTAGCTGGTGCCGATCAGGTAGTCGGTGCCGAACGCGATCAGGTCGTTGAAGCGCATCCCGCCGACGCCCACCCCCTGCGAGCGGATGTAGAGCGGCGTTCCGGGCGAGGTGACGTCGTAGACGTGCACGCGGCCGTCGTTGTGCCAGTCCCACTCCGCCGTGAACGCGTAGCCGTCGACGAGCTCGACGGCGCTCTCCGAACCGCTCGGGTTGCCGTTGGCGGCGTAGTTCAGCGTGGACGTCGTGCTGCTCAGGTTGAGGGTGATCAGACGCTCGGCAGCGATGTAGGCCCAGCCGTTCTTCACGTCGACGTCCGAGACGATTCCGGCGCCGGTGGCGAGCGTGCGCTCGTACACCGGATTGCCGGGCGTGGTCACGTCGAAGAGGAGCAGTTTGTCGGAGCTGGTAATGGTGGGGAAGCTCGCCACCACGAGGTCATCACCGTCCGCGGCCACGGTGCGTGCGCCGAAGTTGGAGTCGGTCATGGTCATGGCCGCGGTGAGGGTGATGTGGCGTGTCTGCAATCCGAACGGAACGTTGCCGAGGGTGAGCGGGCCGGAGACGCGGCCGGCGGCGTCGGTGACTTTGATCGTCAGCGGGTCGCCCGGCTTCCCGGTGAGCTGCGCGTTGAAGCTGCCGTTGCCACCGACGACCGCCGCCGCGCTGACGCCGGTGCGGCCGTTGCGGACCTCGGCCTCGAGGGGACCGTAGCCGAGGAGCGCGCCGGCGGTGCCGATGACGGTGGCGGCGGAGACGCCGTCTCCGGACGTCCGGATCAGCGAGCGGTCGATGAGCGGCGGGGTGGCCAAGCCGTCGATGACGGCCAGGCCGATCTCGTTGGCGACGTAGAGGGTGGTCCCGTTGAACGCGGCGTCCCAGGCCGAGCCGCCCAGCGGCTGATTGCCGAGCACGGCCGGGAGGCCGGCCGGTGAGGCGTCGACGAACGTCGCGCCGGCGCTGCTGTCGGCGACCGCGAGGAGCGATCCGGCGGTGGCAATTGCGCGCGGGTTGCCCGGCGTCTGCACCAGTCCGCGCAGCGCGGGCGCGGCGGGATTGGCGAGGTCGACGACCGCCATCGACGTAGCGCCGGTGACGTAGAGGTTCGTGCCGACGACCCTGGCCTGGAACGCGTCGAAGTTCGGGATCTCGAGCTCCCCGAAGCGCTTGAGGTTGTAAATGTCGCGGCGGTCGATGACCACCACGTCGCGGCCGATATTGCCCGGACGGTCGTAGCTGATGCCGATCAGGTAATCGGTGCCGTACGCGACCAGGTCGGCGAAGCGGTGGCCGCCGATGCCCAGCCCCTGCGAGCGGATGTACCGCGGCGCGGCCGGCGTGGAGACGTCGTAGATGTGGACGCGCGCGTCGTTGTGCCAGTCCCACTCCGCGGTGAAGGCGTAGCCGTCGATCAGCTCGACGGCGCTCTCCGAGCCGCTGGGATTGCCGTTCGCGGCGTAGGTCGGCACGGAGGCGGGGTCGGCGAGGTCGAGCAGGACCAGGCGTTCGGCAGCGACGTAAGCCCAGTTGTTCCGCACGGCCACGTCGTAGACGTTGCCCGCGCCGGTGCCGAGCGTGCGCTTGTAGACGGGGTTGGCGCGCGTGCTGACGTCGAAGAGCACCAGCTTGTCGGACGCGTTGAGAGCCGGGAAGCTGGCCACGATGACGTGGTCGCCGCCGGTGGCGACGTTGCGGGCCATGAAGTTGGCGTCGGTGTTCGACGTCGGAATCACGACGCTGCGCGACTGCGCGCCGAACGGCACGCGGCCGGCGACGAGCGGTCCGTTGACCTTGGCGAACGTGTCGGTGGCCTTGACGGTGATGGTGTCGTAGGCCGCGGCCTCGAGGACGGCAGTGAAGCTGCCGTCGCTCTGCACGGTGGCCGTGACGGCCGCGCCGCTCCTGGCGTTGCGGACTTCGGCGGCAATCGGCATCGCGCCGCCGATGGCCTGCGCGGCGCCGGTCACGGTGACGCTGGTACCGGTCAGCGACAGCGAGATGCGGGAGAGGTTGATCGACGGCGCAACCTGCACCGGCACGAGGGCCAGTCCGAGCTCGTTCGCGACGTAGAGGTACGGGCCGACGATCGACACGTCGAAGGCGTTGCCGGTGACGGCGTTCGTTCCGACGTGAGCCGGCGCCGCTGGAGCGCCGACGTCGATCGTGGCCACGCCCGCCGCGCCGGCCGCGGCGAAAGCGTCGTTGCCGGCCACGGTCACGCCCGGCGCCGCGGCGGGAATGGCAACGGTGCCGGAGACGCGCGGCGCGGCGGGATTGGAGAGGTCGACGACGACGAACTGATTCGAGGAGAGACTGCCGACGTAGAGGTTCGTCCCCACGATCGTGCCGCGGAAGCCGTCGAAGTTCGGGACGTCGAGCTGCGACACGAGCTTGAGGTTCTGCACGTCGCGGCGGTCGATGACCACCACGTCCCGTCCGACGTTGCCCGGGCGGTCGTAGCTGACGCCGATCAGGTAGTCGCTGCCGAACGCGATCAGATCGCTGAAGCGCGTGCCGCCGATGCCCATCCCCTGCGAGCGCAGGTAGCGCGGCACGGACGGCACGGAGACGTCGTAGATATGGAGGCGGGCGTCGTTGTGCCAGTCCCACTCCGCGGTGAAGGCGTAGCCTCCGGCCAGTACGACGGCGCTCTCGCTGCCGCTCGCATTCGCGTTCGCGAGCACGGGCACGGCGGCCGGGTCGTCGAGCTTCAGAGTGGCGAAGCGGTCGGCGGCGATGTACGCCCAACCATTCGAAACGACCACGTCGCGGACGAAGCTGATGCCGAGGTTGACGGTGCGGAGATGCGCCGGGCGTGCGACGTCGCTGACGCTGAGCGTGACCACAGTCGGGCTGCCGCCGTTGCTGGTGGGATAGCTGGCGACGGCCGCGTAGGCTCCGTCGCGCGAGAAGGTACGCGGCAGGAACGCCGCGTCGACGGCCCACTCGCTCTTGGCAATCTGCGACGGCGTGGAGGTGCCGTTCGTCAGCGTGCCCACGGTCAGCAGCGTGGACTCGAGCGCGTAGAAGTTCGCGTCGCGCGCCTTGAGCGTGATGGTCTCGCCCGCGCTGCCCTGCACCGGCACCGCGAAAGAGCCGTCCGCACCGACGGCCACGTTGTAGACGTTGCCGGAGGTGGTGTTCGTGGCGAAGACGGTGACGGGCGCGTCGAGGTCGATGACCGCGCCGGCTGCGCCGATGACGGCGGAGCCGGTGGCGGTCTGCTGCAGGGTGATCAGCGCCGCGTTGACCGCGGGCGGCGCCTGGTTGTTGCCGAGGAGCACCGAGGGCGCGTCCTTGTCGATGGTGGTGGTGGTCTCGACGAGGTCGATCACGTCGAGGCGCGCGTTGCGAAGCTTGACGCCGGCGAACCGGTGCAGGCCGCGCAGCGGCTGGCCGGCGGCCGCGGTCAACGCGTTGGCGGCAACGTCGACGGTGAGGGTTTTGTTGTCGTTGCTGACGATCGGCCAGCTCTTCGTGCGGTCATAGTTGGCGACGACGCGCACTCCTTCGAGCTGGTTCTGTCCCGGATAGCTCGCATTCGCGTCGCGCACAAAGGCCGTCCCGACTTCGGTCGCGGTGGAGTAGCCGATCGTCGAGAGCCGCGTGTGGCGCGAGGTTGCACGCGTGCCGTTGTCGACGATCAGGTCGCCCAGCGCCGCGTTGTCGGCCTTGAGGTAGACCGTGCCGGGCGCGCCGACGGTGCTGACGGCGTTCGACTGCGGAGCGAGGGCGGTGATCTTCGCCTGCGGGATGGAGAGGGTGCCGTAGTAAAGAGCGATGCGGCCGCCGCCGCCGGAGGCTCCGCTGACGCCGATGCCGCCGTCCGCGTGGATCTCGCCCGCGCCTTCGATGACGTCCGCGTCGACGCGGATGCTGCCGCCGGCGCCTGCGCCGTCAGCCGCCTCGCCGTTCGCGAGGATCTTGCCGTCAACGACGATGCGCGTCGCGGCGATGCGGGCCACGCCGCCGCCCGACTTGCAGAGCGAGCAGGAGCCGGTGCCGCTCATCGCACCCGCGGAGCCCGGCGCGTTCGGGTTGACCGCGGAGCCGTACGTCGCGCCGAGGGTGGCGGTGGCGACGGCCAGTCCGCCCTGACCGGCGTGGCTGCCGCCGGAGAGGTTGGTGGCGCCGCCGGTGAGAGTCGGCTTGCCGGTCGTCGAGTCGTAAGTGGTTCCGACGCCGCCGACGACGCCGGTCAGGCCGCGGATGGAGACGTCGATCATCGACAGCGGGTCGATGGTGATGGTCTGGTCGACGTCGACGTTCAGGCGATTGATCAGCGTGCTGGTGGCGCGCGAGTGCGTGAGGTTGGCGCCGGTCCGCAGGGCCAGGTTGCGGGCCATGAGCGTGCCGTTCACTTCGACGATGCCGCCGTTCTCGATCGCGACGTCGCCCGCGGAATGCACGAGCGGCGTGCGGATGATGCCGTTCGTGCCGCCGGTGAACGACGGCGCGGAGAGCGCGGTGCTCTGCAGGATCGCGCCGCCGCGGGCGGTGATGCGGTCCGCGCGGACGATGCCTCGATACGCGACGCCCGCGGACGCGGCGACGTTGCCGTTGACGGTGACGCCGTTCGTGCTGCGCGCGGTGACCTCGTGCTCTTCGGTGACGTCGCCGTTCGCGTCGAGCAGCTGGATGCGCGTCCCTTCGACGTCGAACGGAACCGCGTTCGAGAGCGTCAGCGTGTTGCCCGAGACGGCGGTGACGGTGCCGGCGCCGGCGTGCAGGAGCGTGGTGCCGTTCAGCGTGACGCGGCCGAGGTTGTCGGCCACGAGCTCGTTGGAGACCTTGGCGCCGTTCGCGTCGAGGCGGTGGTAGTAGACGGTGCCGCTCGCGCCGGCCAGCGTGCCGGAAGCCTGCAGCGACGCGGCGCTGACTTTGGCGGTCGACAGTGAGAAGTCGCGATAGTAGAAGGCGATGCGGCCGCCGCCGCCGGAGGCGCCGCTGCCGTTGATGCCGCCGTCGGCGCGGATCTGGCCGCCGCCGCGAATGACCGGCGCGTCGATGCGGATCGAGCCGCCGGCGCCGGAGGCGTCGTCCTGCTGCCCGTTGGCCTGGATGCTGCCGTCAACGTGCACCGTGCCGGCGGTGATGCGCACGACGCCGCCGCCCGCGCGGCAGGCCGCGCAGGTCGTGGAGCTCGAGCTGCCCGCGCCGCCCGGCTCGTCCGGATCGAACATCGACCCGTAAACCTCGGCCACGTTGCCGGCGGTGTTCGCCGTGCCCGCACCGCCATGGCTGCCGCTGGAGCGCCCGGTCGCGCCGCCGGTGAGAGTCGGCTTGCCGGTGGCCGGGTCGTACGTGTAGGCGGTCCCGCTCACGTTGCCGGTGATGCCGCGCGAGTTGACGTCGATCGCGCCGGTGCAGGAGACGTAGACCGCGCCCGTGGCGGTGAACGTCAGGCGATGCACGTTCGTCGCGTCGGTGGCGGGATGCGTGACCAACGCGCCGTCGAGCACGACCAGCCGCTCGAAGGTGTGCGCGCCGACGATGGTCGTGACGCCCGCGCGGACGATCACGGTCTTGTTGTCGAACGACGTGTCGTTCGCGGCGATGGTGGTGTTCGCGGAGATGACGGTGCCGGTGACGACGCTGAACGTCGTGGCCACGCTCTCCTGCGAGCCGGCCGCGTTGGTGGCGACGGCGCGCACGTTGTACGTGGTGCCGGCCACCGCGTCCGCCGGGATGGTGAACGTGGTTTCGTAGTGGCTGGTCAGGCCGGAGACGCCCGTGGCCAGGACCGGCGTCGTGGAGTCGCCGATGAACATCTCCACTTTCTGGATGCCGTTCGAGGCGTTGCCGACCGTGTTGCCGACCGCGAAGACACGCAGCTTGACCGGATAGCCGGCCGGGTAGATCGAGTTCGGTGTGGCGCAGACGAAGTTGATCGACGGCGCGTTCGGGTCGGTGTTCGGCTGGATGCGGATGTCGACCGACGGGCTGCTGGTGTTGCCCTCGTAATCCTTCGCGATGACGGTCAGCGGACGGGTGACGATCTCGGTGCCGTCGACCGGCGGCACGGGCACGGTGACGGTGTACTGCGAGCCGGTCCAGGTCATCGGAACCTGCGCGCCGTCGCCGATCTGCAGCACGACGCTCTTCACGCCGACTTCCACGTCATTGACGGTGGCGCGCACGAGGATGGTGTTGCCCGTGCCTTCGTTGAAGAGCGTGTTGGCCGCGGGCTGGGTGATGGTCACGGCCGGCGCGACGGTGTCCTTGATGATCTGCACGGCCAGCTGCTGCGTCGTCGACGGACGTCCCGGGTATCCATCCTCGGCCACGAGATCGAAGACGAGGTTCTGTCCGCCCGGCGTCGTGTTCGGCACGGCGAAGGTGAACTTGCGGTCGACCACCGTCGGAGCGTTCAACGTAACGGTCTGCGACTGCGGGCTGGTCGGAACGATCGAGCTGGTCAGGGTCAACTTGTTGACCTTCACGTCGTCGTGCGCGGAGATCGTGACGGTGACGTTGTTGCCCGGATAGAACGACATCGGCGCGGCCTCGAACTTGTCGATGACCACCGGTGCGTTCGCGGCCACCGTGTACGTGACCGGCGCGAGCTGCGTGGTGCGGCCGGCGCGATCGCGCGCGCTCAGCGTGAGCGTGGCCGGGCCGATCACGGCGTCGGCCGGAACGGTGAGGCTCGTGTTCGAGGTCGGCGCGGTGGGATAGCTGAAGTGCGCGTCGACGCGGTCCGGCGTGACCGGGCTCCACGAGGCGGTGACGGAGCCGATGCCGGCAGCCGAGGTGACGGCGTAGTTGAGGCCGAGCGTGCCGCCCTGGTGAACGGTGCCGCCGGCGACCGGCGCGGTGGTGGCGGTGAGGACCGGGACGTCGTTCTTCAGGACCAGCACCGCGGTCGGGTCGATGACGGCCGCGGTGCGGTTGTCGGTGGCGCCGTTGATCTCGATCGACGCGTCGGCGCGGACGAGAGCGCGCTGTCCCAGGACGACGCGGTCGAAGCGCAGCGTGCCGGAAAGCGGGGTCGGACGGGTGAGGTGGACCGAGGCCGGGAAGCGGTCGTCGTACGCGGAGACGAACAGCTCGCCGAGGGACTGGCCGGGGCGGCGGACGTAGATCGTGCCGGCGCCACCGTCGAGGTACGCCGCGGCTTCGGCCGTCGTGTCGTTGCGGCCGCCGCGCGATTGGACCTGCACGCCGACGCTTTCGACGTCGAAGCGCTCCGACGCGTTGATGGCCACGCGGCCGCCGCCCGCGCCGCGGGAGTTGTTCGGGCTGCCGTCGTCGTCGCCGCCGTTCGCGGTGATGCGCGCTGAGATGCCGGTGACGAGCTGCGCGACCGTCACGTTGACGCTGCCGCCCGCGCCGGCATTGCCGTCGCCGGCGCGCGGGTTGCCGTCGGCGCGGATCGCGCCGGCGATGGAGAAGACGCTGCCCTGCAGCTTGACCGCGCCGCCGCCGGATGCGCCGGCGTTGCCGCTGTTCACGCCGCCGCCACCACCCGTGCCGAGGTCGGCCGGGTTGGTGATGGAGCCGTAGACGGCGTTCGTCACGCCGGTGGTGTTGGCGGTCTCACCGCCCACGCCGGCGTGCGACGCGGAGGCGTACGTGCTCGGTCCGCCTTCGCTGGTATTGCCGGCGGTGCGTCCGCGCTGGTCGTTGTTCTTCAGGCCCGTGCCGTCGGCGCTGGTGGCCCAGCCGCCGAGGTAGCCGCGGCCGCTGACGTCGATCGCGGAGGCGCAGTCGACGGTCAGGTTGTTCGTGACGTTGAGGTCGAGACGATGCTCGGTGGTGGTCGTCGTCGGCAGCGTCTCCACGCGGCCGCCGTCGAGCACGAGCAGGTTCCTGAGCGTGAGCGGCACGTGCGGGATGAACTTCGCCGTGGCGCCGCGCACGAGGATGGTCTTGCCGGTGTACGTCGAGGCATCTGCCGCGGTGACGGCCTGGATGCGGTTCTCGACGGTGAGGTCGACGTCGACCAGCTCGAGCGGGATGTTGATGGTGAGGTCGTGGGACGGATTGGCGTCGCTGATCGTGACGGTCAGCGCGTACGGCGTGCCGGCGGCCGGCGTCGTGATCGTGGCCGTGGCCTCGAAGATGTCGGTCGAGCCGACGCGCAGCGCGGGCACCGGGTTGGCGACGCCGGGGATGGTGAACTTCACGCCGGTGACGGAGATGTCGTCCGTGGCGCGGGCCTGCAGCTTCAGCGCGAAGGTCGCGTTCGCGGGATACGCGGCGCGCTCGGCGGGGCACGCCCACGCGCCCTTCGGCACGGTCGGGTCGTTCACGCCGATGTACACGACCTCGGTGCTGCGCGAGATCACGTTGTTGTCGTAGTCCTTCACCGTGACGGTGATGGGGATGACGGTGTCGACGTTCTTGGCCGGGACGGTGATCTGTCCCGAGGCCACGGCCCATGTGCCGTTGCTGCTCTTGACGAAGAGCGCGTTGCCAGGCGTGACGCGGATGGTCTGGTTGTCGAACGAGAACGCCACTTCGGCGACGCCGGTCTCGAGATCCTTGACCACCGTCGAGATCTGGAACTTGTCGCCGATGCGGTACTCGGTCTGCGCGGCGGGCGAGAAGGTGATGATCTCCGGCGCGACGGTGTCGAGCGTGAGGTCGAGCTCCGCGAGGTCCTCGGCCTTGAGGCCGCGCACGTCGGTGACGATGGCCTTGAACGCGACCTTCGTGCCGCTCTGCAGTTGCGGGACGAGGTCGAAGTCGAAGCTGGCCGTCGGCCACGGGTCGTTGACCTTGACGCGGGTCATGTTCTTCGTCTGCGTGGCCACGAACGGCGTGCCGTCGCGCTTCGTGCCGCGCGCTTCGATCTGCAGCGCGGCGAACGTGCCTTCGTCCTCGAAGGTGACGGTGGCCAGGGCGTGGTTGCCGGCGTAGATCGAAGTCGGCGGTGCGAGGGTGATGGCGACGTTCTTCGGCGCGGCGTTCGGCTTGACCTGCCAGGTGATCGAGGACGGGTCGCCTTCGTTGCGCGAGTGGTCGGTGGCGACGGCGCGCAGCGTGAGCGTGGTGCCTCCGCCGGTGGTGTCGGGCGCGACGAACTTGTACGTCCACGGCGCGGCGGACGCGGTGTAGATGTACGTCGACGTGCTGCCGTCGACCTTGAAGTAGTCGACCTTGGCGACGTCGGTCGCGGTGGTGCCGGCGGCGGTGCCGTTGCGCACGTCGACGCCGAGCGTGTACTCGACGCCGGAGATCAGCGGGAACTCCGCGGGCACCGGCGAGACGAAGTTCACGAACGGCTTGACGAGGTCGTAGGAGAAGAAGTGGAAGGTCTGCGTCGCGGCCGGGTTGCCCTGCAGGTCTTTCACGCCGGAGATGACGACGCGGTAGAACGACTCCTGCTCGATCTCTTCGTTCGGCGTGAAGAAGAGGGTCAGGCCATGCGCCGGATCGAGGAACGTGTTGCCCTGTTTCTCGGCGACGACCGTGCCGCCCGCACCGGCCGCGCTGATCTTGTAGAAGCGCAGCTGGCCGGGCTCGATCGGCTCGTTCCAGCGGAACTCGAACGTGGTCGCGGGCTGCAGCGCCTGCGTCACGGCCGGGACCACCTTGACGACCTGCGGCTCGGCGTAATCGGAGGTGATGAAGCTCGCGCCGCGCGGCGCGGGGAGCTTGTTGCCGGTCAGGTCGCGGACCTCGCCGGAGACGACGATGCGGTAGAGCGTGTTGCTCTTCAGCGGGAACTTCTGCCCCGCGGGCGCGGCGGGCGGCGTGGCGATGACGGTGAACGTGCCGTCGGCGTTGACCGAGGAGACGAACGACGTCGAGACCGGCGTCGTGCTGTCGGCCGGGATGAGCTGCAGGTAGTTGGTGTTGAGATAGGTCGACTGAATGCGCTCGCTGAAGATGAGGCGCACCGACGAGTCGGGCGAGACGTTGCTGGCGTTGTTCGCCGGGAAGATGCTGACCACGGTCGGCGGCGTGGCGTCGAGCTTCACGTTCGGCGCGTTGACGGTCTTCGAGGCGTCGCCGAGGGCCACGTTGACGGTCTGGCGGGCGCCGACGGTGACGTCGTTCGGGCCCATGTAGGTCAGCGTGACGGTGGTGCTGGTGGGGATGCCGTTGAAGACGTAGCGGCCGCCCGAGTCGGTGAGCATCTCCAGCACGCGGCTGGAGAACGAGGCGATGACGCGCGTGCCGATCGACGGCCCGCCCGCTTCCGCTTCGACGTAGCCCGCCACCGCGGCGTACGCGCCGAGGGTTACGGTGACGCTGGCCGCGGTGGTCTGGCTGGCGAGGGTGGTGCTGGCCGAGCCGGAGAAGGCGTTGTCCTGCGAGACGACCTGCACGTACGCGGCGCCGAGCGGGATGCCGCGCGCCGTGGCCAGGCCAGTGGCGTCGGTGTAGACGATCACGCTCTTGCTGCCGCCCGAGACCGTGACCTTGGCGTTGACGGACGGCGTTGCGCCCTGCACGACGCGCACGTCGACGGTGCCGTGCGCCGGAAGCACGAGCTTCAGCGGATCGGCCGCGGAGCCCTTCGGGAACTTGCCGGTCGTGTTGATGGTGCGCTGCTCGCCGCCGATTTCCTTGACGACGATCGAGTAGGTCTCGTTCTCCAGCACGCCCTGCATCTGGAAGTTGTTGCCCTGCAGCTCGCGCAGGAAGTCGTCGTTGCGCTGGCGCACTTCCATGCTCACCACCGGCGCGAGGACGTTCGAGTTGCCGCCGGTGTCGTTCGGCAAATAGACGGACGCATGCAGCGTCTCGATCGGCTCGAGCTCCAGCGTGACGAACGGATTCGGATCGGACTGCGAGAGGTTGCGCGAGGCGAATGCGCGGCGATTGGTGAGCGTGTCTTTCGCCTCGAGCTTGAAGATGCCTTCGCGCACGCCTTCGAAGAGGAAGACGCCCGCGGTGTCGGTGCTGGCGCGGGTCTGGAACGCGGTCATCGACAGCGTGACCGGCGCGCCCGGCACGCCGCGGCCGGCGGCTTCGGGGTCGGACAGCTTGCCGTCGACGCGGCCGCTGAACTCGAGCACCACTTCCCTGTCGGCGCCGGTGAGGTTGACGACCGTGAACTGGCCCGTGCCGCCCGACTTGCCGAGGGCCTTGGAGTACGCGGTGATCTTGTACAGCGTGCCGACCGGCACTTCGGCGAAGCGGATCACGCCGTTGCCGTCAGTCGTACCGAGGTCGAACACGTCACGATCGCGGATCAGCGTCACCTCGGCATTCGCAACGCCGGCGTTCTGCGCGTTCGGGTCGACGACGCGGACGGTGACGGGACCGAAGCCGGTCGCGCCGATGCCGACGTACGCGGTGATGTGCTCCCCTTCCTGCGAGAGCGTGCCGGTCCAGGTGCCGCGGATATCCTGGTTGGCCGGATCGGCGGCGGTGATGCGGAGCGGTCCGGTGAAGACGTTGCTGAAGCGGAAGCGGCCGGCGATGTCGGTCGTCTGCCAGTCTCCGGCCTTGCCGAAGTCGCGCAGCGGGAAGTCGAGCTCTTTGAGCGCGAAGTTCGCCAGCGGCACCGGCGCGTTGTCGGAGAGGTCGTTCGGCGTGTTGTCGACGACGTTGTTCGCGGAGTTCTGCGGGTCGAAGACTTTGTAGCCGGCGTAGACGACGCGGCCGTCGATCGAGCCCTGCGTGCGCATGATCACGGCGATGTTGCTGACCGGGCCGCCGAGGCTGGGCGTGTTGCCGGTTGCGAGGCCGGTGCGGTAGACGCCGTCCTGCGTGATGTCGGCGATGACGCGGAAGCCGACGCCCGCGGCCACGTTCTTGAACTCGAAGCTCCCGTCCGGCCGCGAGGTAAAGATGCCCGGATTCTGCCGGCCGTCCTCGATGCGCACGGCCGCACCCGGGATCGGCGTGCGCCCGTCGACGGCGTAAATCACGCCGCTCACGGTGGAGAGCTTGTTGAGCTGCAGGGTGATGGTGGCGACGTCGCCGTCGAAGCCGAGCTTCGTGCTGTTCGAGGCGTAGCCGTACACCGGATGCGCGCTGGAGGCGGTGAAGTTCTGCAGCGCCGGGACCTTGTCGAAGGTCGCGAAATCGGGCTGCCCGTTGACGGCCGTCGAGGCGCTGCGCGTCTTCGGCGCCAGCCCCTGCGTCTCTTCTTCCCACGCCGGATAGACGAGGGAGACGTCGCCGATCAGGTCGATGTCGGCGGCGAGCTTCGTGCGCACTTTGCCCTGGCCGGGCAGACGCAGCGTGAGCGACGCCACGTGACCGTTGAACTCGACTTTGGCGCTGCCGGTCGCGGTCTGGTCGCCGTATGTGCCGTTGCCGTCGCCGATGGCCCAGACGGTGGTCGTGCCGCCGACGGCGACGTCCTTCAGCTCGTATACGCCGCCGCTCTTCTCTTCGAGCGGCGTCGGGCCAAGGGGCGGAAAGCCGGGCTCGATGACGCGGAAGCCGGAGACGGCCGAGCCGGCCGCGTTGAGCAGCTTCACGCGCACGGTGCCGGTGCCGTAGCCGTCCGCGGTGGAGATGAAGATGGGGACGAAGTTCGTGACCTGCGGGTTGAGCTGCGGCACGAACACGGTCGCCGAGCGGGTGGTGATGGGGTCGTACGCGGCGATCTTCTTGCCGGCGAACGAGGTCGGGATGGACGGGAAGACGAAGTGTCCGTTCGCGTCCGCCGTCGTGGCCTGCGCGCCTTCGATCTTCACCAGCGCGCCCGGGACGCGTTCGTACTTTGACGTGTCGCCGGGGAAGAGCGGGTTCTCGCGCGTGACGTCCCCTTCCACGACCACCAGCGCCTCGGCCGGCTTGACGTTGAGGATGAGCGTGAGCTCGCGCGTCTCGTCGGCGGCCAGGTCGAAGTCGAGCGCCGTGGCTTCGCGCGAGACGTTCCACTCCGCGGCCAGCACGGTCACGAAACCGGCCGGTACTTTCGTGAACGTGAAGCGGCCCGACGTGTCGGTGTAGCCGTCGACGAGTCCGTAGCCCTGCGTGTAGACGCCGACGCGCGCGTTGGCGACGACGCCGTTCGTGTCGCTGCGGCGCACGACCCCGCCGATCGTGGCGATGCCGGGATGCGGGCGGCGATAGATGGAGAGGTCGCGCACGAGGCGCTGCCCCGGCGTCTTGATCTCCGACGCGGCGAACGTGACGTTGCCGTCGGCGTCGGTCGCGCTGAACGTCAGCGGTCCGACCGGAAGGTCGGTCACGGAGTAGCGGCCGTTCGCGTCGGTGGTGGTCTGGCGGAACTGGTCGAACATCGTGCTGCCGACCACGACGCGCGCTTCCTTCACCACTTCGCCGTTGTCGTACCGCACGACCCCCTCGGCGCTGCCGCGTCCGAGGAAGACCAGGTTCACGAAGTGCACGCGGCCGGGGAGACGCACCGCGCCGTTGAGCTTCGTCAGCTTGTCATCCGTCGAGACGGCCTCGAGCTCGTACGTGCCGCTGATGTTGTTGTCGATGTCGCGCGCGACGAACTCGAACAGGAACGCGCCGTCGCTGGCGCGCGAGAGGTCGTACTGCGGCGCGGAGCCGGCGTACAGACGCACTTCGGCATTGGCCACGGGCGTGTTGTCGCCCTGCAGCACGTGGCCGAAGATGATGCCGCCCGGCGCGTCGTTGTCGATCACCGGCACGAGCGCGCTCGGGAACGCCACCGTCGCGCCGCTGAGCGGGTCCACGAACGGCGAGACGCTGAGCGTATACGACGCGTTCTGCGACAGCGCGTGGTCGAACGTGACGTTCGCGACACGGTTGCCTTCCTGCAGCGCGGCCGAGGACATCGGCCGCGCGCCGGTGTAGCTCACGCCGTCGCGGTTGAGCACGACCTGCGCGGCGAACTTGGTCAGCAGGTCGTCGCCCGGGGCGACGCCGACGGGACGGTTCCAGAGCACGCTCACCTTGTGGCCCTCGGCGTCGAGATGAAGGTCCTGGCGCGCGCCGATCAGACGGACCGGCTGCGGCGTGACGGTGCTCAGCGTGCCCGTCGCGGCGATGCCGCCGATGGTGTTGCGCGCCTCGAGCTTCGTCGCGCCGCGCGTGACGAGAACGGTCAGCGGCGTGTTGGCCGCGCCGTTGAGATCGATGTGGCCGCGGATGACGGTGCCTTCAGTCGTCGCGGGGAGAATGACGTCGAGCGCGATCGGGCCGTCGGCCGTCGGGACGACGGTCAGCTCGTAGTCGTCGACCCAGCGGCCGACCATGGCCAGCTCGCCGGTCTTGAACGTCGTCACCTCGGCGAACGGCAACTGGCGGATCCAGCCCGACGCCGCTTCGCTCGCAACCGCGGCGCGCGCGTTCGAGGTCACGCCGCTGATCGAAAGCTTGCCGCCGTTCGTAACGGCGAGGAGGTACGGCGCGCGCCACGCGGTGGCGGAGGCGAAGCGGTCGACGAATTCGGTCTGCGAGGACGAATGCGCTTCGAGCTGACGCGAGATCGCGGCCGCGGCCTTGCGCCCGCTGATCTCGTTGCGGCGCAGCTCGTCCCACTCGCGCAGCTCGTTGCCGTTGCCGAGCAGGTCGAGCGACATGTGCGCGAGCGAGTCGTGTTGTGTGTCGCCGAGGAAGACCCGCTGGCCGGCGCGGGCGATGTCGACGGCGCGCTGGAAGACGTCGCTCTTGATGACGTTCGGATGCTTCGCCAGCGCGGGCGTGAGCGGCGCGGTGGCGAGCGAGTAGCCGAGGCCGAGGAGCTGCAGGTTGGCCGAGACCATGGCCTCGTCGACGAAGCGGGCGTAGTACGGCATCACCAGCGTGGCCGGCGACAGCGGAATGCCGCTCTCGCTCACGCCCATGTGCAACTGCACGGCGGCCGTGATGGCGGCGTCGCTGACCGAGCCGGCGGTGGCGAAGACCTGGCCGGTGACGCTCGAGCGCAGCTTGTATTCGATGCTGCGCATCTCCCCCGCGGGGATGGAGAGCTCGGTGAACTCGGAGGTGCCGTCGACGCGGCAGACGTTCGCGCCCGGCGAGTCCGCGCAGGCGGGGAGGCCGCTGGAGACGCGGATGTTCTGCGTCGCCGCCGACATGTTGGTGATGAAGGAGAAGGTGGTGTAGTCGAGCCCTTCGCGGACCGTGTCGGGATGCGAGAAGTTGATGTTGAAGCGCGGGTCGTGCACGACCACGGTCGCGCGCGCGGTGCCCTTCATCGGAAAGTCGTTCTGGCCCGGCGCCTTGTAGGTGGCGCGCACGTCCACTTCGACGGTGTGCGTGCCGGGCTGCAGCCCTTCCATCGTCCAGTCGGCCTCCCCTTTGCCCTGCGCGACGAGGAACGTGACGCCGGTGGTGGCGTCGACGATCGGCACGGGCTGGCCGAAGGCGACGGACGGATTCGACTTCACCGTGCGCAGGTGCGCGGGCGGCTTGAGCGTCGCGGTGACGCCGTCGAGGGTCACGCTGCTGCCGTCCGGCGCGCCGTTCGTCACCATCAGCGTGACGGCGAAGAACTGGTGCAGCACGGCCATGCTGTTCGGGATGACCAGCGCCGCCGGGATCGACGCGGCTCGGCCGCCGCCTCCGCCCGCGGGTGGCGGCGGTGCGCCGCTTGCCGGGAGGTCGGGGCCGATTTCGAAGGCCAGGATCTCCGGCGGCTGCCAGCGCGGCGGGAGGATCGTGTTGACCGGCGGCAGGAAGTAGCCCTCCGGCGGCGTCAGCGCCCGCGCCTCGTGCGTGCGCGGATCGACGATGACCGGGAACGGCACTTCGACGATCTGGCCGTTGATCAGGAAGGAGAAGGTGTATTCGTAGACGTCGTAGTTGCGCGCGTCGATGGTGATGCCGCGGGCGCGCAGCTCTTCCGGCGTGAGCTGGCGCACGCGGACGCTGGTCTGCAGCAGGTTGGAAACGGTGATCGTGGCGACAGCCGGCGTCGCGGACTGCAGGAACTCGCCGCCCTTCATCAGGCGGATGTTCTGGAGAAAGTAGACGCCTTCGCGGGCCAGGCCGGGGATCTGGAACTTGTGGCCGGGCGCGGCCTCGAGACGGATCGGCACTTCGATGCCGGGGCCGCTCAGCTCCGCGACGGCGAGGAGCTCTTCGACGACCGGAGCCTCGTCATTCTGCTTGCCGCCGAACTCCGTCTGGATGGCCGCGGGAATGTCGATGCCGGTGGTCGCCGAGATGGTGACGACTTTCAGCCCGACGCCCTGGATCTGCAGGTCGGCGGAGCTGATCTCTCCCGCCAGCGCGGACGACACGGCCGCGAAGGCTGCCAGGAGAGACACGAAGACGGCTGGCGCGGAGCGCCTGGCGCTGCTGATCCGTTGTTTCACGCATTGCCCCCTACGGAACGTTCGGGACCGGGGATGACGGGCGGTTCATCAGTTCGAGCTCGTTGGCCACGGCCACGTAGCGCGAGACGACCAGACGCGCACCGGCGGGGATGGAGACGAGATCGGCGGGCGGCTGCTCGATGCCGACCCGGACCACGCTCGAGCGGAGCTCGATGGTGGTCTGGTCGTCGAGGCCGATGGTGATGCGCTGCTCGATGGGGAGCGCGTACAGCTCCTGCGTTGCGGCGGTGGCATTGGTGGAGACGTTGCCGCGGCGCTGCTCGCGCGTGACGGCGGCGCTCATCACCGCATCGTGCTCGGGGCGTTTGGCGGCCGGATACGCGGCGCCGAGGAGGACTTCCAGCGCGGCTTTGGACACGCGGGCGGTGGGGTCGAGCGCGATCTCGACTTTCTGCTTCATGCCCGCCGCGCCGACTTCGGCCTCGAAGTATTCGGCGTTGCGGCCGAGCTTCGTGGCGCGCATGCCGGTGCTGCGCATCGCGGACGTCGCGCGCGCTTCGGCGCGATCTTCCTTCACCGGCGCCGCTCCGCCGCCGCCGGCCATGGCCACGGCCCTGGCGATGAGGTCGAAGCGGGTCACGCTGTACGTCGCGGCGTCGCGGTCGATCTCGGTCAGCTCACCGCGCTCGTAGTCGGCGATGGAGGTCTTCGCGCCGCGCACGGACACCAGGCGGTTGCCGTAGCCGTACTCTTCGAGCACGACGGTGGTATCGGCCAGCGGGTCGTGGACCTGACGCGTGAGGTGCAGCGGCGTCGGAAACAACGGCTCCGCCGCGCCTGCAGAAGACGACACCAACACCGACAGCAGCGCGCAAAGCGCCGACAGCGCAGCTCTCATCATGAGAGGCTCCTTGGACTTTACCGGACGTATGGACGACCCGCCTGGACGATTGGACGGAACGACGTGTGGACGGAAAATAGCGAATCCGGCCAATAAAGGCAACGGAAAGGTTGCTGAATCGTTACCGGGCTCAGCTCATTTGACAGGGGGCGTTCAGACCGTCAAGATGTTGACCACATGCCGGGCGAACGCGATCTGGTCACGGGCGTCATTCAGCTCGCGAACCTTCTCAGCCGCCGGCTCGGACCGCTCTTCGGCAAGTCCAAAGTGACCCCGCAGCAGTGGGCCGTGCTCTCGGCCCTGGCCGCCGAAAACGCCCCCACCACGCTGGTCGCCCTCTCCCGCCGCCTCGGCGTGACCAAGCAGAACATGACCGGCATGATCGCCCGCCTCGAACAGCTCGGCCTCGCCGAGCGCAACGACGACCCCCAGGACCTCCGCTCCTCCCGCGTGGCCCTCACCCGCCGCGGCCGCACCCTCGTCGAAAAAGTCCGCCCCGCCTACGACCAATGGCTCGCCACCCTCGGCAACGGCACGCTCTCCGAACGCGAGCTGCAAACGCTCGCGCGCAACGTCGAGCGGCTCATCGAGACGCTGGAAGCTTAGGACTCGACTCGCTGAGTTCGGTCACGCCGCCGCGACGGCGGCGGTCCGTTGGGACGGTCTCAGACCCCGTCGAAGGCGTTTTCGAGGTCGGCGATGAGGTCTTCGATGTCTTCGATGCCGACGGAGATGCGCACCAGGCCGGGGGTGATGCCGAGGCGGGTGCGGGTTTCGAGGGGGACGGAGGCGTGGGTCATGGTCTCGGGGTGCGAGATCAGGGTCTCGACGCCGCCCAGGGACTCGGCGAGGGAGCAGAGGCGGACGCGGTCGAGGAACTTCTTCGCGTTGTCGAGCGAGCCGAGATCGAAGGAGATCATCGAGCCGAAGCCGTTCATCTGGCGTTTGGCCAGCTCGTGCTGCGGGTGATCGGGCAGCCCGGGGTAGTAGATCTTCTGCACCTTCGAATGATTCGAAAGGTAGTTGGCCATGGCCACGCCGTTCTCCTCGTGGCGCTTCATGCGCACCGCGAGCGTCTTCACGCCGCGCAGCACGAGCCACGAGTCAAATGGCGAGAGGATCGCGCCGACCGCGTTCTGCAGGAAGCCGATCTGTTCGCCGAGCTCGTCGCTGTTCGAGATCACCGCGCCGCCGACGGAGTCGGAGTGTCCGTTGAGGAACTTCGTCGTCGAGTGCACGACGATGTCCGCACCGAGGTCGATCGGCTTCTGCAGCCAGGGCGAGCAGAACGTGTTGTCGACGACGACCAGTGCGCCGCCCTTGTGCGCGACGTCCGCGCAGGCGGCGAGATCGGTCACGGTCATCATCGGATTGGTCGGCGTCTCGAGAAACACGAGCCGCGTGTTCGCGCGCATCGCGCTGCGCAGGTTGTCGACGTTCGACGTGTCGACGTACGTGAACTCCAGTCCGAACTTCTCCAGCACGCGGCTGAAGAGGCGGTACGAGCCGCCGTACATGTTCTCGCCCGCGATCACGTGATCGCCCGATTTCAAAAGACGGAAAACGGTATCGGTGGCCGACATGCCGGACGCGAAGCAGTGCCCGTACTTGCCGCGCTCGAGCGCCGCGAGATTCGCTTCCAGCGCCGAGCGCGTGGGGTTCTTCGTGCGCGCGTACTCATAACCCTTGTGCCGTCCGAGCTCGGGCTGCACGTAGGTCGAGGTCTGGTAGATCGGGATGGTGACGGCGCCGGTATGCGGCTCCGGCTCCTGCCCGGCGTGGATGCAATCGGTGGAAAAACCCATGTGGCCTCGCTTTGCTCGGGATTGAGGATGCAGGATTGAGGATTGAGGATTCGCCGCCGTCCTCAATCCTCAATCCTCAATTCTCAATCCCTTTTGCGCCACCGCGAGTACACGCCTTTCGACATGTAGCGCTCCGAGGCGTCGGGGATGACGGTCACGACGCGCTTGCCGCGTCCGAGGCGTTGAGCGACTTCGAGTGCGGCGGCGACGTTCGCGCCGGCGGAGGACGCGCCGAGGATCCCTTCCTCGGCCGCGAGCCGCGCGACCATGTCGAACGCGGGATCGTCGTCGACGCGGATCACGTCCGTCGCCAGCGACATGTCGAGGACGGGAGGGATGAACGCCGATGCGCCGATGCCTTCCACTTCGTGCGGACCTGCTTCGCCGCCTTTGAGGATCGACCCCTGCGGCTCGACCACGTAACACTGCACGTCGGGCAGCCGTTCGCGCAGGTAGCGGGCCACGCCGCTGAACGTGCCGCCGGTGCCCGCGCCCGCGACCCACGCGTCGACGCGGCCGTCGAGCTGTTCGAAGATCTCCGGGCCCGTGGACTCGTAATGCTCCTGGGCGTTGAACGGATTCGCGAACTGCTGCGGCACATACGCGCCGTCGATCTCGCTCGCGAGCTCCTCGGCTTTGGCGATGGCGGCCTTCATGCCGCCGTCTTTCGGCGTGAGAATCACCTCGCCGCCGAGGGCCTTCATCACTTCGCGCTTCTCGGTCGAGAAATGCTCGGGGACGCAGAGGATGACGCGGTAGCCCTTCTGCACGCCGGCCAGGGCCAGGGCAACGCCGGTGTTGCCCGCGGTCGGCTCGACGATCGTGCCGCCGGGCTTCAGCAGGCCGGCACGCTCGGCGCGCTCGATCATGCCGATGCCGATGCGGTCCTTCACCGAGAAGCCGGGATTGAGCAGCTCGAGCTTGACGTAGATGTCCGCGTCGTCGGGGCCGGTGATCCTGCGCAGACGCACCATGGGCGTGTTGCCGATGAGATCGAGGATGGAATCGACGGGGCGGGGGTTCGGGCGTGTCAAGCGGCGCGGATCATAACCCAGGGCGCGGCACGTAAAGCGCAGGGTAGGCAAACGATGATCGAGAACGAAAACGGCCGGCGTTTGCGCGCCGGCCGTTTGGAATCGAAGGGTCGATTTGAATCGAAAGGGGTTACGCCCAGCTCGAGGGGCGGCTGTTCGAGCGGCGCTGGTTGTAGCAATCGCGGCAGTAGACCGGCTTGCCGCTCACCGGGGTGAACGGAACCTCGGTCGGGATGCCGCAGCTGTCGCACGTGACGCTCACCATCTGGCGCGAACGGCCGTCGGAACCGCCGTTGCCATCGCGCGAGACCTTCCGCTTGTCGCGGCAGTTCTTGCAGCGCTTCGGCTCGTTCGTGAATCCGCGCTCGGCGTAGAACGCCTGCTCGTTGCGGCTGAAGATGAACTCCTGTCCACAGTCGGCACAGTTGAGGGACTTATCGTTGAAAGTGTCCATGAAACCTTGATCTCCTAACGGTTTGTAGCCTGGTGATTGCATTTGCCGCAGCGGGTGTCACGTGCGGGGGGCCGCGACCCTGCCCCCGCCTGATGGATGAAAACTACGAGTGCGTTTGGAATCGACCCCCTTCCGAGTCCACGGGAACAACACGATTCCCCCAACGAACGCCGCTGTCCGATTTGGAGGTGTTCATATTGATCCCGATGGCTGGCGTTTTAGCATAGCTTTCCGAGGAATGTCACGAAGAAGGATGGAACTCAAAATAAATCGTCAAGGTCTTGACCATCGGTGAAAACCAGCAAAATTAGAATCGGTCCCGCCGGGTGGAGCTACAAGGATTGGGAGGGCGTGGTGTATCCGCCGCACGGCTCGAAGTTCGATCCGCTCGGCTATCTGGCCGGCTTCTTCGACACCATCGAGATCAACTCGCCGTTCTACCGGATCCCGCCGCCGAATCACGCCACGAGCTGGGCGCGCCGGGTCGCGTCGAACGCCGATTTCAAGTTCACGACGAAGGTCTTCCGCGGCTTCACGCACGAGAAGGCCACGCTGGAAAAGGCCGACCTCAAAGCGTTCCGCAACTATCTCGATCCGCTGATGGAGGCCGATCGCCTCGGCGCGATCCTGCTGCAGTTTCCGTGGAGCTTCAAGAACACACCCGAGTCGCGCGTGCGCCTCGTCGACCTGTTCGAGGCCTTCGCCGACTATCCGAAAGCACTCGAGGTGCGCCACGCCACGTTTCAGGAGCCGGAGTTCTACGAGTTCCTCGACGAGCACGACGTCGGCTGGGTGAACGTCGATCAGCCGCTCTTCTCCGATTCCGTGAAACCGTCCGACACGGTGACCGGCCCCGTCGCGTATGCGCGTCTGCACGGCCGCAATTACGAGAAGTGGTTCGCGCACAACGAGTCGTGGGAGCGATACAACTATCTCTATTCGCCGAAGGAGCTCGAGCCCTGGGTCGAGCGCATCGGCAAGATGGCCAAGAACACGGACACGTACGTCGTGACCAACAACCACTTCCGCGGCCAGGCCATCCTCAACGCGGGCGAGCTCAAAGAGTCGCTCGGACAGAACGGAGACGTTCCGCCGCAGTTGCAGGAAGCGTATCCGGAGAGGTTCGAGGGAAAAGGCAAAAGGTAAAAGGGAAAAGTGGCTTCGCCGGATTCGCGCTGACGCGATGCGACCGCCGCGTAGCGGCACTTTTACCTTTCTCCCTTTACCTTTCACCTCGCATGTACGATTCGCGCCGATGACTCGCAAGAAACGCGTGGTCGGGACGGCCGGCCACATCGATCACGGAAAAACTTCGCTGGTGCGCGCGCTGACCGGCATCGACACCGATCGCCTTCCCGAAGAGAAGCGCCGCGGCATCACCATCGACCTCGGGTTTGCGAGCTGGTTCACCGACGACTATCAGATCGGTTTCGTCGACGTGCCCGGCCATGAACGCTTCGTGAAGAACATGCTGGCCGGCGTGGGCGGCATCGACAGCGTGCTGCTCGTCGTCGCCGCGGACGAGTCGATCAAGCCGCAGACGCGCGAGCATTTCGCGATCTGCAAGCTCCTCGGCATCCCCTCCGGCGTCGTGGCCATGACCAAGAGCGATCTCGTCGAGCGCGACATCCTCGAGCTCGTGCGCATGGAAGTGGAGGAGCTCGCCGCCGGCAGTTTCCTCGAAGGAAAGCCGGTCATTCCGGTCAGCAGCACCACCGGCGCGGGACTCGACGACCTGCGCGCGGCGATCGTCGAATCCGTCTCTGCAGTCGGCGATCGCGATGCGAGCACGCGCGTGTTCCGTCTGCCCATCGACCGTGTCTTCACGATGAAAGGCTTCGGCTCCGTCATCACCGGCACGACGCTCTCCGGACGCGTGCGCGTCGAAGACGAAGTGGAAGTGCTGCCCGCCGCGCGCACCAGCCGCGCGCGCGCGATCCAAGTGCACGGCGAGGCGCGCGACGAAGCGTCGGCCGGCGAACGGACGTCGATGAACCTCGCCGACATTCCGCTCGAAGAGATCCAGCGGGGGCATCAGGTCCTGCATCCGAACACGCTGCGGCCGTCGCAGGTCATCACCGTGCGGCTCGAGCTGCTGCCGGACGCGAAGCCGCTCAAGGAGCAGACCCGCATCCGCTTTCATCACCTCTCCGCCGAGCTCCTCGGCACGATCCGCTTCGTCGACGTCACGGACGGCGAGCTGCGTCCCGGCGACGGTGCGTTCGCGCAGATCCGGCTCGAGTCGCCGGTGGTCGCGGCCGCGGGCGACCGCTTCGTCATCCGCCGCTACTCACCCGCGTTCACGATCGGCGGCGGCGTGGTGCTCGACGCGCATCTGTCGAAGCTCAGCCGCGGCACGCGCGCGGAATTGCTGGAGATTCTGGCCAGCGGCTCGCTGCCGCAACGGGTCGAGCTGATCGCGAAACTGCAGGGACTGCGCGGCGTGACCATCGACGAACTGCAGGCGCGTACCGGCATCCGCGCGGAGTCGCTGACGAAAGAGCTGCGCAGCGTGCCAAACGCGGTGAAGACCGGCAGCACGTTCCTGCACGACGACGTGCTGGCGGACTTTCGCCGCAAGGCGATGGAGTTCCTGGACGGCTACTTCAAGAGCAACAAGATGGCCGTGAACGTGCCGAAGAGCGAGTTCGTGCAGAAGCTCATCCCCGCCGGCGCGCCGGTGAATTTCCTGCTGAACGATCTCGGCAAGGAGCAGATCGCGACGCTGCAGGGCGACGTTCTCGAGATCCCCGGCCGCTCCAAAACCCTCGGCGGCGCGGAAGGGGAACTGGCGCGCGAGATCGAAGCGCGCTACGCCGGCGCGGGACTGCAGACGCCCGCGACCTCGGAGCTGATCAAGACCATCCACCAGCGCACCAAGGTCATCGAAGGGATCATCGGCTTCCTGGTGAAGCAGGGAACTTTGGTGCGGCTGGCAGAGGGCGTCTATCTCCATCGCGACGTCATCGCCGCGGCGCGCGAAAAGCTGTCGACGAAGAAGGGCGAGACGATCGACGTCGCGCAGTTCAAGGACCTGTTCGGCATCTCGCGCAAGGTGGCCATTCCGCTGCTCGAGTACTTTGACAAGGAAGGCGCCACCAAGCGCGTCGGCGATTCGCGAACGGTGCTTTGACTATGGAGTGCGGCGGCCTTTCGCCGCCGCTTTCAAATTCGGTTGCGAGACACGATGACGTCGCACGTTACGATGCGGTCGAGTGACGCGCAAGCTCTCGCCGTCTCGGTCGCACGAGTTCCCGAATTAGAAAGCGGCGGCCGGGCCGCCGCACTCCATAGTCAGTCCTCGTTTACTCCGCTGTTCCACGAGGGTGGGTCGCTCGCGGGGAACGACTCGGCGATCGCTTCGTCGATGCGGTCCTCGCTGTCCATCGGCGGCTCCGGGTCCCTGAGCGGGTCGATGCGGCCGCCGCGCTCCTTCTGCCAGTCTCTCTGCGGTGGTTCCATGGCGGAGAGCGCTGCGGGAAGCGCGCCTATTGCGCGGGCTTCGGCTTCGGTGTGACGTCTTTGTAGTCCTTCGGCAGCGCGAGCACCGACTGCGGGACCTCTCTCTGCACGATGCCGGTGACGGTGCGCTCGACGACGAGCTTGTCATTGCCGAGGGGGACTTCGGTGCGGTCGGAGAGGGGGAAGCCGCGCTCGCGGACGAGGACCTCGTCGACGGCGCGCATCATCGGGGCGAGCGGCGAGGACGGGGTGTCGCTGGCGTGCATCATGGCGAAGAGGCCGCGCGGGATCTGCGGATGCTCGCCGAGCCAGAGCTCGCGGCGATAGGCGCCCGATTGGATCACCACCTGTTGCGCATTCGCGCCGAGGAAGGCCTTGCGCTCGTTGGTGCGGGCCAGCTTCGCGCGCGGGTAGTGCGCCGGAAGGGCAGCGTCCAGCGTCGCGCCGCGCGTCTTGACGATCGACGCGAGTGCTTCCGTGCGGATGGTCTTCTCCACGTCGTCGACGTACGTCACCGTGTCAGCCTTCGTGTCGAAGAGGCGCCAGGTCTCGTGCTCGCCCATGCTGCGGGCGCGGTCGCCCGCGATGACCAGCGTGTGGTCGAAGGTCTTGTCGGGCGCGACGGTCGTACGGATCGTGACCACGGTCGCGCGCACCTGCGGCCCGGCGGCGGCGGGCTTTTTCGCGGAAGGCTGCTGCTGCGCCGGTTTGCATGAGACGCAAACCGCAACGGCGACGAAGATGGCCAGGTGTCGCACTATTCTTTGGCGTCGTACCAGCTCTTCCCCCAGTGCGCGTCGACGGCCAGCGGCACGGCCAGCGGGAAGACGTTCTCCATCGTCTCTTTCACGATTCCCGCCACCTCGGCAGCGCTCGTCTCCGGCGCCTCGATCACGATTTCGTCGTGCACGGTGAGCAGCATCCGCGCGCCGGAGCCGTGCTCGCCGAGGTTGCGCTCGAGGGCGATCATGGCCATCTTCAGGATGTCCGCGGCCGTGCCCTGGATGGGCGCGTTCGTGGCCATCCGCTCCGCGTTGCCGCGCACGGTGAACGAGCGGTTCTGAATTTCGGGGATGTATCGCACGCGGCCGAAGAGCGTCGTCACTTTCCCCGTCGCGCGCGCCTCGTCGAGCGTGCGGTCGAGGTACTCCTGGATCTTCGGATAGCGCGCAAAGTACGCCTCGATCCAGTCCTTGGCCTGCGTGCCGGAGATCCCGAGCTCGTTCGCCAGGCGGAACGACGACATGCCGTACAGCACGCCGAAGTTGATCACCTTCGCCCCGCGGCGCTGCTCCGCGGTCAGCTCATCCTCGGGGATGTTGAACATCTTCGAGGCGGTGGCGCGATGGATGTCCGCGCCGCGCCGGAAGGTCTCGATCAGCGACTCATCCTGCGAAATGTGCGCGAGGATGCGCAGCTCGACCTGCGAGTAATCGGCGGAGAGCAGCACCCAGCCTTCGTCCGCGACGAACGCCTTCCGGATCTCGCGGCCGAGCTGCGTGCGGATGGGGATGTTCTGCAGGTTCGGGTCGGATGACGACAGCCGTCCCGTTGCGGCGACGGCCTGATTGAAGGTCGTGTGCACGCGGCCGTCGCGGCCGACGAGCAGCGGCAGCGCGTCGACGTACGTCCCCTTCAGCTTGTGCAGCTCGCGATGCTGCAGGATCAGCCGCGGCACCGCGAAGCCGTGGCTGGCCAGTTCTTCGAGCACTTCGACGCTGGTCGAGTAGCTCTTGGTAGTCTTCGTTTTCTTGATGACGGGGTAGTTCAGCTTCTCGAACAGCACGTGCCCGAGCTGCAGCGGCGAGTTGATGTTGAACTCCATCCCCGCCTCGGCGTAGACCTGCTTCTCCAGCTCCGCGATCTGCGCGCCCATCGTGTTGGCCATCGTGCGCAGCAGGTCGACGTCGATGCGGATGCCGCGTTCTTCCATCGCCGCGAGCACGGGAAAGAGCGGCATCTCGATGCGCTCGTAGATGTCGTTGAGCGCGGCGTCGCGGCGCAGCTCGGGCTCGAGCACGGCGCGCAGCGCGACGATCACGTCCGTCTTCTCGCCGAGGTATTGCTGGTAGGGGCTGAGGAGCGAGGAGCCGATCTCGTGATCGAGCGCGAACAGCGGCGCGGTCTTCTGCACGTCCTTGCGCGTGGAGATGTCCTGCTTGAGGCGATCGCGGGCGATGTTGCCGAGAGCGTGGCTGGGGAGGCCGGGGTTGATGACGTAGGACGTCAGCATCACGTCGTCCCAGCGGGTGGGCACGGGCATTTGCGCCGCGCGCAAACGGCGCGACTGGGCCTTGGCGTCGTAGGTGACGAAGAGGCGGTCGCTGGCGAGCACTTCGCGCAGCGCCTCGGTGAGCTCGCTCGTACCGCCGACGTCGCGCCGCAGCGGGATCAGCAGCGACTCAGACGCCTTCACGGAAAGCGACGCGGCCATCGGCGCGTCGAAGCCGTCGACGGTCTCCGGCTCGAGCCAGATCGCCAGCGCGTCGTGGCCTTTCACGAACTCGCGGATTTCCTCCGCGGTCACGGCAATGCGGAAGTCCTTCGCCACCGCCGGTGCCTCGGGGAGGAACTCCTGCATCAGCGACGCGAACTCGAGCCGCGAGAAGATGTCGTGCAGCTTGGGGCGATCGGGATCGGTGCGCTTCAGCGTCTCGAAGTCGATGTTCAGGTCGAGGTCGCACTTGATGCGCGCGAGCTCCTTCGAGAGGTACGCCTTCTCCCGGTTCTCCTCGAGCTTCGTCCGCTGCGCGGCCTTCTTGATCTGGTCGAGATTCTCGTAGACGCCGTCGAGCGAGCCGAACTGCTGGATCAGCCCCTTCGCCCCTTTCTCGCCGATGCCGGGGACGCCCGGGATGTTGTCAATGGCGTCGCCCCAGATGGCCATCACGTCGACCACTTTCTCCGGCGGCAACCCGAACGCCTCGGTCACGCCGGCGGCGTCGTACATCGTCTCGCGGCCGGTGTGGTAGAGGCGGATGCCGTCGCCGACGAGCTGGAAAAAGTCCTTGTCGCTGGTGGCAATGACGACGTCGTAGCCGCGGTCACGGGCGGTGCAGGCCAGCGAGCCGATGAAATCGTCGGCCTCCCATTCGACCGAGCGGATGACCGGGATCCGGAAGCCCTCGAGCACCTCGTAGACCAGCGGCACCTGCACGACCAGGTCGTCGGGCATCGGCTTGCGGTCCTTCTTGTAGTCGGCGAACTGACTCGTGCGCGCCGTCTCCTGCCCCTCGTCGAAGGCGACGGCGATGCAGTCGGGATCGTGGTCCTTGAGCAGCTTCCGCAACGTGGTGACGAAGCCATAGACCGCGTTCGTGGCGAAACCGGACGAGTTCGTCAGGTGGCGGATGGCGTAGTACGAACGGTAGATGTTGTTCGAGCCGTCGATGATGAACAAACTGGGGCGTTTCTTCGGCATTGCGCGGCAGCGTATGGAGAAAAGAGGAAAGAGGAAAGAGGAAAGGTGAGGCGGTCCGGGCCGCGGAGCGGCCGCGTTCTCTTTCCTCTTTTCTCTTTCCTCTTTTCTCTCGGGCCCTAAAGCACTAACGGACCCTTTCGGGTCCGTTGTGGTACTTCAGAGCTG